>CACZQP010000207.1 GCA_902783385.1 uncultured Lachnospiraceae bacterium | reverse complement strand
TCCCGTGATGTCCTGGCCATCCAGACGGACAATACCTTCCGTCGGTTTATAGACGCCGGTCAGCAGATTAAACACTGTCGTTTTCCCGGCGCCGTTGGGTCCGATCAGACCGTACAGCTCTCCCCGGTCGATCGAAAGACTCACATCGTCCACCGCGCGCAGACCGCCGAAGGTAATGGACAGGTGATCCACCTGAAGAAGATGCTCGCTCATGCTTCCTGCCTCCTCTCCTTTCTTCCAAAGGTCTTTTCGCGCCAGCTGCGGATCGCCGGAGACCAGTTGATGATCATGATGACAATCAGGACGATCGAGTAAATCAGCATGCGGTATTTGTTCAGGCCGCGCAGCATCTCCGGCAGAAGGTAAAGGATCATGGCGGCGACAACGCTTCCGCGGATGCTGCCGATCCCGCCGAGCACGACGTAAACCAGAATCATGATTGAGACGTTGTAGCCGAAATACTGGCTGGTCGCCTGGAGCGTCGAGATGTTGTGCGCAAACAGAACGCCCGCCGCGCCCGCAATAGCTGCGGAGATCGTAAAGGCCAGCATCTTGTAGCGCACGACCGGGATCCCGATGGATTCCGCCGCGATGACGTTGTCACGGATGGACATGATCGCGCGGCCGTCGCGGGAATCTATGAGGTTTTGTACGATAAACAGGGCGATGAGCAGCACGATGACTGCAATGGTGAAATTTGCATTGCGCGGCGTTCCGGTGATGCCCATCGGTCCGTTGATCAGGACCTTCCCCTCCGGCGCAAGCCCCATGCCCATCGCATTCTTTAAGGAAATGTGCACGCCGTTCTCATCCGTTCCCAGATAGACCGCATTGACGATGTTTTTGATGATCTCGCCGAACGCGAGCGTGACGATCGCAAGATAGTCGCCCTTTAAGCGCAGCACCGGAATGCCGATCAGGAATCCGAAGAGCGCCGCGAAAGCAATACCGATCACAAACGCGATCAAAAACCGCGGTGCGGCGGGAAGCGTCTCCTTCGTGAGATTGGAAAAGAGCGCGCTGGAAAAGGCGCCGACGCACATAAAGCCGGCGTGTCCGAGGCTCAGCTCGCCGAGGATGCCGACGCAGAGATTCAGGCCGACGGCAACGATCGCGTAATAGACCATCGGCACGAGCAGTCCCTGCAGATGGCTGGTCAGAAGCCCCATGCGCAGCATGACCTCCACGGCGATATGGAAGGCGATCACAAGGATATAAGTAAACAGATGGTTTCTCTTCAGTTTTGTCATACTCACACCTTCTCCTGAATGTTGTGACCGAGGATCCCCGCGGGCCTGACGAGCAGCACAATGATCAGGATGCCGAACACGATCGCATCCGACAGCTGCGAGGAAATGTAGGTGCGGCTCAGGATCTCGATGACGCCGAGCATGAGTCCGCCGATCATCGCGCCGGGAATCGAGCCGATCCCGCCAAGGACCGCGGCGACGAATGCCTTGATGCCGGGCATGGCGCCGGTATAGGGCGTCAGCTGCGGATAGGCGCTGCACAAAAGCGCGCCCGCAACCGCCGCAAGGGCGGATCCGATTGCAAAGGTGAGCGTGATCGTGCGGTTGACGTTGATTCCCATCAGCGTCGCCGCGCCGCGGTCCTGTGCGACCGCAAGCATTGCCTGCCCCTCCTTTGTGTGATGCACAAAGAGCTGCAAAAGCGTCAGAATCAGAATGCTGGTGATGATCGTCACGATCGTGACGCCCTGGATCTGCACGCCGCCTACATTAACGCCCTTCCACGGAACGACCGATGTGAAGGACCTCGCATTTGCGCCGAAAATCAAAAGCGCTACATTCTGCAGGAAATAGCTGACGCCGATCGCGGTGATGAGCACTGCCAGGGGCGATGCCGCCCCGCGAAGCGGGCGGTAGGCAATCCGCTCCGTCGTCACGCCGATGACGGTACAGACGACCATGGCGATCAGGATCGCAAGGACCGGATGCAGCCCCATCGTCGTCGCCGCGGTAAAGACCGCGAAGCCGCCAACCATAATGAAATCACCGTGGGCAAAATTCAGCATCTTCGCGATGCCGTAGACCATCGTATATCCGAGGGCGATGATCGCGTAAATGCTGCCCAGACTCAGTCCGTTAACCAGTGAGGTAAAAAAGCTCTGCATATCCTGTTCTCCGGCATTTTCCGTAAAATTGACGCAGCTTGGAATAGTATTATTATCATACCACACCCGCAGGGGTTTTTCTCTGAAGATATGGCAAGGCCCGGGCCTGCCGCAGCAGGACCGGGCCCTTATGGCTGATTGTCGAATGACTAAACGCCGGCCGTCTTACTGCGCACTCACATATGCACCGTT
This sequence comes from uncultured Lachnospiraceae bacterium, assembly GCA_902783385.1. Taxonomy (GTDB): domain Bacteria; phylum Bacillota; class Clostridia; order Lachnospirales; family Lachnospiraceae; genus CAG-791. The sequence continues at coordinate 210 of CACZQP010000207.1, read as the reverse complement.
CTTAATGACGACAGCCTTGGGTTCCTTATTCGGCTCGCCGCTTGCCTCCCAGCTCATGCTCTGGGAAGTCAGGCCGGTGACCGTAACCTTTGTCATTGCGCCCTTCATGGCTTCGCAGGTCTCGGAGATGCTCATGGAAGGTGTGACACCCGCTTCTTCTGCGGCAGCCTTGATGGCATAGATGGCATCGTAGGAGTCCGCTGCAAACTG
>CACZQP010000206.1 GCA_902783385.1 uncultured Lachnospiraceae bacterium | reverse complement strand
TGGTTCAGGATGTCGAGCGGGTATTCACGGATCTCTTTTTTGCGAAGCTCCGGATTGTTGTCGTGCAGATACGTGAAGAACACATGCAGGTCGTAAGCGTAGGCAAGTCTTGTTCTTGCTGATGTGCGATCGGATATGCCCCGGAAGAACTGTTTCAGGAAGGGCGGCAGCACTGCAAGAATTTCCCGCATTTTCAGCGTATTCCGATTATCCTGCTGTTCATGATACGTCTCGTTCTTTGTAAAAGACTGCATAATTCCTCCTGTAATCACACTGTCCGGTAACATTTTAGCACAGTTTAACCGGTCTGGCATTTCATATGGCAAACTGGTATACTGATAAAGATGCATTTTGTCTTTTGAGTTATAAACTAAGAGCAATAGATAGTATGAAATTCAGGATCAACAAAAAATACATTGCCTGGGGAATCACCGCTTTTCTGGTCATTGCCTCGAGTATTCTTTTCTATTTTTTCCTTTTCCACGGCGGGAGTTTCCTGGCAGGCCTAAGCCGCATCACGCATACGCTCATGGCCGTTGTTTACGGCGTGGTTCTCGGCTATATCCTGACGCCTGTCCTCAATTTTATTGAACAAAAGATCCTGCGCCCAATGTTTAAAAAAGCCGGCGCCAACGTGGATGACGTCCATAACCGGAAGTGGTGGAATATCATGCGGAAAATTTCCATTCTTCTGACTATGGCGTTCTTCCTGATCATTCTCGTCGGCACGATCATGATCATTGTGCCGCAGCTCATTGCCAGCATTCAGAGCATTGCTGTCAGTCTGCCTACCTATGTCACGAATGTAACCAATTTCATCAACGATAAGCTTTCCAATGTCAATGAGGAGGCCGGCAACACCGTCACGCAGTTCATTAACAGCGCCTACGTGCAGATCGAAGCATTTATCAATAATCGGATCCTGCCGAACATAACATCGATTATACAGTCTGTTTCCCGAAACACATGGAACGTCATCCGGATGCTTCTCAATTTCTTTATCGGCATCATTGTTTCGGTCTATGTCCTCAATTCCAAGGAATCCTTCTGCGCACAGGGCAAAAAGCTCGCCTATGCGTTTTTCAAGGAGAGCATCGCCAATGAGGTGGTGGGAGAGTTCCGATTCATCCATCACACCTTTACGGGATTCTTCATCGGCAAGATCATAGATTCGCTGCTGATCGGAATCATCTGTTTCATCGGTACTTCGATCATCGGAACACCGTATCCGGTGCTGATGTCCTTTATTGTAGGCGTCACCAATATCGTTCCGATTTTCGGTCCCTATGTCGGAGCGATCATCGGCAGTATCCTTGTCTTTATGATAGATCCGCTGCAGTCCCTGATTTTCCTGATTTTTGTCTTTATCCTGCAGCAGTTTGACGGAAACATCTTAGGGCCCATGATCCTCGGTTCCTCGACCGGTCTTTCAAGCTTCTGGGTCATTTTCTCGATCCTTTTGTTCGGCGGAATTTTCGGAATCGGCGGATGGATTATCGGCGTGCCGCTGTTTGCGACATTCTATTCAATCCTGAGCCGTATAACGAACCATTTCCTGCGCTCTAAAGGTCTTTCCACAAATACGAACGAGTATATCAATACGGCGTACGTGGAAGAGGGCAGAAGCATTCTAATGCATGAGGCAAAAGAGGGAAAATACAACACCAGGCAGCCGGGTTCTGCTCTGAAAATGATCTTTGGGCATCGCATTACAAAGTGGATCTCCTCGAAATTTCACAGCAAAAAATGATCCTTTCTGTGTGCAGTCCAGTTCCTGATAATGCCCATTTTGAATTTCCTGTCAATTTGTGAATTATTTAACAATTGGAGAGAGCAGCATGCGATTTGTCATCCAGCGCGTTTCAGAGGCAAAAGTCGAAGTAGACGGAAAAACTGTCGGAAGCATTGGGCGAGGCTATGCTGTCCTCATCGGAGTAAATGACACAGACACGGAAGATATCGCCGACAAAATGGTTGAAAAAATGCGTAAGCTCCGGATTTTTACCGATGAAAACGGCAAGACCAATCTGGATATCGACGCTGTTGGCGGAAATCTGCTCCTGATTTCGCAGTTTACACTGTATGCGGACTGCAGAAAGGGAAACAGACCGTCATTTGTCAAAGCCGGTTCGCCTGATAAAGCAAACGCATTATATGAGCATATCATTACACGCTGCAATGAATACTTTCCGAATGTACAGACCGGTATATTCGGCGCAAAAATGAGTGTGAGCCTGACAAACGACGGGCCGTTTACCATATTGCTGGATTCCGCAGAGATTCTGTAGCGCGATCAAAAGACCCGCCGTAAGCCATCAGCAAATGAAACAAACAGACATAGGAAAAGCCGTAAACTGCTTAGTTTACGGCTTTATATGATATCCTGAAATCCCGGTATGTTTATTCGTAAAAGCTGCATTTTGCGAACAGTTGTATCTCTATTTCACATCTCTTCTAAGACCAGTCCCTGAGGGCTTAATTCGTGTCAGCCATGCTTCCCTCAAAGTCCTCCACACACTGAATGATCAGCTGCGCGGTCCCTTCGAGGCCGAGCATCGCCGTGTTGATACACAGATCATAGGTATCGGACCGACCCCATTTTTTTGATGTGTAATAGTTGTAGTAACTCTGGCGCTGTTTGTCCTTTTTGTTCATCATGTCGATCGCTTTCTGCTGCGTATCGATGTCGCTGTAGCGGTGCATGATTTCCCGAACGCGAAATTCCTCATTTGCCTGGATAAAGATATTGATGACATTCTTTCTGTCGCTGAGTGCGCTGTCTGCGCAGCGGCCGATAAACACGGCCGGACCTTCATCTGCAAGCTTCTTGATCGTATCAAATTGCGCCAGAAAGACCTTCTGGCTGATCGGCATGTCCACAAAGGATGAGGCGTTGTACCCAAACGAATAGGTGTCCATCACGAGGTTGTAGAGGAACGAATTGGTCGGTCTCTCATCGTGCTGGTGGATCATCTCCTCGCAAAAGCCGCTGTTCTGTGCCGCTTTGGACAAAAGCTCCTTGTCATAGCAGGGAATTCCGAAATGCTTTGCCACTCTCTCGCCAATCTCTCTGCCGCCGCTGCCAAACTGTCTTCCGATCGTGATTAAAGTATTCATATCCGTTTCCTTCCATGTATAACCTGTGAATCTCTGATATATTATAGCACAATCCGTTCGCTCTCCGGATAGTTGCAGCGCGCATCGAGCTGCCTTATCACATCGGCAAAGCGCGCCGGGAGCGGCGCCTTTGTGCGGATCATTTCTCCGGTTCTCGGATGGACAAATTCCAGGACGGCGGCATGCAGGTACTGCCCCTCTCCGTCAAAAGGCGATTTTCTGCGCGATCCGTAAACCTCATCCCCCACGATGGGGTGTCCGTTTTCACTCAGGTGTACGCGGATCTGATGCGTTCTCCCAGTCTCCAGCGCACATTCCACCAGCGTGTACGCCTGCGAATCCGGCCCCTTTTTCCCCGACGCCGGATAGACGCGCAGGATATGTACATGCGTCACGGCGCGCTTCCCGTCTCTCCTGATCGCGATCTTCTTCCGGTCTTTGGGATCACGCCCGAGCGGGGCGTCAATCGTCATATCCTCTTCCAGGACGCCGTACACGAGCGCATAGTACCTCCGCACAATGCTGTGCGCCTTGAGCTGCGCCGCAATGCCCTGGTGCGCCGCATCGTTCTTGCAGACGATCACAGAGCCCGTCGTGTCCTTATCGATCCTGTGCACGATGCCAGGCCGCAATACGCCGCCGATTCCGGAGAGGCTGACCGCCCCGCTTCCGCTGTCAAGGCAGTGATACATCACGGCATTGACAAGTGTCCCGTCCGCATGCCCCGCGGCAGGGTGTACGACCATTCCCTTCGGTTT
>CACZQP010000205.1 GCA_902783385.1 uncultured Lachnospiraceae bacterium | reverse complement strand
TTTTCTGCTGCTCTGTTAAATCATAGATTACGCAAAATACCATAATATGCGACGTGGTCGTATCCTGGTAAAGAAAGAATACTGCACGGCATGGCAAATCATCTTCGTTAATATCTTTTATGGTAAATAAGACAGATGCTCTTTTTTCGCCTCTGTGAAAAAGCGTTATCAGATATGGCGCGCTGCTGATTACAGTGTATTTGTCATGGTTTGACAGGAGTTTATGTTTAACGACCCATGCCTGCAATTCACTATAAGATGTTTTATTTGGCGTAACAGGCAAAGCGAACACATCCGACATATTACGCGGATGCTTTGATGTGCTTAATACAATATCTTCACTTAAATCAGCTTCCAGATAAGCGGCTGCAGTCGCCAATATAGCGCTTAAGTGTGTCTGTGACTTTTGCCACATTATTTCCATTTCCTGCTCATGCATGATTTGCTGGCGCATAATATCATTAATATTGCGAATGCCCATAAGAATGTGCTGCTCTCCATCCGCGATCTGCAACGTTGCCCGAAGCTGATGATAAATCAGACCCTTTTCGTTTTTGATGCGGTACACCAGCGTATAGTATTTATGTCTTTTTACGCCCTTATATAATCGGTCAAATTCGAGCTTTTTATTGACATAATCCTGGTCCTGTTCGGCAATGATACGCTCAATGCCGGCGGGTAAGTCCAGAAAGAAATCTTTTCCCTCTTTGGCAAGTTTTAGCGTCTGATACATGCTGCTCTGATAATAAGTTTTATAGGCGTGTGTTTTTATATTGATATCATAGATGCTTTCATAATTCTCAAACAGGGCATTCGCAATCATCTCATATGTCATAGCCATTGTGGTTCCCTCTTAAATTATATTCTATATTTAAGCCACCATATGATATATAGGCCTAACAGTACAATTGCACCATCCAGAATCCAGAAAATCACCTCGATTATACTTTGGTCGCCCAAAGTCCTTGTGCCGAATATGGAAACCGGCACATAGTGCTCCTGATCTTTGGCAGAAGGTGATTCTTCCCGGTGTTCTGTCACCTCTTCTTTTACATATCTTATCTCCGTGTCATTGTGTGTGATTACCGTGTCTTTTTTTCTGTTTGTAATAATAAAACCATCATTTTGGTTCCCGATTTGATAACTATCGTATCCTTCCGGCGTGTCTTCTTCTATCGTATATGTGATCTGGTTCCCGACATGATATTTATCGAGCCCTGTCACAATTGTTTTCCATCCGTTTTCATTATTTAGTTTAACGGTCAGTATTTTCTTCCCGTTTGCCAGGATAAATACGTTTACCTCTTCTGTTCTTTTCCCAATCCACTTCTTTGTGATAGGGAATGATACCTGTGAACTAATCGTATTAATAATCACAAATCCTTTCTGGGCATCTCCTGCAACCTGCGCATGATAATTCGGTATCGGATCTTCTGTAACTGCGTATTTTATTTTTCTTCCCGTGTTTTTATCATATACCGGCACGTCCTTAAATACATGTTCCCAACCCTTTTCTTTTGTGAGTATTTCCGTTGCAGCAAGCTTTCCGTTTGCAAACAGATGCACTACAGCTTCTTCCTGTTCCCCTCCGATCCACAGTTTTCTTACCGGTACGCTTGTCGTCTCGTTGTTCTGGTTTGTAATAATAAAGCCTTCTTTATAATTTCCCGATATCTCTACATCATAGCCCGGAACATTTTCTTCCTGAATGGAATAAACGATTTCTTTTCCGTTTTTGTATTGTTCCAGCCCCTCGAAAGTGTATTGCCATTTATTTTGCTCATTTAAGACGCAGTACCCGGTCTTTTTCCCGTTGGCATATAGATTGACGTATATTTCTTTTAAAGGTCTTCCAAACCATATTTTGGTCACCGGAATCGACACTTTACCATCCAAGGTGTTGGTAATGGTAAACCCCGTATCTTTCGTGCCACTGATTCCTGTTATATAACCATCGATTTTGTCCTCTTTTATCGTGTAATTGATTTCATGACCGTCTTTCCCATCATATTTATCAAGGTCTGAAAAAGTGTGCCGCCAATTGTTTTCATCTGTTAAATAGACGCCGTTTACTTCCTTATCATCCGCATATAATCTAACAAATGCTCTAGATTCCTGTTTCCCCACCCATCTCTTTGAGACTGGAATACTGATTTTTTCAATATTTGTATTGGTAAAGACATATCCATCCTGCGCATTTCCGCTTACTGCCTGCCGAAAGCCTGACGGAATAACTTCCGTAACTCTGTATTCGATTTCGTGACCATCTTCCGGATCGTATTTAGGAAGATCTGAAAATACGCATTCCCAGCCGGTTTGCTCTGTTAACGGAATTTTGACCTTTTCTTTTCCATCCGCATGTAAAACGAACGTAGTGTAGTCTGCAGGCTTCCCGACCCATCCCTTCTTTACCGGGATATCCAGTTTCTCATCACATACATTCACGATTGTGTAATCATATCCATCGATGACATATTCTGTTTGATAGCCTTTGACGGGATTTTCTTCTATCGCATATAAGATTTCATGACCATCCGTCGCATCGTATCTTGGAAGATCTTTGACCGTATAGGTCCAATTATCTCCCTTCGTCAGCGGGAAGGTCGTTATTACCTCTCCGTCAGCCTTTACGTTTAGAATGATATTGTCAAGTGCCGGCCCGACCCATTTCTTTGTTATATGAATGGAAATATTTTCTTTTCGTTCATTGATAATAATAAATCCGGTTTCCTGTGTCCCTTGGTATTCTGTTTTGTAATTATGATTTGGCTCTTCTTTGACAGAATACTTGATTTCATTCCCTGCAAAGTCGTATTTATTCAGATTATCAAACGTTCCGTGCCACTGATTGCGCTCTGACAACATAACGGACCTCCCTGTGTATTCTTCATTTGCATACAAATAGATCACAGCGGAATCTTCCATCTCTCCAACCCATCTTTTTTCAACAGAAACGGATGTTTTTATCTGCGTATTTAAGACGTTGATCGTATCACCGGAAAGGTTATATTCTATCTGGCTCTCCGGCATCTGCGTAAGAATGAAAAATACCGGGTCATCATTTAGTTCATATCCGGTTGGGGCAGCGATTTCCACTAATCCATATAATTTATCCTCCCATAAGGTCCAGCCATATGTTTCCAGGTTCCCCTCAATTAACGCCCTTCCGTTTTCATCCGTTGTAAATGTTACGTTATTACCGTTATTGTCTAATATCGGCGTTTGTTCTGATCCGCTTATGGTAAACAGTTGGAATACCGCTCCTTGCAGCGTAGCAGTCAGATTTTCCGCATCTCTTTTCACAATACTGATGCTCGGATTGCTTGCTGAACCGCTCCCCGATGAAGTAATTACCACATTTTGTTCTATGGATTTTGTATATTTTCCAAACTGTACCGTATTGGAATAAGCTGTATTACCATTTCCCAACACCCTTGCCTTATATCTGATTACAAATGCTGTTTCATCCGGCACATTCATAAAAGTGAGCGTATTATCCCCTGTATCGTGTTGAATTTCGATTCCATCTGCATTCGGAGAAATGGATATGGTATCCTGCAGCAATCTTAAATTATGGGACAGGATATCACGTATCGTAATCACGTCGCTTTCCGGATCTAAATCCTCTGCGTGTTTATTGATTTCCAGCTTAAATTCAGCCGTATACCCGTTTTCCTGATCCGGGCTGGTAATCAGGGCTTTATCTACATAGGGATAATAACTATACGGAGCTTTATCAAGCGCAGTCTTTCCGTCCCACGTTGCCGTATTGGACAGTTCAATCTGACCGTTTTGCTCTGCAGCTGCTTTATTTAACGCATCTAATGATGCTTTGTCTTTAGGAATAAGGCTATAGTGTATTTTGTAATATGGGTATAAATACGCTCCGTTTATTTTAGGAATCTGCACAAACGTCATTTGGGCGCCATCATTTGTTTCTTCATAGGACCCGTCAGCAAAAGCGCCACCAGCTTCCGGATTCATGCCGCCGGAAATGCGGACTCCATTTTCGTCATATATTTTGAGATATTCTGTCTGAAAGGCATCGGCAATTGTAAATCCTTCTTCAATGTCGCCGGAGAGTGAAAGCTCATATTCAAACACAGGATATGTGACTCCGTTAATTTCAGCGTCTGCTTGTTTGACAAACGTTTTTCCAAACGCAGGGCGAATCGGATATACATATGCATCATCTGACGGCAGTTTATAGTCTCCGGATCTTGCACTTGCGACATTTCTGTGTGAATATAGCGAACTTGTATTGTAGCCATCCTGCTCTGCAATGGCTATCCACTCTTCATTTACCCTTGTGGAGAAATAAACAGTTATCTGTCTTGGGCTTCCATTGTCAGACGGAAGGACTCCAAGATTATTTGATGTTTGTTCTTTGCTTTTATAAAACGTGATTGTAAAAGAGCGCCTTGTATCATTCAGCGCAATGCTCCATGATTCCTCATCATAAAGGCCTTCTATTCTAATGGAGTCTTCTATCAGATAATCAATGTAGGAAACCCCATCTTTTTGCAGCCGTGGCAGATCATCTGTAATCTTAAGGTCGGGCAGACCGTCCTTTGGAACAGTGACGGTAATTTTCCAGTCTGAGCGCTCAGATGTTGTCTGAACAGCGTCTTTTTGAATTGCAAACACGCTTTCTCCGATTGCATGAGCAGTTACGCTTGCTTCATCATACGAGTTATATACTTGCGCGCCATTGACCAGACCTATATCATTCAGGGCATTGTTAATATCGATTCTTGTTGTACAAACGATGTCATAAGAGACGATTTCGTCAAGCTCCGGCGTTAGATACCCGAAACCATAAACGCCGTATTCGTTTGTATAAAGAAGCAAATCGTCAAATGATACGGTATAGGTTTCTTCTTCTCCGCTTTGAGATTTTCTTGTAACTGTAATTCCATCACCGGTAAACGTCATAAACGGTCTGCTGTTCGCAACGATCCAGTCATAGATATAAGTGCCGTTCATCTGCATTTTATAATCTTCATTTACATGAATGATCCAGCTTTGTTCGTATATCCCCTCTCCTATCTGAATCATATCTCCAAGCGCTCGTTTTTTAATTCGATGAAAGCTTGCTTCGCCTGCAAAGTTTGCGGATGCTTCTTTTTCATCCGGCATTTCATCGCTGGTAACGGTCGCTATGTTTTCTGTCTGCTCAACAGTTCCATTGCTGCTGATTTTTGTATTATCGACCGCGGCGCTGTAAGAGATCGTAACGGTCTCTGCGTTTTGCATCTCTCTAATAGTGGCGATATATCCGTTTTCCACGGAATTATAATCGATATCCGCTTCCACTTCCTCACTGATATTGGATTTAATGGAAACGTCCTGGTTGAAAGTTAAAGCTGTCCCGAGCATTCTGTCAGTTAATATCACGTTGTTGTTTTGCCCGCTTGAAATGAGCGTAATGGTATAGTAGGCCGTATTCGCCTCTTTGTCGTATTGTACCTGTTTGGAAATGGTGATATCCGATTCATTCTGATAAGTAAACTCTTTAATAATATCCGGGGTAAAAACGATTTCCTCTACACTCTCATCGAAAGACGATGAAATATCGATTGTGAATTTTACGTTTGGCATGAGACATAATCTGGCAAAGTTTTCATCTTCTTCATTGAAACGAACAACCAGATTCCCGTCTATTACACGAAATGTATTGCCGCGTACATATGCGGAACCGCTGCTGTCGGTAACTTGTATGTCGAATTCCTGCGGGGTTTCTGTATCCGGGATTAGAACGCCATCAGGGAAACTATAGATAAGATCTTCCATATTGGAGAACTGATATGATTCGCTTTCTCCAAAGCTTAACGACATATAATATGCGGAGTTTGGATTGATAATGTAGTGCCCGTTTTCGTCTGTTTCGGCATCAATCGATACAGCCTTTAAAAAAGACTCCAGGTTAGTGCTGGTAGGCACATCTCTTAATATCATAACTGTTTGTAGTAAATCAGTCTCCTCGTCGATTACATCTTCGTAATCAATATTCTCAACCGCAACTTCTTCCTGTGTTGATAAGTCGTCTTTTGATTCGTCGACGATCTGCTCATGGCTGTCCAGTTCATTGGCCAAAACAATGTTAGCGTTTAATATGGCAAAGAAAAGACTTGTAAATAACGCAAGGATTATTAGTGTGACAGTTACTCGCTCTCTGTTCATAGGCGTCTCCCATGGGTTTATGTGATTGAACCGTTATCTCCGCCTTTTAAATTAGCAAAGCGTTAGTAACAAATGAGTAACGCCTAAGATACACATGAAAAGAGACTGCCTTCAGGTTGGCAGCCTCTTTTCGCGAAAAGGACGAGCTTTGGCATATTATGCGTTGAAGAGAGGACATTCGCCGATGTATTTGCGATCCGCCACAAAATACACCTTTTCATCTTCCGGTTTCAAATAAATCTCAAGAAACTTAATCTTTTCCTCTGTGTTACTGAATGACTCGTATTGCGCTTGGACAGCGTTTGTCAGGTCAGAGATCAACGCCTGTTTGCCGGCATATTGCAGATAGATATCCATCTGCACCGTGTCGGATTTTTGAAACTGGTTTTCTTCCCTCATAGGCATCACCTCCTCTGCTAACCATCTCGGTGTCTCTATTATGCGCTTTTTCTACTCACACTTTACACACATCTGTTTTATGTGTGCGCGGAACGGAATCTACACTCTTTCACAACAAAACCCCTTTGCGTTTGCAAAGGGGTCAGACTGAAGACAAAGTCCGTAGCAATCACGCTGCGGGCTTTTCTTTTTTAGCCATATTTCTTCTTCTTAGAACACTCAGAAAT
>CACZQP010000204.1 GCA_902783385.1 uncultured Lachnospiraceae bacterium | reverse complement strand
CCCCGTGATCTATCGGCAGTTTTCGAACATTCCCGTGGAGATACGCAATGCGAACCGGATCACTGAGCAGGGGCAGGTGTACCGCGTGCTCGACGAGACGGATATCGTCAACACGGTGACGATCGGAGCCCAGCGCACCAAGGCAGAGCAGCTGACGGCGGACAACATTATCGCCGTGGCGGACGTGGATGAGCTCACGCAGCTCGGGACCGTGCCGATCCGTTTCTCGACAAATCTCTACAGCGGGGATCTCGAGAGCATCAAGGGCAATATCGATTATGTCAGGCTCGATATCGAAAACCGCAAGTCGACGGTCTTCGCGCTGCAGACGACCACGAGCGGTGCACTGGCGGAGGGCTACACGCTGTCCGACATCACGACGGAGCAGAACCAGATACGCGTGACCGGTCCGGAGTCCATCGTTTCCAGCATCAGCAAAGCAGTGGCAAACGTGGATGTGTCCGGCGCGCGCAATACGATCGTGACCTATGCGGACATCCGTCTTTACGACCAGAATGACCGCCAGATCTCCAAAGAGGGGCTGACGATGAACATCACGAGTGTCCGCGTCACGGTCAATATTCTTTCCGCGAAGACGCTGCCGCTGACGTTCTCCACAACGGGAGCCCCGGCGGACGGCTATCTGCGAAGCGGCACGATCACGGCCAACCCGTCAGAGATCCTGGTCAAGGGCAGATCTTCCGTGTTAAACAGCATCGACCGCATCGATATTCCCGCGGAGGTGCTGGATGTTACGGGGCGGACCTCCGATCTCGTGCAGGAGGTCGATATTACGCCGTATCTTCCGGATAACGTCTCTTTTGCACAGGACGATTTCGAAGGCCTCACTGAGGTCCGGGTGGGCATTGTCCAGGCGCATGCAAGATCGATCGAGATCCCGATCGGCGCCATTCGGCTCGATGATATTCCCGCCGGTTACAGCGCTTCCATTATTGCGGGTGAGGACGCAACGGTTGTCGAGTCTGTGACCGTGCGGATCCTCGGCCTGCAGGAGGTCGTTGAGAATGTCACTGTTGATTTCCTGACGCCGCGCATCAGTGTCGGATCGCTGATTCCGCAGGCGGATGATAAGAGCGGAGTTTACCTGGGCACCGTGCAGCTCACGCTGCCGACACAGGTCGTACTGCAGCAGCCGGCAAGAGTCCACATCCACGTGGTGCCGGAAGCCGCACAGCAGGAAGGAGTGCAGGAAAATCCATGAGCAGACTGTTTGGGACGGACGGAGTCCGCGGCGTTGCAAATGAGGAACTGACACCGCAGCTGGCGATGCAGCTGGGAGAGGCGGGCGCATATGTGCTCTCCAGGAGCAGCGGGAAAAAACCCGTGATCATGGTGGGATGCGACACGCGCCTGTCCGGCGACATGCTCGCGAACGCGCTGATGGCGGGAGCCTGCGCGGTCGGCGCAGACACGGTCTACCTCGGCGTTTTGCCGACGCCTGCGGTGGCGTACCTGGCAAAGGCGCATCACGCAGATGCGGGCGTTGTGATCTCCGCCTCGCACAACCCGATGGAATTCAACGGGATCAAGTTTTTTGACGGAAACGGATTTAAGCTGCCGGACGAAGTCGAGGACGAGATCGAAGCGGTCATAAGAAGCGGCATGAAGGATGTTCCGTTCCCCACGGGCGACGGCATAGGAAGGGTCTCGTACCGGACAGACCTGGTGGAGGAGTATATCGCACACTCCATCGAGATGGTGGGACCGGATCTGACCGGCTTAAAGCTCGTGGCGGACTGCGCGGAAGGCGCGTCCTTCCACACGTCCATTGAGGCAATGAAACGCCTCGGCGCCGACATCATCCCGATTCACGTGGCGCCGGACGGGACCAATATCAATAAAGACTGCGGCTCCACGCACATGGAGGAGCTCCAGAGACGCGTGGTTGAAGAAAAGGCGGACATGGGACTTGCATTCGACGGGGACGCGGACCGCTTCCTTGCGGTCGACGAGAACGGCGTGCTCGTCGACGGAGACCAGATCATGTCGATCGTCGGAAACCAGATGAAGGGCACTGGCGCGCTGAAGGACGACACAATCGTCGTCACGGTCATGAGCAATCTCGGCATGCACCTGATGGCGCAGCGCGAAGGCATTCACATGGAGCAGACGAAGGTGGGCGACCGCTATGTCCTGGAGCGCATGAAGGAGATCGGCGCAAACCTCGGCGGCGAGCAGTCCGGCCATATCATATTCCTGGACGAGAACACGACGGGCGACGGCCTGTTATCGGCACTGCACCTGCTTCAGGTGCTTGTGGAGACGGGAAAGCCCCTGTCGGAGCTCTCGCAGATCATGCAGGTCCTCCCGCAGGCACTTGTGAACGCACGGGTCGCCAATGACAGGAAGGAACGCTTCATGGAGTACCCGGAGATCGCTGCAGCATGCAGGGCGGTCGAGGAAAAGTTTGCCGGAAAGGGGCGCGTCCTGATCCGTCCGTCCGGCACGGAACCGCTTGTCCGCGTCATGATCGAGGGAGAGAATCAGGAACAGATCGACAGGGAGGCAAAAGAGCTTGCCGAACTGATCACAAAAGTCATGGGGGATTAAATCATGGTCAGCCGGAGCGTGAAGATCAAAAATCCCACGGGCCTTCATCTGCGGCCCGCAGGGATCCTGTGCAAAAAGGCAATGGATTTCCAGTCGCAGATCACCTTTCATTTTGAGGATACGACGGCAAATGTGAAAAGTGTCCTCAGCGTGTTGGGCGCATGTGTCAAATCCGGAGACACGATCGAACTGACCTGTTCGGGGCCGGACGAAGAAGAGGCGCTGAATACGCTTGTGAAGGCGATCGAAGAGGGCCTTGGGGAATAAAGCCGCTTAGGAGACGGAAATGGATTATATGGAAATGGGGCAGAGGCTCCTGAATGCGAATCTGTACGGCGTGGCAAACCACATCGGCCTGAGCTCCATCACAGAGGATGAGGTGGTCGCCTATGTCGACCTTTCCGACGAGCAGAAAAACCCCTACGGGCTGGCGCACGGCGGCGTCTATTTCACGCTGATGGACAGCGCGTGCGGGATGCTCGCCCGTGTGGACGGGAGGCGCTATGTGACGCTGGACGCGCAGATTCACTACCTGATGTCGACAAAGACGGGGCGCATCACGGGAACGGGACACATTGTCCGCCGCGGAAGGTCAACGACCGTAGTGGAGATGACGATACGGGACGAACACGGAACGGCGCTGACGAACGGAACGGTGACGATGTACTGTCTGGATCCGGACAAGAAGCCGTTCAAGGATGTTTAATATAATTGCAGAAAGGATAGCAGGGTCATGGCAGATAAGAAACTTGTGGAAGAGATTACGGCAATGGAGGAGGATTTTCCGCAGTGGTACACCGATGTGGTGATCAAGGCGGGACTGATTTCCTATTCCAACATAAAGGGCTTCATGGTGATCAAGCCCGCGGGCTACGCGCTGTGGGAGGCGATCCAGAGCCACCTGGACGCACGCTTTAAGGCGACGGGCGTGGAGAATGTCTATATGCCGATGCTGATCCCGGAGTCGCTCCTGCAGAAGGAGAAGGATCATGTGGAGGGCTTTGCGCCCGAGGTCGCGTGGGTCACGTACGGCGGCATGGAGGAGCTCCAGGAGAGACTCTGCGTCCGTCCGACCTCGGAGACGCTCTTCTGTGATTTCTACAAGGATGACGTTCATTCCTACAGGGATCTTCCCCGACTCTACAACCAGTGGTGCAGTGTCGTCCGCTGGGAGAAGGAGACAAGGCCGTTTCTGCGCTCGAGGGAATTCCTGTGGCAGGAGGGACACACGATCCACGCAACGGCACAGGAGGCGGAGGAGCGCACGAAGCTGATGCTCCAGGTCTATGCGGACTTCTGCGCGGAGGACCTCGCGATCCCGACAATCAAGGGACAGAAGACGGAAAAGGAAAAGTTTGCCGGCGCGGAACACACCTACACGATCGAGGCGCTGATGCACGACGGACGCGCCCTGCAGTCCGGGACAAGCCACAATTTCGGGGACGGCTTTGCACGCGCGTTCGGCATGCAGTTCACGGATAAGGACAATCAGCTCCACTACGTGTACCAGACCTCCTGGGGCCTGTCCACGAGAATCATCGGCGCGCTCATCATGGTGCACGGAGATAACTCCGGTCTCGTCATGCCGCCGAAGATCGCGCCGACGCAGATCATGGTGATCCCGATCCAGCAGCGGAAGGAAGGCGTGCTGGAGGCGGCTCGCGCCCTCGCGGCGTCTCTCTCCGATTTCCGCGTGAAGATCGACGAGACGGACAAGAGCCCGGGATTCAAATTTGCAGAGCAGGAGATGCGGGGAATTCCGCTTCGCATCGAAATCGGTCCCCGCGATATCGAAAACGGAGAGTGCGTGATCGTGCGGCGCGATACGCGCGAGAAGATCACCTGCAGCATTGCGGAGCTCCCCGCAAAGGTAGCGCAGATCCTGCCGAAGATGCAGCAGGATATGTATGACCGGGCACTGCAGCACTTAAAGGACCACACTTATACGGCGACGGATAAGCAGAGCTTTGAGAAGATATTCGAGGAGAAGACCGGCTTCGTCAAGGCAATGTGGTGCGGCGACCGGGCCTGCGAGGAGAAGATCAAGGAGGAGTACGGCGTGACGAGCCGCTGCATTCCTTTTGAGCAGGAGGAGGTCGCTGCGACCTGCGTCTGCTGCGGAAAACCCGCAAAGAAGATGGTCTACTGGGGAAAATCCTATTGAGGAATAAATAATATCTGCATGACGATCAGAGCACCGGGGCAGGTAGAAGCGATATTAAGGAAGCTTAAGGATGCGGGATTTGAGGCCTACATCGTGGGCGGCTGTGTCCGGGACAGCATCCTTGGCCGCACGCCGGGGGACTGGGACATCACGACTTCTGCTCATCCGGAGGAGATCAAGGCGCTCTTTCCGCGGACCGTTGATACCGGGATCAGGCACGGAACGGTCACGGTGCTCATGGGACACGGCGAAAACCGGCGCGGCTACGAGGTGACGACCTACCGCATCGACGGCGAATACCGCGACGCGCGCCACCCGGAAAACGTGACGTTTACCGCTTCCCTTAAGGAGGACTTAAAGCGCCGCGATTTCACGATTAACGCCATGGCATGGAATGAAGAGGGAATCGTCGACCTTTTCGGCGGAATGGAGGATCTTCAGGCGCATGTGATCCGTGCGGTCGGAGATCCTTCCGCGCGTTTTACGGAGGATGCGCTCCGGATCATGCGCGCCGTGCGCTTCGCCTCACAGCTTGACTTCAGGATAGAAGATCACACGCTTAAGGCCGTCCGGGAGATGGCGCCTTCTCTTTCCAGGATCAGCGCGGAACGGATCCGGACAGAGTTGGAAAAGCTCCTTGTGAGCGCGCACCCGGAATACCTGCGTCTCGCATATGAAAGCGGCATCACTGCCGTCATCCTGCCGGAATTCGATGCGTGCATGCAAACGCCGCAGAACACCCCCTACCATAAATTCAATGTGGGAGAACATATTTTAAAGGCGCTGGAGGAGGTGCCTGCAGAGGTGGTGCTGCGTCTTGCCGTGCTGTTCCACGACATCGCGAAGCCGCTCTGCCACACGAGGGATGCCGCCGGCAGGGATCATTTTTACGGACACGCGGAGAAAGGCGTCGAGGTTGCTGATCGCATCATGCGCCGCCTGAAATTCGATAATACGACGCGCCGCAGGGTCATGCTTCTCGTGCGGCACCACGACGACATCCTGGGGGAGGACCCGAGGCAGCTGCGGCGAAGCATTGTCCGGATCTGCGGAAGTGCGCGGACGGACAGGAATTTCATCCCGCTCCTTCTTCAGGTAAAGGAAGCGGATGCAAGGGCGCATCACGATGATTATATCCGCGAGCGTCTTGACAGGATCGGAAGAGAGAGGAGAATGTACGAACAGATCCTGAGCAACAAGGATCCTCTCTCACTGGAGGATCTCGCGGTGACGGGGCAGGATCTGATTGCCGCAGGTGTGTGTCCCGGAGAGCAGATGGGTGTACTGCTCAGGAGGATGCTCTATGATGTGGTTGACACACCGGAGCACAACACGAGAGAATACCTTCTTTCCCACAAGTTTTAGTCAAAAAAGCCCGAAAAAACGCTATATTTTGGGGTAAATAGCTTGACAAACCCTGTAAAAACCGATATAAATAACAATAGACAGCGTGCAAACGCCGTTAAATCGCGAAAAAATCGAATTTTTAAAATGAAAAACACAGGAGGATTATTACGATGAACAAGACAGAGATGGTTGCTGAAATCGCAAAGCAGGCCGGCATTTCCAAAAAGGACGCTGAGAAGGCTCTGAAGGCTTTCACGGATTCCATCACGAAGACCCTGAAGAAGGGCGGCAAGGTTCAGCTGGTTGGCTTCGGCACGTTCGAAGTTTCCAAGAGAGCTGCAAGAGAGGGCCGCAATCCTCAGACCGGCGCTGTCATGAAGATCAAAGCTTCCAAGGCTCCCAAGTTCAAAGCAGGCAAGGCTTTAAAGGATGCCGTCAACAAGTAATTGATCATCTTGCGAAAGACCAGAGGGCCGGAGAGCGCAAGCTCCCCGGCCTTTTCATCAGGAGCGGACTTTGAATCGCACGCCGGCCAAAGGGCACAGGAAAGGAGTCCTGAATGAGGCTCGACAAGTATCTGAAGGTTTCAAGACTGATCAAGCGGCGCACGGTCGCAAACGAAGCTTGTGACAACGGGCGCGTCACGGTGAACGGACGTATCGCCCGCGCATCCCTGGACGTCAGGGTGGGAGACGAGATCATTATTTCATTCGGCAACCGGGAGACGAAGGTTGAGGTGCTCGCCGTGGAGGAAACGGTCCACAAAAACGACGCGGCCCAGATGTACCGCTTTCTGTAGCGCCCACATTGCGAAGCGTCCGCATGCGGACTTGCTTGCGCTAGGGTAAAGTTTTTGTAGGGAAAATAAGGCAAGAAGAAAGCACCTGATTTATGTTAGGATACTGTTGACCAAAACCGTATCTG
>CACZQP010000203.1 GCA_902783385.1 uncultured Lachnospiraceae bacterium | reverse complement strand
TGTAATATGTGAATGATTCTCCGGATTTCTCCACACTTCGTGTTCCCGAAATCCGGCAAACATTCGGACCCGCCCTGTCGGGGCCCAGACCTTGCCGCTCACAAAGCCGTGCTTCGCACTCCTGCGCCTGCTTCGCATGCGCCTTTGTTCGCTAGCACGCCCCAAAAAAGCAAATGCCGCCGCTTCGCGTCGTCGCTTGCTTTTTTCCGGGGCTGCTACATCAACGGTGCCAGAAGTCTTAAAATGCACTGTCCCAGCCGCATCGCGGAAGAGCGGTTGCTGTATTTATATGTAACTTCTGTTGAAACCTGGAACATGGCTTCAAAGTCTTTTCTTATTTCCTGTACCGGCGGCATATCGTACAGAACGACACCGTTTTCAAAGTGCAGGTAAAGGCTCCGGTAATCCATGTTGATCGTCCCCACTGTGGCCACGGCATCATCGCTGACGCACATCTTTGCATGGTTGAAGCCCGGCGTATACTCAAAGATCCGCACTCCGTTTCTCGCCAGTGCAGCATAGTAGGACCTGGTCAGGTGATAGGTGAGCTTTTTGTCCGGAATCCCCGGCGTCAGGATGCGCACGTCGACGCCGCGCTGCGCCGCCAGGGAAAGCGCGCGGGTCATTTCGTCCGTAATCAGCAGGTAAGGCGTGCAGAACCAGACGTAGTCCGACGCTTCATTCAGCACGCTGATATAGACATTCTCACCTGCGGGCTCGTTGTCCAGCGGACTGTCCGCATAAGGCTGCACGAAGCCTTCGCTCTGCAGCTTGTCCACGGGTTCCGTGAAAAACTCCCCGAAGGAAGCATCGTCGATATCATCCCGGTTGATTGCATTCCACATCTCCAGGAACAGGATTGTGAGCGTACGGACACCGGGACCTTCCATCCGGATGCCCGTGTCCTTCCAGTATCCGTATGGCTCTGTGAGATGAAAGTACTCATTCGCCAGATTATAGCCGCCGGTAAATCCGATCTTGCCGTCAATGACCGTGATCTTTCTGTGGTCGCGGTTGTTCATGAAGATATGGAAGATCGGCCGCACAGGGTTAAAGACGCGGGTACGGATGCCGTAGGCCTCCATCCGTTTGATGAAATCCCCGGTGATGAAGCCGATGCTTCCGATGTCGTCGTAGAAAAGGCGGACGTCGACGCCCTCCTTTGCCTTGCGCGCGAGGACCTCCCGGATCCTGGCAAAGGACTCGCCGTCCTCGATCGCATGGTATTCCAGGAAGATATACTTCTTCGCCGACTCCAGCGCCGTAAGCTGCGCCTCCAAAGCCTTTGCGGCATCGTCGTAATAGGTGATCTTCGTCCCGCCGTAGATCGGGTACCCGCAGCCGTGGAGGAGGTACCCTGACAGATGCGCGCATCTTCCCCCGCGCCGCTTTGCCAGCACCGCCGTCTCCTCGTCCTGCTGCAGGTACGGCATCAGTTTTTCGTCGATCTCTTCGAAGCGCTTCCTCGTCGCACGCGTCGCGTTCTGCTGTCCCATAAAGGTATACAGCACAAGGCCAAGGAGAGGAAATACCATAATCAGAATGATCCAGGGAAGCTTGAAGCCCGCATTGGTCCGTTTTCCGTAGATCAGAAGGACCAGCGCCAGCGACAGTATGTGGACCGCTTCGGAGAGCCACGCCGCCTTTTGTCCCAGACCGATCAGTGACAACATCAGCCAGCCGATCTGGACGATGAGCGCGAGCACTACAAATATCAGCCGCTTCACGCCGTTCCTGACATCCGTTTTGCGCTCCGTGCGCATATGCTTTGCTTCGTGGTTTGTTCCTGACATCTCTCACTCCCGAAGAATATACGTTCCGTTTACTGCAGTCCGATCGGCTGCCCGTCCCTGGACGCCGAGAGTAGCTTTCCGTTTCCGTCATAGACGAGCTTTAAGGAAAAGAAGGGAGCATCCTCAGCCAGAAGGCGGAGGAAGATTCTGTCCCCCTCCCACAGATTGAGATTCGTGATACGGTCCTTTTCGACCCACGCAAGCTCCCCCTCGTCGCACGGGATCTCCTCTCCCGTCCAGGCGTCCGCCGTGTACAGATGCATGTATTCCGTCTCTCCGCCTCCGGAGACGAAGGTCACGATGCCGCGGAAGCGGAACGCGGTGAGCGTGTATCCCGTCTCCTCTCGCACCTCCCTGATAAGGCACTCCTCCGGACTTTCATCCGCAAGGAAATGTCCGCCCACGCCGATCCACTTGTCCTTGTTGATATCGTTCTTTTTCACCGTGCGGTGCAGCATCAGATATCTGCCGTCCCGTTCCATATAGCAGAGTGTGCTCAGACTGATCATGTCATATCCCCATCTTCGAAATCGCCGGCACAGGAGGCGCCGCATCTTAACTACCGCTTCATTTTAATACATCTTAAGGTATCCGCACATATTTGATAATTCCCAGATTTCCCCATCTGTCCTTATCATGCGGTTTAATTGTCAATGCGATTGTCAATTTAATCCGCTATATATGTTGACAATTATTCCTGTCTCTGTTAAAGTCAGGTACTGGCAGCGCTGTGCGGAAATCTTACGGCTCTGCAAATAAAACGATCGGAGTCATCCTGATATGAAAACATCCTCACTTGTATTCTGCGGCCTGTGCGCCGCCATCACCTGCATTCTGGCGCCCATCGCCATTCCGATGCCCGGCGGCGTGCCCGTGTCACTCGCGACCTTTTCCGTCATGCTCGCAGGCTGCCTTCTGGGACCGAAATGGGGGACGATCAGTCAGGCCGTTTACGTGCTGCTCGGCGCGGTGGGTCTCCCGGTCTTTTCCGGTTACCGCGGCGGCTTCCAGGTGATCGCCGGCATGACAGGCGGCTACATCGTTGCCTACGTCCTGCTCGCTTTCCTGTGCGGTCTCCTCTATTTCCAGTTCGGGAAAAAGCTGCACGGCGCAGCGCGCATCATCTGTCTTGTCATTTCCATGGTCATCGGGACTGCGGCGCTCTATGCGTTCGGCACAGCGTGGTTTATCCGCGTGACAGGCATGGACCTCGCCGGTGCGCTCGGCGCCTGCGTCATTCCTTTCCTGCCCGGGGACGCGCTCAAGATCGCCGCTGTTGCCATCCTGTGCCCAGCCCTGGAAAAAGCGCTTTCTGCGCAGCTTGCCCAGCTCCGGACCACAGGCTAATCCCGCGCATGTCAGGCATTACCTAAGACCACTTCCTCAATATAAGCCGCCGTGCCGGAACCACCCCGGTGCGGCGGCTGCTTTATACAGCAGGCCGGCAGCTTCCGCTAGGGTAAAGTTTTTGTAGGGAAAATAAGGCAAGAAGAAAGCACCTGATTTATGTTAGGATACTGTTGACCAAAACCGTATCTG
>CACZQP010000202.1 GCA_902783385.1 uncultured Lachnospiraceae bacterium | reverse complement strand
TGTTGTTGCTAAAATGCGGAACCTGCCTGCACGTCTAGTGATACATATACTGTAATAAGAGATTGGTCACAAAAGCGGCACAGATTGTTGCCAGCTTCCGATTACCGTGTTATGTTATAGACAATTGCAGAACGCATCGCTAATTCCGGCGCGGTGCGCTGTGTCGAAAACAGGTCTTCTGAACAGCTCTCATGTGCTTCTAGCGCGGTAATCTCCGCACGAATCATTACTTTATGAAACACGCGAGTTCGACTCATAGTATACTTGACTATATGGGATAAATAACATATTCTTAACATGATGTTTACCCGTATAGCAGAGGGTAAACGATGTTTAAAATTGAGTACTTCCAAAACGACAATGGAACTTATCCGGCCGAAGAATTCATTCTTAGCCAGAATTATAAAATGCAGGCCAGAATCTTTCGCACACTCGACCTTTTGGAGCAAAAGGGAAATGGTTTGCGTGAGCCTTATTCAAAATACCTAGGGGAAGGCATATTTGAAATTCGGGCAAAACAGGGTACGGACATCACCAGAGTGCTGTACTTCTTTATCGAAGGGAAAAATATCATCCTAACAAATGGTTTTGTAAAGAAAACACAGGAAACACCGCGCCGAATCATTGAACAGGCAAAGAAATTCCGCAAAATATACTATTCCAGAAAGGCATAATACATGGGTAAGGGTTTTCGGGATACTCTGGATCAACAATTAAAAAATCCAGAATTCAAAAAAGAGTGGGATGCCCTCGAGCCTGAATATCAGGTAATTCGGGCAATTATAGACGGCAGAAAGAATCAGAATTTATCCCAAAAGGAGCTTGCAAGAATCACTGGTATTGCCCAGGCGGACATTAGTCGGCTGGAAAACGGCAATGCCAATCCCTCTCTGCGCACGCTGAAACGCCTTGCCTCCGGACTCGGAATGATGCTTAGGGTAGAATTCATACCTATGCAACGACCATAAAGTGCAGACACAGACAATGTTGCCGGCAGATCATCCGATCAGTCGTAGCATTCTCTGGAATCTGCGCAGATGCGGCTGATATGGGCTGCGAGCGCCTTCTTTGCGCCCTCGATGTCCTTTCTCTCCAGGGCTTCGACGATCGCAGCGTGCTCCCGCACGGGTTTTAAGAGGTATTCCTGGTCGCCGGTCTCTTTTCTCTTCCGCGCAATCGGGGAACGGATCATCGCGATGCGCTCCGTAATGCGGTCCAGCTCGCTCCGGAGCGCTTCGTTATGCGATTTTGAAAGCAGCTGTGCGTGGAATTCCTTATTAAATTCGACGATCCCGGTCTCCTCGAACTGCAGGTACGCCGCCCGGTACTTTTCATTTGCCTCACGGAGCTTTGCGACGTCCTCCTCTGTAAAGGCCTTCACCGACTGCTCCATTGCAAACTGCTCCAGGCAGCTGCGCAGCTCAAACAGATCGTCGACCTCTTTCCGGCTGAAGGATACGATGTTGGAGGATCGGTAGGACTTGCCAACGACCAGGCCATCGTGCCGCAGCATGTTCAGGCTCTCCCGCACAGGTGTGATGCTGCATTCAAACATCTCCGCAATATCGTTTTCATTGATGCGGTCGCCCATGCGGAAGCCATCGGTCTCCTGCAGAACGATGATGTCCTTAAGCTGTGTGTAAACCTGTTTTGCCAGAGAATCCCTGATGATCATGAATGAACCCCATGCCTGTTTTTCTGTCTGTTGCTGCAATGCTATACCGGAACGAACGGTAAGCGCATTTCTATAATACATGTTTTTTTCGGGTTCTCAAAGGGCATTAATGATCCATCCGCCGTCTACATATATCGTATGGCCCGTCATGTAGCTTGAAGCATCAGATGCGAGATAAACCGTCGCACCCTGCAGCTCTTCCGGCTTTGCCGCTCGATGCATCGGGATGCGTGTAAGCCGCGTCTCTAGCATATCCGGGGATGTAAAGATCTTCTCCGTCAGATGCGTCGGGCCGGTCAGGCCGGGGCCAACCGCATTGACACGGATTCCATACGGGCAAAGATCCAGTGCAAGCGCCTTCGTAATCTGGGAAAGTGCGCCCTTGCTTGCACAATACATGACCTGATTTGTCAAACCAACGATGCTGGCGTTGGAGCAGATATTAATGATCGATCCGCTTCCCTGGTCTTTCATGAACTTTGCGACTTCCTGTGCGCAGAAGTAAGCGCCCTTGATGTTGATCCCCATCTGGTAATCCCAGATGTCTTCCGTCACTGTCAGCGGCTCCTGCCGGATATTTACCGCTGCATTGTTGACCAGAATATCAATATGACCAAAGCACGCATGCACGTCCTGTACCATCTTTGTCACCTGGGACACATCGCCCATGTCACATACCCAATACGCACACTTTCTGCCCAGTGCTTCGATCTCCTCTTTCAGTGTGATCAGCTCCGATTCCGTCCGGGCAATTGCGGCAATGTCCGCCCCTGCTTCCGCCAGTCCTTTTGCCAGCGCCCTTCCGATTCCCTTGGAGGAGCCCGTGACGATCGCTACTTTTCCGTCAAGTTTGAATAAATCCAGTATCATTTTCACTAAACCTCTCTAAATAATAATTACCAGTTTGCCATCTTACACATAGCCAAGCATCGTGGGCAGCCACATGGAGATCGCAGGAATATAAGTCACAAGAAGCAGGACCAGGACCAGAACGAGAAAGAACGGTACCGTCGCCTTGAATATGGACTCCATTGGCTTTTGGACCAGATCGCTCATCATGCTCAGCACCAGACCGACCGGCGGCGTAAGCAGGCCAATCATCAGGTTCAGCACCACAACGATTCCGTAGTGTACGAGACTGATCTCCATCTGGTTGCAAATCCCCGCCAGCATCGGCATCATGATCAGCATCGCCGCTGTGGGCTCCAAAAAGCAGCCGAGGATCAGGAACAGCACATTCGAAAACAGCAGGAACAGATAGACATTTCCATGCGTGTAGTTCATCATGAACGCCGCCATCTGGTTCGGCACCTTCTCGATTGTCAGGACAAAGGCAAAGAGCGATGCGCCGACTACGATCGTCATGACGGATACTGTCGAGCAGGCCGCTTCAAAGAGCGCTTTCTTAATGTCGGGAAATTTCAGATTCCGGAAGAAAAGCACCCCCAGAAGAAAAGAATAAACGACGGCCAATGCTCCTGCTTCTGTCGGGGTGCAGAATCCGCCAAGGATTCCTCCAAGAATGATCACCGGTGTGATCAGTGCCGGGATCGCCTGAATCGTGGCTGTGAGGAGCGACACCGGTCCCTCAAAGGGGTGGCGCACGTAATTGCGTTTCTTTGCAATGAAATAGATCAGCACCATCATAGACAGGCCCATGAGCAGTCCGGGAACCACCCCGGCCGCAAACATCGCGGCGACAGATGAGCTGGTCGTGATACAGTAGACGACCATTGGAATGCTGGGCGGAATGATGGGACCGATCGTTGAAGATGCGCCGGTGACAGCCGCCGAAAATTCGTCATCATAGCCGTCTTCCCGCATCGCAGCGATCTCAATATTTCCAAGTCCGCCCGCATCTGCAACAGCTGCTCCGCTCATGCCGGCGAATACGATTGAACAAAGAACGTTGGTATGCGCCAGTCCGCCGGGTATCCACCCGATCAGCTTCTTAGCCCACCCGAACAGTCTGGTTGTCACACCCGAGGTGTTCATAAAGTTTGCGGCCAGGATGAAGAACGGGACGGCGATCTGCGTAAAGTTATTGATGCCGGAGGTATACTTTTGCAGCGCAACTGCAAGCGGTGTGCCATTCACGACCAGGTAGGTGAACGAGGACAGCATCAGCGAGAATCCGATTGGAACTCCTGTCAGGATCATAAAAGCAAATATAACCAACATGATAATCAAGGAATTAGACATCTCTTTTTGCCCTCACTGATCTTTCTGCGCATCGCCTGTGCCGAAACATATCTTTCCTATCTGCACGATAAGATGAAATGCCAGCAGCGCCATTCCTACGGGAATGGCGGCATACAGATATGCTTTTGGAATATTTGCTGATGTCGTTGTGATCGCCATCTGGGATTTTAGGAACGGGATACTGTTTTTGATAAGGATTACCGCCATTACGATCATCCCGACATCGACGATCAGAACGCGTATTTTCTGAAGAAGGCCGGGCATGCTGTTGAAAATGACCTCAAGACCAATATGTCCCCCCTGTCTCACCAGCATGCCCATTCCGATAAACACCATCCAGACGAACGTCCAGTTGATCAGCTCGTCAATGCCCACGAGGAGCGATACACCAAAGACATAGCGGGAAATCATCTGCGCCGTGGTAACCAGCGTCATGACGATAATCAGTATGATCTCCACTGTCTTTTCAATACGGAACAGAACATCTTCTGCTCTGACCAGCTTTCTCACGAATCCTGTCATCTTATCCGGCCCTCATCGTAACCTTCTTAAATCGGCTGCAAATTGCTTACTGTTGCCCGTGAATTACTGTACTTCCTGGATCGCGTTGTAGATTTCTCTGCCGTTCTCGTACTTATCCGGCATCATGGAGAATGCATCGATCCATTCCTGCTTGTCGACTTCCACAATGTTCAGGCCTTCCGCCTTGAAGAAATCAAGCTTCTCCTGCTCTTCCTTCTTGCCTTCTTCGATCGTGAACTGACGTGCTTCTTCGATCGCGTCCAGAAGGATCTGCTGTCTCTCTTCGCCGAGGGACTGCCACTTGCTCTCGTTGATCATAACGAACGGATAATCAATGATGTGCTCGGTAAGGATAACGTTCTTCTGCACTTCATAGAACTTCATATCGTTGATGGAACCAAGCGGATTCTCCTGTGCATCGACGATGCCCTGCTTCAGTGCAAGATACAGCTCGCCCCACGCCATTGCAGTTACGTTTGCGCCGACTGCCGACCATGCATCGACCCATGCGGTAATGTCAGGGCAACGGAGCTTGAGGCCCTTCACGTCCGCGGGATGCTCGACCGGGTTTGCTTCGTTCGTGGTCAGCATACGGGGGCCGTGATAGAACATGTTCATCAGGCGGATGCCGTGCTCATTGATCATATAGTTACGAACCAGATCCTCTGTGAGGTCGCTCTCCATACATACCTTGTACTGGTGCTCGGAATCCCGGAAAATAAACGGCGTGTTGAACAGCGTAAATGAAGGGCAGTATCTGTCGATTCCATAGACCATCGTGATGTCCTGCGTGCCCTGCTTCACGTTTTCCATTTCATCCATCTGCGCGCCGAGCTGCTCACCCGGGAAATCATCGATCTTCAGGGAGCCGCCGCTGCGTTCTTCCACAAGCTGCGCAACCATCTGAACCGCTTTGTCCATGCGGGTATCCGCTGCCCAGATATGCCCCCAGATCAGCGTGATCGGCTCAAGAGACGCGACGTCCGCTGCCGCCTCTGCTGCAGGTGCCTCTGCCGCCGGTGCCGCTGCTTCCTGGGATGCTGCAGGTGCCGCTGCGGGCGCTGCCGTCTGCGCGCATCCTGTCATAACGCCCATGAGCATCGCTGCCGTTATTGTTGCTGCCATGATTTTCTGGAATACCTTCTTCATCTTTCCTCCTCCTATAATGAATCAATGAGACCTATATCATGCAGACCGCCCTGACAGGCGCTCCGCCGGCACCGCTCAGTTTCAGAGGCAGTGCGCAGAACCACACCTCACGTTTTGTGATCTTGTCCATGTTGATCAGGCCTTCCACGATCACAACACCGTTTCCCAAAAGACACATATGGGCAGGCCTTCGCATATCCGGAAGGAAGTCTACACAAAAGCTGTCGATGCCGACGCATTTAAAATGCATGTCGACGATGAGCTGCGCAGCATCTTCCGACAGGCCGCGGACCTGGCTGAAGCCCTTGTCCGTATAACTCTTTTTTGTGAAGCGGAGAAGCAGGATCTTTCCTTCTCCGTCCCGAATTCCGGCATTCTCCAGTGCTTTTTTCAGCAGTTCCCCGTCTATAAGGCTCTCTTCCGGTCTGTCTGAGACATCGACGAAATATGCATCGCCCATATATTTTTCCGGCGATATCGTGTCCATTCCCTGTGCGCCCTCTACAAAATGCAGGGGCGCGTCAGCATGAGTCCCTGTGTGCGTAGCAAGAGAGAACGTCTCGACCTTACAGCCCCTGCAGGGCGGAAGGTACCTGTCTCTGGTGGTTTCATGGCTGAAGAAATCCTTCAGGGAGACAGGCGGAAACGTCTCCGAGAGCTTCATTCCGTCAGAAAGCGGTATCGTCATATCAAGCAGCATCTCTGTTCTCCTGTCAAAGCGTCACGCCGTCGCGCAGCAGCGCGATCTGGTAGTATCCCATCCGCTCGTTGCTGGCTGTGCGTTTTCCCTCCGCGAGCTCGATGACCTGGCGGTAGAGCTCCTCCTCGAGCTTTGCGAGGTCATCGCCGTTTAAAAGCGTCCCCGCGTTGAAGTCCATCCAGCCGGTCTTCTTCTCGTAGATCGCGTTGTTCGTCGCAATTTTGAAGGTCGGCGCCGCATAGGCGACCGGAGTTCCGCGGCCGGTGATGAAAATCACCATCGTCGCGCCGGCGGCGATCTGCGCCGTGACACCGACCAGGTCGCTCCCCGGACCCCACACCAGGTTGAAGCCGTGCTCTGCTGCCTGCTCTCCGTAAGGGATGACATCCATCACCGCACAGTTCCCGCCCTTCTGGATGCTGCCGAGCGCCTTCTCCTCGATGGTGCTGATGCCGCCCTTGCGGTTTCCCTGCGACGGGTTCCCGCTCGCGCTGGCGCCATACTTTTCGATATAATTCTTAAAGCCGTCGATCAATCCGACGACCTTTTCAAACGTCTCCCGGTTTCGCGCGCGGTTCATCAGGATATGCTCCGCGCCGAACATCTCCGGCACCTCCGTGATGTTTACCGTCGCGCCGTGCTCACCCACTAGGTGATCCGCGAGTCTTCCCATCAGGCAGTTGCCCGTGATGCCGGAAAACGCATCACTTCCGCCGCAGTTCGCGGCGATGTGCAGGTCACTTAAGGAACAGGGCGTGCGCCTGTCCGTATTCGCCTTCTCGTAGAGCCGACCCAGCTTCTCCATCGCCTCCTCAAATTCGTCGTCCGACTGCTGCATGCGGATGATCTCAAAGCGGTCCGGATCGAGGTCGCGGACAAACGGCTCAATCGTCCCGTAGAGCGAGTTTTCGCAGCCCAGCTCCACGAAAAAGACGCCGCCGAAGTTCGCGTTCCCGATAAACCTGCCCAGGATCCGCCGGACGTTTTCGATGTCTTCCCCCATCTGGCCGCAGCCGCATTCATGCGTCAGCGGAAGAAACCCGTCAAAGTGCTCTGTCTTCGGAAACCGCTTCGACGCCATCTCCGCAAAGTCCTTCATGTGTGTGTTCGTGCAGAAGGATCCGGAAATCAGGATGATATAGTTCCGCGTCCCGACCTTGCCGCTCTTTCTCCGGTATCCGAGGAATGTCGCGTTGCTCTTTCCGGGATAGACCGCATCCTGCACCGGCTCGTAGGTGTACTGCCTGTGATTGTCCGCCTCGGACAGGATGTTGTGATCGTGAAGCCAGTCCCCTTTCTGAATATCGCAGGCCGTAATGCCTGTCCTGTTTCCGTATTTGACTACCGCGCCGCCCGCCGGGATATCCTGCAGCGCAACCTTGTGCCCGAACGGGATATCCTGCCGCACCGCAAAGCGCTCATCGCCCAGGACAACGGTATCGCCGGCTTTCGCCTCGCCCAGCACGATCGCCACATTATCTGTCTCATGGATCCTGTATAGATTGAGCTCGCTCACTGTTTTCCTCTCTTGAAACAAATAGTTATTATATATTTGCTATATCTTATAAGATATTAAATCCAAAATAATCTGCGTGCAATTGACAGAATCCACAAACCCCTCTGCGCGTTCTTATGCAAAAAGCCGGCTGCACTCTCTGTTTCTGCGCCGCATGCCATTTTGTCAATGACAAACGCTCCCCCCTCCCTGTTCCCGGGACGGGGCCGGTATTACGATAAAAATGGAAAAACAGCGCATGACAATCACACGGATTCCAAGACCTGAAATCACCAAAGGAGGGATGCGGACATGAAAAAACACAGATTACCTGCTCTCGTCATCACTGTGGTATTCTTGCTGATCTCACTGACAGGCTGCGGAGGAGGTGCACAGGCACCTGCACAGCCGGTTTCCGCTGAACCTGTCGCGGCAGAAGCGCCGGAGGCTGTCACGGCGCAGGAGCCTGCCCCCGAAGCGCAGGCGGAGACTGCATCGGAGGCAGAAGCTGCACAAACTCAGACTCCTGCGGAAAAGGAAGCAGAGGCGCCTGCAGAAGCGGCGGCACCTGCGGAGGAGCCCCCCGCTCCCGCAAAAGAATTCC
Source organism: uncultured Lachnospiraceae bacterium (assembly GCA_902783385.1). Taxonomy (GTDB): domain Bacteria; phylum Bacillota; class Clostridia; order Lachnospirales; family Lachnospiraceae; genus CAG-791. The sequence continues at coordinate 3,040 of CACZQP010000202.1, read as the reverse complement.
CCGTTGAAGGAAAATATGTCCTGTTCGGTGTTGTCAACGAAGGCTACTGCGTCGCTGCAAAGGAGCTGCAGATGGAATCGGAGCTTACTCTTGCCGAAGGCGGAACCGGCGCCATGACATTTGATGAGGATGAGATGCCGGTCACCGAATGGACGCTCGAAAACGGCGTCGTCTCCATTACGATGGAGGACGGGAGCGCCGCATCCGGCGCGTTCCACGACGGGATCCTTGATCTGGATCTCTACGGGACGGGCGAGATGCTGCTGCTCTTTGCGCAGGATGACGCGGACATCTCCGGCTATACGCTGATGACGCTGGACGAGCTTCAAAAAGCAATGCAGGAAGCTGAGGCGGAAATGCCGGAAGCGGATTCCATGGTCGCCGAGCTCTGCAGGAGCCTTGATCCCGCAGCGGGCATCCACTTAAGCTATCAGCTTCATACGGAATACATGGACGCCACGCAGGACTTTGACGTATACGGAAAGGGGGAGGAGTTCTATTCTTGCCGCACCACGCAGGTCTCCGGCAAAGAGAGCAAGGTGATCACCTTCTTCAGCGGCGGCAAGGTCTATAACCTGGATCCCGAAAGCATGACCGGCGTCCTTGTCACCGAGACGGATTCGGCCCTGGTCGCTGCCAACGTCATGATGATGGATCCGCTGTACTCCGCCATCTGGACGAAGGCGCAGGAGGCGGAATACGCCGCGGAGGAGCGAGAGATCGACGGCAAAACGTATCAGGCGGAGGTCTTCCCCGCGGGAGAATACACGCCGGAGGCGGTGTTCTGCTTTGACGAATCCGGAATGCTTGCCCACTATATCGAGGGCGCCCCTGTCATCGAAACTGCCATACCGCTCGGAGAGTCGGTCTATACCATCAAAGCGATCGACAGTGACATAGACGCGTCACTCTTTGATATTTCCGGATATACGATCCCGTAATCTCAAGTGAAAAACATCAGCCAATCCGGGCTTGAGTTAGCCGTTCGACTAAGTTAGAATGTATGTTAACGAAACTTCGTCGAACGGCTAATATTATGGTGAAACGCGCCTGCGTAAGCCGAACGACTAAAGAGAGGTCAATATGCGAATAACAGACGCAAAATCATTCGGCGCCATGCTGAAAACCAGACGGAAACAGTTAGGCTATACGCAGGCCTATATTTCCGAGATGACCGGCCTGAGCGTGAGCTTTCTGTCAGAACTCGAGAACGGAAAAAAGACGGCACAGCTTGAAAAGGCAATTGAAGTCGCCATGCTTCTTGGTTTAAACCTTACTATGGAGGCACGCGGCAAGGCATGAGAGAGCTGAAGGTGTATGTCGAGATACAAGGACTTGAAACGTATGCATGAATATGATCGATTGGCATCACTGCTGCCATCTGCAATTCGGGAGGCGGCAGCGCACATGGAAGCGGAAGGCTTTATGAATGCGCCGGAGATCGCGCAGAAGATCCTGGAATTATAAAGTGGGAACCGTATTATAATATTCTCATGATTCATGTGCTCATCAATCCGGCGGGTGCCGGTGGACGTACCATCAGATACTGGAATAAACTGGAGGACCGGTTCCGGGAAAGCGGGCAGCCGTACGAGGTGCACCTGTCCCGCTCGGAAGCGGATCTTGCAGAGATCTGCAGGAACATCTGTCCGGATTCTTCGGGCAGACCGGACGGCCCCGTCGACCTTGTCGTCGTCGGAGGCGACGGAACGATCAACCAGGTCCTGAACGCGATCCCGGACCTGTCCGCGGTGCGGCTCGGAATCATCCCCTGCGGCTCCGGCAATGACCTTGCAAAGGATCTCTCCCTTCCCGCGGACGGGCGGGAGATCGCGCGCACGATCCTGCAGGGCAAGGCGCGCAGGAAAAGCGATATAGGCCTTGTCGAGCTCCTGGGCGAAGACGGCCGAATCCTGCAGAGCCGGCGTTTCCTGACCGGCTGCGGCTTCGGCTTTGACGCCGCCGTCTGTCACGGCGTGGAGGTGTCGCCGCTCAAAGGGATCCTGAACAGGCTGCACCTGGGAAAGCTGATTTATATTGCCGTCGCGATCCGCATGATCTTTTCCTTCCGGCAGATGCCGGTCGAAATCTCCTGCGTCCGCAGTACGGAGGGTGCTGCCCCTGCTGCCGCGGCGGTGCAGCGCGCCTTCCCCCACTGCCTTCTCCTTGCCGCAATGAACCACCGCTTCCAGGGCGGCGGCTTCCTGTTTGCCCCGGATGCATCCGCGGAAGACGGACAGCTCGATGTGTGCATCGCGGATCCGAAAAACCGGCTCGACTTTTTTCCGATCTTTCCGACCGCTTATCGCGGGGAGCATGTAAAATTCGACTGCGTCACCATGCTCCGCACCCCGGACATCACGGTGCGGACACAGGCGCCGCAGTGGGTCCACACCGACGGCGAACCCTTCGCGCAGGCTTCCTGCATCCGCATCCGTATCCTTCCGGAAAGGCTCTCCCTTCTGGTCTGAGCCGCAGGCTCTTCTCCGGCGCATCCGTATTCCGTTTATTTTCTCAGCGCCCGTATTTTCCCGGCGGTGTATTCCTCGACCTGCTTGCGGAACCGGATCAGCTGTTTCTTGTGCGCGCACAGCTTTTCCGTGCAGTTTTCACACCGCAGAAAGTCATTGGTGTTCTCCGAAAACCGTTCGGGATGCAGGTAGAAGGTGAGCTCCCATCGGACAAGGAGAATGATGGACATCACGAGAAGGCTCCGGAAATACGTCCTCCTCACAAAGAACAGGGGCGTGAACATCATCGCGTAATCCCAGTTGTAGATCCGGCAGGTCACGCAGCATTTGTTTTTCAAAAACCATGTCTGGAACGGACAGAAGAACAGAATGCAGATCACGTCGCAGACAGAGTACGCCGAGCACAAAAGGATCATGGCTCCGTCGTCGAGGATCCCCGCCATGTGGAGCATCCCGAAAAATCCGTTGAAGACGATCCAGATGAGCGCGCACAGCATTGTCGCGTTGTTGTCATGAATGACGATCTCCGTGCGGCCGGTCTTCAGGTAATTCCTTGCGAACTGCTTCTG
>CACZQP010000201.1 GCA_902783385.1 uncultured Lachnospiraceae bacterium | reverse complement strand
TTTGTGTCAAAGATCCGGGAGCGGACGCGAATGGGTGAGAGCATCCAGAGTGCGGTGCCGAAGGTCATAGACGAGTGCATAGCTTCAGGAATTCTGACAGACTTCCTGAAGCGGGAGAAAGCAGAGGTAACGGCGATGTCGATATACGAATATGATGAGGAATGGCATCTGGCAAATGTAAGGGAGGAAGCCCGGCGGGAGGAACGTGAGCGCGCAGAGGCGGAAATCAATGACCTCAAAAAGGAGCTGGAAGCACTGAAAGAAGCAGGATCCGTTCCCGCACCGATTTATCATTATGATGAAGATAAACACCTGGAGAATGTGAGGAAGGAAGCGCGCGAGGAGGGGCTTGCCGCCGGCCGCGAGGAAGAGCGTGCCAACACGCTCCGCGAACAGGCACGGGCAGATTCATTTGAGAAGCTATGCGAAAAATATCGCGAGAAGTTCGGCGAACTATCATAAATGTTTTAAACAACTTAAAACCCCGGTTTTCCTGATAAACTCAAGGAAAACCGGGGTTTTTACCAACTCTTTTTGTCCTATAAGCAATGTCGCCGCTGTTATGCCGCCTGCGGCTGATGCCGGTTGAAAATGAACCGCTGGGCCGCGATAATGACGACCAGCGCCGCGATTCCGATGAGGTCGGTCATCAGGCCGCTGTCGATGAGCAGCAGCGCACCGGCACCCGCAAGGATACGCAGAACGATATTCATCTTTCCGTACAGATAGCCTTCCACCATGGCCGCGATCAGCACTACGCCGATGCAGGCAGTGACCGTCACCTGCAGACCGGAAAAGAGATTGACGTTTTCCAGCAGCAGCTGCGGGTTATACACGAACATGAACGGGACGATAAAGCCCGCCAGCGCCAGCTTGACGGACTGCCAGCCCGTCTTCATGGGACTGCCGCCGGAGAGGCCCGCCGCAGCGAAGGATGCCAGCGCGACCGGAGGCGTCAGATTCGCGAACATGGCGAAATAGAAACAGAACATATGGGCCGCGATCTCCGGCTGTCCGAGCTCGACGAGCGCAGGCGCCGCGATCGTCGCGGTGATCAGGTAGGACGGGATCGAAGGAAGGCCCATACCCAGGATCATGCAGGTCACCATCGTGAACAGCAGCGTCAGCATCAGACTGGATTCGCCGATGCTGATGATAGTATGCGCCACGTTCAGCGCAAAGCCCGTCATGCCGCAGATGCCGACGATAATGCCGACGCAGGCGCAGGCCATTGCCACGGAGACCGTGGATTTGGCGCCGGCGACGAACGCGTCGCTGATGTCCTTGATGCTCATCCGGCTGACCGGCCGGAGCTCCGCCACGACGATCGTAACCACGATCGTCCAGAACGCGCTGAAAATAACCGTCTTTCCGCTGAAGATCAGCATGTACAGCAGGAAGACGATCGGGATGAGAAGATGGCCGCGTTCCTTCATGACGTTGCCGACCTTCGGCATCTGATCCTTCGGCAGCCCGTGCAGGTGGTCTTTCGTCGCACGCATCTGCACCTGGATGATGATGCCGAGATAATAGATCAGCGCGGGGATGACTGCGGCGCGGATAATGACCGCGTATTTGACGCCCAGGGTCTCCGCCATAACGAACGCGGCGGCGCCCATGATCGGCGGTAGGAGCTGTCCGCCGACAGAGGCCGTCGCCTCAACCGCGCCCGCGAATTCCTTTGTGTAGCCGGTCTTCTTCATCAGCGGAATCGTGAATGTTCCCGTCGTGACGACGTTTGCGACCGCCGAACCGTTGATGGAGCCAAGGAAGCCGGACGCCAGGACCGCTACCTTTGCCGGACCGCCCTTTGTATGGCCTGCCAGCGCGTTCGCAATGTCGTTGAAGAACTGTCCCATGCCGCACTTGTTCATGACTTCACCGAAAATGATGAAGAGAACGATATAGGTCGCGGCGACCTTGATCGACGTTCCGTAAATGCCGTAGACGTCCGTCGTCAGGTACGTCACGATGCGGTGCCAGGTGTAGCCGCGGTGCTTGAAGACACCGGGGAAACTGCGCCCGTATATCGCGTACACCAGGAAAACGATCGACAGGATGGGCAGCGCGATGCCGCTGAGCCTTCGCGTGCACTCCAGCACGATCAGGATCAGGATCGTTCCCATGACGATATCGATCGTCTCTCCCTGGAAGCCCGTGGAGATGAACACGGGATAGCGGACAAAGACGTAAATCGGTATAATGGCGGACAGACCCATCAGGATCCAGTCGTACCAGGCGATCTTCTTTCTGTTGGATTTCTTAAACGCGGGATACAGCGCATAGCCGAGGATCAGGATCAGTCCCGTGTGTATAGCGTGATGCTTGATGTTGACCATCTGCAGCGCGCGAATGCCGGACGCATAGGCCAGATGGTAGATCGTGAAGCCGAGGCACAGGAAATAGATGAATTTGCTCAGCCACTGCGCGTCATAGCTGCGCGTGCGCGACTCCTTCTCATATTTCTCCATGATCTCCGCGCCGACAGACGCTTCGACTTCCTCAGGCGCCGCAAACGCTTCTGCTGCCGCTTCCGCCGCAACGGCTTCTGCCGCCTCCGCCGCAGCTTCAGTTCCGCTGTTTTCTACAGCTTCCAAATTCTTTTCCAGTTCAGACACTTGTGAGATACCCCCTCACTGTTACGATCTCCCCCCGGATCCTGCTGGCGTCCGGGAGCGATCGGAAATCAAACACTTCTTCGCCGTTCAGGCAAAGACCCTTCATGTACTTAGCGGACGTGATCCAGGAAAACTTCGGAAAGAGACTGTTGATATCCTCCATCCACACGAGGCCGTCCTCGATCCGGGTAGGCACGTCCATCTCCGCGGGAATCCCCGC
>CACZQP010000200.1 GCA_902783385.1 uncultured Lachnospiraceae bacterium | reverse complement strand
GTGATGATCGCCGTTCCGTGCTGGTCATCGTGAAAGATCGGGATATCGCATTTTTCCTTCAGCTTCCGCTCGATCTCGAAGCATCGCGGTGCCGCAATGTCCTCCAGGTTGATGCCGCCGAAGGAGCCGGAAATGTTGTAAACCGTCTGCACGAACTCGTCGACATCCTTTGTCTTCACGCAGAGAGGGAAGGCGTCCACGCCGCCGAACTCCTTGAAGAGCACGCATTTTCCCTCCATGACAGGCATGCCAGCCTCAGGCCCGATGTCGCCGAGCCCCAGCACCGCCGAGCCGTCCGTGATGACCGCGCACAGATTATGCCGGCGTGTCAGCTCATAGCTCATCTCCGGGTGCTCTTTGATCTCCAGACACGGCTGTGCCACACCTGGTGTATAGGCTACCGACAAGGCATCGCTGCTGTCCGCCTTCACCTTGGAAATCACTTCGATCTTTCCCTTCCACTCTCTGTGAAGCCGTAAGGCCTCCTGTGCGTAATCCATGCTCTCTCCTCTCTTAACAGAAGCCATGCATCTTCCTTAATTGCAGATCACCGGTTCTTCTTTCATACTCCTGACTTTGCCGCGAAGCGGCAGCACTGCGACCGGATGGACCGAAATCTCGTCCACTCCCATCGCCAGAAACCGGTCCGTTACAGACAGATCCGCTCCGAGCTCACCACAGATCGCGACCGGGATCCCTGCCCCGTGCGCCGCTTCGACCGTCATCCGGATCAGTCGCTGCAGGGCAGGATGCATCGGATCCGCCAGATACTCCACCAGGCCATTGCCGCGGTCCACCGCACAGGTATATTGCAGCAGATCGTTCGTTCCGATGGAGAAGAAATCCACTTCTTTTGCGAGATCCTCCGCAATCAGCGCGGCGGCCGGCGTCTCGATCATGACGCCCGTCTCCGGCATGCGCCACGGGATCCCTTTTTCCGAAAGCTCCTTCCCGCACTCCGTAAGCAGCGCTTTACTTTTTCTCACTTCTTCGACGGAAATGATCATCGGGAACAGGATCGCAGCATCCCCGCACGCTGCAGCGCGAAGGATCGCTCTGAGCTGTGTCCTGAAGAGCTCCGGCCTTGCCAGGCACAGGCGGATCGACCGCAATCCCAGAACCGGATTTCGCTCCCTCTCCATCTGCATGTAGGATGGCGTTTTATCTGCGCCGATGTCGATCGTCCGGATGACAACGCGCATTCCCTTCATGGCCTCCAGGACTTTCCGATAAGCTTCGTACTGCTCATTTTCATCCGGGTAGGTATGCCGGTTCATAAAAAGAAACTCCGTCCGAAGAAGCCCGATCCCCTCCGCGCCGTTCTCCCTCGCCGCAATTGCCTCTTCCGGCGACTCGATATTTGCGCAGATGCGGATACGACGGCCATACGGCGTCACGGAGGGCAGGTCCTTTAACTCGGACAGCAGCGCCGTCCTTTTCTTTTCATCCTGCTGGCGCTCCCGCATTTCATTCAGGATCCGCTCGTCCGGCTCTATGTACACCGTACCTTCCGCAGAATCAATAACTGCAGGCATACCATCCCAGCTGCGTTCAATGCCCTCGCACTGCACGAGCGCCGGAATCCCCATGCTGCGCAGCAGGATCGAAACATGGCTGTTCACGGAGCCGCCTCGAAGGATCACGCCGCAGACGCTGTTCCTGTCGATCCGCAGCGTCTCCGAAGGCGTCAGGTCCTCCGCGACCATGATGAAGCTGTCCCGGCCACTGCTTTCCGCAGGGGCATCCTCTTCGGTACACAGCGCCCCGCCGGGTTCTGACAATGCGCCGCCCTCCGCCTCTGCCAGCGCGTCCAGCAGGAGATTTGCGACATCCCGAACATCTGCGATCCGCTCCGTAACCGCAGTCTCTTCCGTCGCCAGCATCTCGTCGGTGATCTCCCGGAACGCACGGAGCGTCGCCTGCATGGCGTTCGTCTTTCGCTGCGCGATCCTGTGCCGCACCTTCTCAAGAAGTTCTTCGTCACAAAGGATCGCGATGTGCGCCTCAAAGATCTGCGCAACGGAAGCGCTCGCCTTTTCCAGCGCCTCTTCGTACAGCTCCTCCTGCCGTGCAATGACCAGCCTGCGCGCAGTTTCAAAGCGCGCGGCCTCCGCCTCAAAACCTTCGGCAGGCCGCGCACTTATTTCATATTTTCTGAGTGTTATGAACTTGATTTTTCCGTATGCAATGCGGCCGGAGAGGCTGACGCCCTTGCCGTATGCAACTTTCATAAGACATACCTCATTTTAGTCTCTAAGCATGACTGCCCGCTGCCGGCGGACATATATGCCGAAGCGCGCCTCAAAAGACGCCGGCACTTATGCCGCGTATTGTGCGGCATTAGTACCGCTGCGTCTTTTGCGGAGCGGGAGCGCCGCGCGGAGTGCATATATGTCCGAAGCAGCGTGTAATCAGGCCTTATGGTCGGAGCCGAGCACGTCCACGATCTTGTGGGCGACGATCGCCTTGACGTTCGTGCGGCCGTCTGCAAGATACTGACGGGGATCAAAATGATCCGGGTACGCCGCCATGTGCTGGCGGATTCCCGCCGTCATGCCAAGGCGCAGGTCGGAGTCGATGTTGATCTTGCAGACAGCTCCTCTTGCAGCCTCGCGCAGCTGATCCTCCGGAACGCCGATCGCATCCTTTAATGCACCGCCGTTCTCGTTGATGATCTTCACATATTCCTGCGGAACGGAGGAAGAGCCGTGCAGAACAATCGGGAAACCGGGAAGCCTTCTTGCGACTTCCGCAAGGATGTCCAGACGGAGCTTCGGATCCGTGCCGGGTTTAAACTTGTATGCGCCGTGGCTTGTCCCGATCGCGATCGCAAGAGAATCGACGCCGGTGCGCTTCACGAATTCCTCGACCTGGTCGGGATCCGTGTACATTGCCTTCTCGGCTTCCACGCTGACTGCATCCTCAATGCCCGCAAGCGTTCCAAGCTCCGCCTCCACGACGACGCCGCGCTCATGCGCATATTCCGCAACACGCTTCGACTCCTGGATGTTTTCTTCAAACTCATGGCCGGAATAGTCGATCATGACGGAAGTAAAGCCGCCGTCGATGCAGTCCTTGCAGGTCTCAAAATCCGCGCCGTGATCCAGATGCAGCACGACCGGAATGTCTGTCAGCTCCACTGCCGCCTCGACAAGGTGCTTTAAATAGGCGGGCTTTGCATATTTCCTTGCGCCTGCGGATGCCTGCAGGATAACGGGAGAACGCAGCTCGTCTGCCGCCTCCATGATCCCCTGTACGATCTCCATATTGTTTACATTGAAAGCGCCGATGGCATAACCGCCGTTGTACGCCTTTTCGAACATTTCCTTTGATGTTACCAGAGCCATAGCCAACCTCCTTTTATTGAAGCAATTTTTCAGATGATTTTAGTAGCTGCCGCAGCAGCCTGAAACCAAACATATTATAGCCACGCGACAGCATCACCCGCAAGGTCCACTGCGCAAATCATGGGGTCTGCCCTGACGTTCCCCATCGGGTCTCTCTCACCATCCGGAGCATTTCCTGCGCATAAATGCCCGGCGCATACTCATTGGAAAACAGCGCGCAGAAATCCCATTTGAGCTCCGGCCCGTCCAGATAGAAGAAGGTGAGCCTGTTCCGGACCCTGGTTGGAATCTCCTGCATTAGATACTCCGGTATAAAGGTCGCACTGTTCGCTGTTTTTGCCGCAAGATTCAGCGCCGTTATCGTGTGCCCACAGTTCACCAGAACGTTTGGCGTAATATGCCTGTTTGTAAGAAAGCCAACGGAATACCGGTAGAGCATCTGTCCTTCCCGCGGCAAAATATATAAAAAGTCGGACAGTAGCTCAAACCGCATCGGACATCGTCTCGAGCCGTCCTTTTCCGTGATCGGCAGCCCTGCAGGGAGTGTGTTGTGGTTCGCCGCAAGCAGAATATGCTCTTCGGAGAATGCTTCATAATCCACATGCACATCCATAATCGGCATATGAACAAACGCCAGGTCGATCCTATTCTCCGCAACCGCTCTTTGCAGTGCCGTTCCGTTCGCCTCCGTAAGCTCGAGTCGGACCAGCGGATAAGTCGCGTGAAATCCGGGAATAATATCAGGCAGAAAAGCCTGTCCGAACAGCGGCGGAATTCCGATGCGCAATATGCCCTGTTTATCCGAAGCCGCCTCCTGAAGCTTGTTGCCCAGGTCTTTTTCCGCAGCGACCATCCTTTCCAGATATTGACGATAGACCTCTCCTGCCGCATTCAACTTCAGAGGCTTGGTATCCCGCTGAAAGAGAGAGACCCCAAGCTGTTTTTCCAGGCTGCGCATACGTTTGGTAAGACTCGGCTGTGATATGAACAGGCTCTCGGAAGCCTTACTCAGCCCTCCTCTTTTTATGATCTCCAGAAAATACTCGTCATTTTGGGAAATCATTGCACTCTCTACCCTTTCTATCTTTATTCCCTAAACGGCATAATGTATATACTAATTATAGTATTAGACTTCTGCATTCAATTCAACCTATCATAATAAAGCACCAGACAATTTTAGATATATCGATTATGTGTCAGAGAATTTCGTTCCCGGACACACGCCAAAGCAATTTTAATTATCTGCATATCCCGGACGGAGGAGCCTATGCGTTATAACTATGCGACACTCAAGGATTTTGGAACCAAAGTATTAATAGCTGCAGGCCTTACGGAAGAGGAGGCGGCAATCACGGCGGAAAACCTGCTGTTTGCAGACGCGAGAGGAATTGGGTCCCACGGCATGTCACGTCTCATCAACTATTCAAAGCGCGTAAAATGCGGCGTTATTGCGTCAAACGTCGATATCCGGGTTGAGCAGGAAAGCGAATCGGCGCTGCTTATTGATGGCCAGAACGGGGTCGGCGCAAAGATTGCCATGGAGACAATGAAGCTGTGCTGCAGCAAGGCTGCGAAAACTGGCTGCTGTATCGCAGCCGTTCACAACGGCAATCATTTCGGTGCGGGAGCTTTCTACAGCGGTTATGCAGCTGAACACAATATGATTGCCATCGTCAGCAGCAACTCTGAGGCCGCTGTCGTCCCCATCGGCGGCACTGTTCCGATGCTTGGCACTAATCCCCTTTCCGTTGCCGTTCCTGCCGGCCGCCACGCGGACATGAATCTCGACATGGCGACTTCCGTCGCAGCCAGAGGCAAAGTCGTTCTGGCACAGAAGGAAGGCCACGACATCCCGGAAGGCTGGGCTGTTGACAAAAACGGTATGCCGACAACCGACCCCTCGGCGGTGTTGGACGGCGGCAGTATGCTTCCCTTCGGCGGCCCCAAGGGTTATGCCATCAGCCTGTTCATTGACCTGATGGCAAGTTGCCTGGGCGGTGCACTAAACGGCAGACAAACACATCATTTCTGGACAGATTATGAGAATCCGCAGGATGTCGGCTACTTTATGATCGTCATTGATCCGTCCAAACTCCTTCCTGTGCAGACTTTCCTGGATAGAGTGGACAGTGCTTTTGATGAATTCAAAAACTCTCCCGTGGCTCCCGGCGTAAAGAGCGTCATGATCCCCGGCGAGATCGAATCAAACAGGCAGATCGTCAGTATGAAGGAAGGAATCGAGCTTCCGGATGCGGTTGTCGAGGAACTGCGTCGCGTTGGCGAAGAATACGGCGTTCCCGCCGCTTTCTGATGGCATAAGCCCCTGAGGCCAATCGACCGCATGACCCGGATGATACTCACAAAGAAAGGATTCGTATGAAAGCAATCGTCGTTGACAAAGATTATGGAAGTGTAAAACCGAAAGAGTTGGATGTTGTCGAAAAGGCTTATGCGCAGGCGGGCATCACTCTCGACCGTATGCACCTGACAACCGAGGATGAAATCATCGCTTCCTGCGCCGATGCGCAGATCCTCCTTGGAACCGGAAATCCCCCCATTACCGCCCGTGTGATCGAGTCTCTTCCGTCACTGAAGTTTGTTCAGCGTTTCGGTGTCGGCGTAAACTCTATCGATCTGGATGCCGCCGCAGATCACGGCGTCGTCGTACTCTTTCTCCCCGGCTTCTGTGCAAAAGAGCTCGCCGATCTCGCATTCGCAATGATTATGGGACTCATCCGCAATACAGCTTATTATGATCGCGAGATCCGTGCAGGCAAATGGCCAAAATGCGAGTATCTGCTTCCGCCCGACATCCGGAACATGACGCTTGGACTGTTCGGCTTCGGCGCTGCCGGAAGCAATCTCTGCAAAATCGTTCACGGCGGCTTCGGATGTAGAGTACTCGCCTGTGATCCATACGCGGGCAATGCCGTAAAGGAAGCACATCCCGAGGTGGAATTCACTGATTTTGATACGCTTCTTACGCAGAGCGATATTATTTCTCTCCATGCGGCGCTTACATCGGAAACACACCATCTCTTCAATAAAGATGCTTTTCGGAAAATGAAAAACACCGCCATGATCATCAATACTTCCCGCGGACCGCTGATCGACCAAAAGGACCTTGCCTGGGCTCTGGAAAACGGCGAGATCCTGTACGCCGGGCTGGACACGGTGGAGATCGAACCAATTGATCCCGCCGATCCGCTGCTCAAGATGGACAACGTCATACTGAGTCCGCACAGCGGCTCTTATGGAGAAGGTGCAAAAAAAACACAGATCGAAATGGTCTGTGCACTTATACCAGATGCCGTCACAAAAGGAATCGTTCCGACGAGATGCATTGCAAATCGGAAGGTGATGGAATCAGTCAGAGACTATCAGTTTACATAATTGAAAGGAGAACAGTATGAGTATCGGATGTAGGATCATCAGGGATTTCAAGAGGCCGGACGCCGCATTGGTGGCCCGCTTTCATGAGTATCCTGTCGCAAACATCGACGACTGCATGGGGCGCATCGCGGCCGTCAATAACGCTATCGAACCCATCGGAAAAGGGCACCTGTGCGGTCCCGCCTTTACCGTTCGTGTACCGCAGGGCGACAACCTGATGTTTCATGCAGCAATGGATTTGGCAAAGCCCGGAGATGTCATCGTGATCGACGCCGGCGGTTTTGAAGACCGCTCCATTTTCGGCGAGCTGATGGCAAGTTACTGTAAGAGCAGGGGAATCGCCGGCATCGTCTGTGACGGCGCGATCCGCGACCGTGACGGTCTTGCTGCAATGGAGGATTTCCCGGTCTACGCAAGATCCGCCACTCCCAACGGCCCTTACAAAAACGGCCCCGGCGAGATCAATGTCCCGGTGGTTATCGGCGATAAGCTCGTCCGCCCCGGAGATATCATCGTCGGCGACGGCGACGGCGTCATCATTGTTCCCGTTGAAATCGCGGAGCAGGTGGCAGATGCAACGGATGCGGTCATGAAGATGGAAGCCGGCATCATGGATAAGATCGTAACGGAAGGCACCTATATCCGTCCGTGGGTCGAAGAGAAGCTTAAATCCATCGGCTGCGACATAATTAATTCCCTGTAAAACCCCGCATAAAGTACAAGCACTCGATATGGCACTCAAAATAGCAGATTAAATGAAAGGAGAGTATTTATGAAGAAGTTATGTGCACTTTTATTGACCTCCGCGCTTCTGGTATCTCTAACAGGATGCGGTGGGACTGCAAACACCACATCTGCTCCTGCGGCAAGCCCGGCGGCATCCTCCGAAGCGTCGGCACCAGCTGCTGCAGCAACGAATTATCCGAACGGGACGATTACGCTGTACTGCGGTTTTTCCGCAGGCGGCGGCTCGGATGTCATCTGCCGCATCCTTGCCGAAAAGCTGACTGCTAAGCTTGGCCAAAATGTCATTGTAGAAGACGTTACAGGCTCGGGCGGATGGGTTCTCTGGTCTCAGATGCTTGAAAACACAAAGCCCGATGGCTATAGCATCTGCATGGTCAATACGCCCAACTACAATCTGGGGGCATATGACACGGCAAATCCTCGTCAATACAACTACGACGACCTTGATCTGCTGTGTAACTGGGTGTCAGACTACAACTCGATTGCAATCCGCGCGGACGAGACTCGCTTTACGGATTGGGACAGCTTTGTCGAATACTGGAAAGAGAATCCGCTGATCAGCTCCGCTTCCGCAGTCGGCATCCTCAGTGATGACGCGACGCTGGTTGACCGTCTGGTCAATTACTACGGCACGCAAGTCGACATGGTGCAGAGCAACGGTGCATCTGACAACCAGGCGCTCCTTCTCTCCGGCAGCACCGATTTCTTCGTCGGCAATGTCTCCGAAATGGCAAATGGGCATCTTAACGGCGAATACAAAATCATCTGTGTCTTTGCGCCTGAGCGTGACCAGTTTATCAACGAAGTGCCGACCTTCTATGAGAAGACCGGAGAGCTGATGATTGGAGACTCCAGCCGCGGTTTTGCAATGCCCAAGGGCGCAGACCCGGCAGTCCGTGAAACAATCCTGACCGCACTTCGCGAGTGCATCAACGATCCCGATACCATGGCAAAAATGGGAGAGATCTATACACCCGTCAACTTTGTGGAGGGCGATGACTATGTGGCGCTGATGCAGGACCGCATCAAAGCTGGTCTTGAGGCATATGGCCGTCTTGACGAGATGAAATAATCAACCCGCAAGGTCTTCTGGGAGGCCGCCGCTTTATCCTATTGCGGCGGCCTCTTTGAAGCAGGATTCAAAAATACGCACAGAAACGAGGAATATATGAGCAAAAAGACAAAACAGGATCTAATCGTTTCGGCGGTTATCTATGCCGTAATCGGCTTCTTTTTCGCCTCCGGCATGAACATGCTTCCGGATTCACGGGTTTTCCCCAACTTGATTCTCGGGTTTATGGCAGCTATCAACACCTGTAATGTTATTCTGATTCTTTCCAAAGACAGAAAACAACGTGCTGCCGGCCATGAAGAAGAATCAATGATGACGTTCCAGGACGCAAAATACCCTCTCATCACATTCCTGGGAACGGTTGCATATGTGGTGCTTTTTGTATTTACCAATTATTTTATTGCCACCGCGGTCTTTATTATCTTGTTTATGCTGATCGAGAAAATCCGCCCGATATGGCTTCCGTTCGTCATCACAGCCGGCTATTGCGCATTCATATACTGGCTGTTTGTCGTCCAGCTGTCTGTACGGCTGATTCAATGAGGGAAAGGAGGATGATTTAAAATGCTGATAAGCGCAATTCAGACACTGTTTACTTTTGAAGTCATCATGGCCCTCCTGATCGGAACAGTCGGTGGGATGGTAATTGGTGCCATGCCTGGGCTCAGTGCCAGCATGGGTGTGGCTCTGCTGATCCCAGTTACCTATGGTATGAGCGCACCCGCTGGACTCACAATGCTGGCTGCCGTATATACTTCCGCCATCTACGGTGGTTCCATCACAGCCTGCCTTCTGCATACTCCCGGTACGCCGGCGTCTGCGGCGACTGCCATGGACGGTTATATGCTTACCAAGCAGGGAAAAGGCCTTAAGGCAATCGGAACTGCGACGGTCTGTTCCATGATCGGCGGAACCTTCAGCGCGATCTGCCTTCTGTTTATCGCACCGCCCCTCTC
>CACZQP010000199.1 GCA_902783385.1 uncultured Lachnospiraceae bacterium | reverse complement strand
CCCGCGACCCTTCAGCCTAGAAAACCCCCGGCAGCATACATATGTCGAAGCGCGCCTCAAAAAACGCCGGTACTTATGCCGCGTAATCTGCGGCATTATGTACCGCTGCGTTTTTTGCGGAGCGAGAGCGTCGCGCGGAGTACATATGTATGCTGACGGGGAAGCAGGCTGCGTCTTTTGCGGAGCGGGAGCGTCGCGCGGAGTACATATGCATGCTGACGGGGACTGCAGAAGCAGACAGGTCCCGCGGGACTGCATATGCAAACACACGAACCACTCGGTTAAAAAAAGTGCCTGTCTTTCCCAACGGGAGGCAGGCACTTTAGCATTGTTCAGTATCAGGTTTCATTTCGGCTATATTGCTGTCGAGATATGGAGCAGGTGGGTCGCGAGCATGAAGTAGACGGACAGCGAGATCGCGTCCACGATGGTCGTAATGAGGGGCGAAGCCATGACCGCCGGGTCAAAGCCCACCTTGTCCGCAAGGAGCGGCAGCGTGCAGCCGATGAGCTTTGCGAAGATGACGACCAGTACGAGGGTCACGCAGATGATTCCTGCGATCTGTACGCCGACGTGGTCGAGTACCATAAGCTTTACGAAATTGGCGGCGGCAAGCGTCGCGCCGCACATTGCCGCGACGCGGATCTCCTTCCAGATTGCCTTGAAGATCTCCTTGAATTCGATCTCCCCGAGGGAGAGGCCGCGGATGATGGAGACAGATGCCTGAGATCCGGCATTTCCGCCTGTGTCCATCAGCATTGGGATATAGGCCGTCAGTACGACATATCCCGCCAGCGCGTTCTGATAGTGCATGATGATGGCGCCCGTGAACGTCGCGGAGACCATCAGGAGCAGAAGCCACGGCATGCGCTTTTTATAGGTGTCGAGCACGCCTGTCTTAAAGTACGGCTTATCGGAAGGAAGCATGGCGGCCATCTTTTCCATATCCTCCGTCGCCTCTTCTTCCAAGATGTCGACGACGTCGTCGATGGTGATGATTCCGACCAGACGGTTTTCGTTGTCGACGACCGGCATGGTCGTAAAACCGTATTTCTGGAACATGTGCGCTGCTTCTTCCTGGTCCATCATCGTACCGATGCTGATGACGTTCTCGTTCATGATCTCGCCGATGATCTCGTCAGGGTTTTTGATGAGCAGATAGCGCAGCGCCACCGTTCCCTTCAGCATGCGCTCCTTGTCCAGCACATAGCAGACGTTGATCGTCTCCGAATCCAGGCCGATCCTTCGGATCCTCGTCAGCGCGTCTGCGACCGTCATATCCTCGCGCAGGTCGACATACTCGACCGTCATGATGGAGCCCGCGGAATCCTCCGGATAGCGCAGCAGGTGGTTGATGTCCGCACGCGTCTCCGGACTCGCGTTGCGCAGGAGACGCTTGACGATGTTCGCCGGCATCTCCTCCAAAAGGTCCGTCGCGTCATCGGCCATCAGGTTGTCGATAATACTGGATGCTTCTTTATCGGAAAGGGATTGAATGATGTACTGCTGATCGTCCAGCTCCAGGTTCGCGAAGACATCCGCCGCCATGCTCTTAGGCAGGATGCGGAACATTTTCAGGGAATCTTCGTTCTCCATTTCATCCATGATCGCCGCAATATCGGCGACGTTCATGGACGAGAGCGTCTCACGCAGCACGGAGTACTTCTTTTCCGCCAGAAGCGTGATCAGGGTATCAATCGTTGTGGTTTTTTCTTCCATGGCATACTTCTCCTGTCGGATAATGATTTTGCGCAGCATGGTCGCGGCACGGTGCCGTCACTTAAAGAACTACTGTGATATGAACTCTTCACGCAAAACCACCTCCTTTCGTATGCCGAAGATTTGGCGTATTCGCCCGGCCAGATCGCGGGCGTCTAATTAGTTTAACTTTTTCCGCCTGCAAAATCAATGCAGGGCCATAAATTTTTCCGCACCGTCCGCAAACTGCGCCGTCCGGTCCGACGCGGACAGGATCCCCTCACGGATCAAATCCGAAAACGCACTCTGTACGACGAGCGGAATCGTCACCTTATCCGCATATACAGGCTCCCGCCTGATGAGGACTCTCTCCCCAGTGACGGGGGCGGTCTCGTTTTTCTTCAGGTAGTATGTGACCTTATCAAAATGGGTGTAATCCAGCGACACGGAGAACTCCCTGCACCTGCACATCGTGACGATGCCGGCGTTCCTGAGCGCTCCCTGCGCGGCCTGCGTGTATGCACGCACAAGACCGCCTGTTCCAAGGAGCGTTCCGCCAAAATACCGCGTCACAACGATGACGACATCTGTGCACACAGCGCCGTCAATGACATTCAGGATCGGCATGCCCGCCGTTCCGGACGGTTCCCCGTCGTCGGAGGATCGGCGTCTGTCCCGCTTTTGTCCCAGCACCATGGCGCTGCAGTGGTGCCTTGCCTTGTAATGCTCCTTCCGGATCGAAGAGAGCACGCCTTCCGCCTCCTCTTCGCTCTGCACGGGAAAGGCGGCGCCCAGGAACCTCGATTTCTTCTCTTCGTATTCGAAAAACCCCGGTTTTTCTATTGTTTTATAGCTGTCTTCCATCTTTGTCCCCCAACCCATTTTACCACAGGAAAATAGCCGCAGAGATCAATATGTGGTAGAATAGACGAAGTATGAATTTCGGCAGAAGAAGTGTGGAAAAACTGCAGAAGAGCCTCACCAGCCGCAGCGTCAAGCGCATGCGGAGACTGGGGCTGTCGATGATCCATCTGGGCATTGTCGCCGTGATCGGTGCCGGGATCCTTTTGATGTGTCTGGGGATCGGCGCCTTCCGGGGCGTTTTGGATACGGCGCCGGATATCGGTCACATCGACGTCACGCCCTCGGGCTTTTCCACCTTCGTCTATGACAAGGACGGCAGGCAGATCGCCAAGCTCGTCTCCACCAACGCAAACCGAATTCCCGTCACGATGGATATGGTGCCGGACCAGCTCGGCAAGGCCTTTGTCGCGATCGAGGACCAGCGCTTTTTTGAGCACAAGGGGATCGATATCTACGGCATTATCCGCGCCGGCGTGATCGCCGTGCAGAGCCGCTCCCTCTCCCAGGGCGCCAGCACCATCACGCAGCAGCTTCTTAAGAACAATGTCTTCACAACCTGGACGAGCGAATCCGGCAATATGGACAGGATCCGGCGAAAGATTCAGGAGCAGTACCTGGCCATAGAGCTGGAAAAGCAGATGGACAAGGACGTCATACTGCTCAATTACATGAACACCATCAACCTCGGCCACAACACGCTGGGTGTGCAGGCCGCTTCGCTCCGCTATTTCGGCAAATCCGTGAGCGACCTCTCGCTCTCCGAGTGCGCCGTCATTGCGGCGATCACGCAGAATCCCACGGCCTTTGACCCTATCGCCTATCCCGAGAACAACGAGCGGCGCCGCAAGGACGTGCTTGACCGCATGCTCGCCCAGGAGTTCATTTCGCAGGAAGACTACGACGAGGCAATGGAGGACGATGTCTACTCCCGCATCAAGATCGTCGACGACGCGACGCCTGACGAGGAGGTCAACACCTACTTTGTCGACGCTCTGACAGATCAGGTCCTGGAGGACCTCCTGGCGGCGGGCTACACCGAGGGGCAGGCCTATACGCTCCTGTATTCCGGCGGTCTGTCCATCTTCTCCACGCAGGACTCCGCGATTCAGAAGATCGCAGACGATGTCTGCAGCGATCCGAACACCTACCCCGCCGGGGCGCAGCTCCTTCTGGACTATGCGCTGACCATACAGGCGGAGGACGGAACGCTCACCAATTACAGCGACGAGATGATGACGCTGCACTTCCGCGAGACCAATTCCGCCTACACGCCGTATTTTGATACGGAGGAGGCGGCCGACGCCGCGATCGAGCAGTACAAGCAGGATATCATGGGCCCGGGCGACACGGTTCTCGCGGAGAACAGGACGCTCACGATCCAGCCGCAGATCTCCCTGACGATCGAGGACCAGCACAGCGGTCACGTCGTCGCGATGGTCGGCGGCCGCGGCAAAAAGATCGCAAGCAGGACCTTGAACCGCGCCACATCCTCCAAGCGGCAGCCGGGATCGACCTTCAAGATCGTTGCGGTCTATGCGCCCGCGCTGGATGCAAGCGATCTGTCCCTCGCCTACACGCAGCTCGACGCGCCCTATCAGTATGAAGACGGGACGCCTGTCCGGAACTGGTACGGGGAATCCTACCGCGGCCTGCAGTCACTCCGCATGGGTATTCAGGAGTCTCTCAACATCGTCGCGGTCAAGACACTGACCTATATCACGCCGCAGCTCGGCTATGAGTACGCCGTCGACCTCGGCATCTCCACCCTGGCAAACGGCGATGTCGTCGGAGACCAGGTCTTCTACGACGCGAGACAGCCGCTCGGCCTGGGCGGCATCACCTACGGCGTAAAGAACATCGAGCTGAACGGCGCCTATGCGACGGTCGCAAACGACGGCGTCTACATCAAGCCGAAGCTCTACACGCGGATCACGGATCACGAGGGAAATGTCATTCTCGATACCAATGATTATCCGGAGCGGCGCGTCCTGAAATCCTCCACCGCATGGCTCCTCACGAATGCCATGCAGGATGTCGTGACCAAGGGCACCGGCACAAGCGTCAACTGGGGCACCACCGCGATCGCCGGCAAGACAGGTACGACTTCGGATTACAACGACGTGTGGTTCAGCGGCTATACCAATTATTACACTGCCACCACCTGGGTCGGGTGCGATGACAACAAGAAGCTCTCCACCTCGGACGAGAAGGCCCTGGCGCGGACGCTCTGGCGCAAGGTCATGGAAAAGGTCCACGAGAATCTGGAACCGGCAACCTTCGGCGCGCCGCCGTCCTCCGTCACCACAAAGACGGTCTGTGCGCTGTCCGGTCTCCTTCCGATCCCCGGCGTCTGCGATGCGACGCTCAAGACAGAATATTTTGCAGCTGACAATGTCCCGAAGGATACCTGTGACGTGCATTTCCACGGCAATATCTGTGAGGCTACGGGACTCCCCGCGACGCCTTTCTGCCCGTTCCAGATCGCGAACGGCGCAGCGACGCTGTCAGATCACGCGACACTTACCTCCTGCCCTCACACGGCGGAATATATGTCGCAGCCGAATATTCAGGAGCTGATTGCCATGGAACAGGCCCAGATCGATCAAAACCGGATTCTCGCATCCCTGGAACAGTACAATATCCTCGTGCAGAACTGCGCACAGGTCGTCGCGCAGTGCCAGCAGCAGTTAGAGGAGGCAAGGGCGAGCGGCGATCCCGGCCGGATCGCGGAGGCGGAGGCAGTGCTCACGCAGGCGCTTGTCAACTACGAGACAGCCGTCGCACAGCAGCAGGAAGCCGTAAATAACGCGCTGGGAGGCTGACCTGAACTTTGGTCCGACTTTTGTCCGATACTATAAGCATCCGGTTTACAAGCCGGATGCTTTCTTTTTGTTGTGAAGCTTACGGATAAACCAGACGAAATAGAAGGCAAACAGGATTGACGTCACCAGCCATGTCAGCGGGTACCCGAAGGAAATGGCGATCAGTGAGCGGTGTCTCGGCGCAGCATATAGCGTGAAAGCAATGCGCAGCAAGCAGATGCCGACCAGCATGATCAGTGTCGGGCGCAGGGTGTCGCCCATACCGCGAAGCGTCGCCGAAAAGACTTCCAGTCCTATGTAAAGCACATAGCTTGCCGCGAAGATGCGCGCGACCGGCGTCCCCATCTCAATGACGGCGGCGTCCTCGGTGAAGATCCCGTAGAGCTGCGGGGCAAGCGAATACATGAATACAGAAAAGGCTGCGGTCCCTGCAAGCGCAACTCCCGCCGCGACCGCCATGCT
>CACZQP010000198.1 GCA_902783385.1 uncultured Lachnospiraceae bacterium | reverse complement strand
GGCTACGACCCGATCTTTTTCCTGCCGGAGTACGGAAAAACCGCGGCGGAGCTGACGGAAGAGGAAAAGAACGCGATCAGCCACAGGGGAAAGGCCCTGCATCAGATGCGCGAAATGCTGCTTTTAAGACTTGCGGACGGGACGAAAGATGGACAGAATTTATAAACCGCAGCGTATCCTGATCCTGGGGGATACGCACAGACAGGACATCATTGCGCAGAACGTAATCGAGGACGAAAAGCCTTATGACATGATGCTTCATACCGGAGATGCCGAGGGAAGCGAAGGGATCCTTGAGAGAGCGGCAGGTGTTCCCTGCCGTTTCATTTCCGGCAACGGGGATTTTACGGCATATCCCTATGACGATATCTTCATGATCGGACCGTACCGGACGATGCTGACGCATGGCCACACGCACCGCATTTCCGCATATGGGATCGATGTGTTTGCGGAAGAGCTGGCGGGAAAGGATATCCGGATCCTGATCCACGGCCATACACATGTTCCGCGCGCGGAATATCACAAGGGCGTGCTCGTCCTCAGTCCCGGGAGCCTTGCCTACCCGCGCCAGGAGGGACGGAAAAGGACCTACATGATCCTGACCATGGATGCGGAAGGAAAGCTGAATTACGAGCTGAAAGCACTCTGATAATTATGGGTAGCTGAAGCTAATTGATGACAAAATCGTCGAAATAGGCGCACAAATCGGGAAGCTGTCCGACATTAAGAATTTTTTGTGGAAACAATTTAAGTGCATTGACAACACAGGTGTCTGCGTTATAATATCTCTCAACGTATAAAGTGGTGTTTTATATAGGCACCGATTATTTCGTTGGGGAGATTATGAAAAATGGCAGAGGGAAAAAAACACATTCTCACCTATGAGGGACTGAGAAAGTACGAGGATGAGCTGCACGAGCTCAAGGTCGTACGCAGACTGGAAGTCGCACAAAAGCTCAAAGAGGCGAGGGCGCAGGGAGACCTGTCCGAGAACGCGGAGTACGATGCGGCAAAGGACGAGCAGAGAGACATAGAGGCACGGATCGAGGAGCTGGAGAACATCCTGAAGAATGCAGAGGTCGTCGTCGAGGATGAGGTCAACACCGGCACGGTCAATATCGGCTGCAAGGTAAAGATCCACGATGTGAAATACAACGAAGATATCGAATACAAAATCGTGGGTTCCACCGAGGCGGACAGCCTGCAGGGCAAGATCTCGAACGAATCGCCTGTCGGCCGCGCGCTGATCGGCAAAAAGGTCGGCGACGTCGTCGTAGTTGAGACGATGGCGGGCAACATGAAGTACAAGATCGTCAAGATCAACAAGAGTGCATAAGACGAAGGGAAGGGACGGCATTGCCGGTCCCTTCTTTTTTTGTTTCCCTGCTCCTGTTTTATCGCATTTCCGCATACTCCGGGTTCGCTTTTATGGTATAATAACAACTCGTAGTCAATTTGTGGACAAAGCTTTGATCAGATATACAGGAGAGTACCGTGGGAGAAGAAAAACAGGCAATGCAGAATAACGAGCGCCAGCAGAATGTATCCGCACTTTCGCAGGTGCGGCGCGAAAAGCTGGCGGCGCTTCAGGCGGAGGGCAAGGATCCGTTCCGGATCACGACCTTTGACCAGACGGAGCACACCGCGCAGATTACGGAAAACTTTGAAGCGTATGAAGGAAAGGATGTCTCCGTCGCAGGAAGGCTCCTTTTTAAGCGCGTGATGGGCAAGGCTTCCTTCTGCAACGTGCAGGACCGCGACGGCAGGATCCAGTGCTATGTGACGCGGGACGATCTGGGCGAGGATGCCTATGCGGCGTTCAAGAAGACAGACATCGGCGACATTGTCGGCGTGAAGGGCTTCGTGTTCCGGACCAAGACGGGGGAGATCTCGATTCACGCAAAAGAGGTGACGCTCCTTTCCAAGTCTCTGGAGCCGCTGCCGGAGAAATTCCACGGCCTGACGGATACGGACATCCGCTACAGACAGCGCTATGTCGACCTCATCATGAACGATGAAGTCAGGGATACATTCCGCAAACGTTCCGAGATCATCCGTGAGATCCGCAACTTCCTTGCCGGCAGGGAATTCATGGAAGTGGAAACGCCCATGCTGGTCTCCAACGCCGGCGGCGCCGCGGCCAGACCTTTCGAGACACATTTCAATGCCCTTGACGAGGATTTCAAACTCCGTATCTCCCTTGAACTTTACCTCAAGAGACTGATCATTGGCGGGATGGAGAGAGTATTCGAGATCGGCAGGGTCTTCCGCAACGAAG
>CACZQP010000197.1 GCA_902783385.1 uncultured Lachnospiraceae bacterium | reverse complement strand
TGAGTGTTCTAAGAAGAAGAAATATGGCTAAAAAAGAAAAGCCCGCAGCGTGATTGCTACGGACTTTGTCTTCAGTCTGAACAGGGACATCCATTCGGATGTCCCTGTTGCTTTTCTCGGAGTGACAGCTACGCGCCTGCGACATCACAGGTAACTGACGGGACGTGGGGGCGCACGGCGTCCAGTGGACGCCGGTTTTGCGCCGACCGGAGCGGAGCGGAGACGCAAGTTCGAACCATGGAAAGCATGCGATGCGAACCTTGTCACTCCCGCTTGTCACACAGGAAATATCTATAATACGCATTAAAAAAATAAATGAGAATAAATAGACATAAAAATTCCCATTTTTTATAATGTTTTTGTAGTTTTTATTGTTAAATTGCACAAGGTAAAGCAAGGAGAGGTTATCGTTATGAAAAGAATTGTTTCTTTACTTCTCGTCAGCATGCTGGCGCTTTCCCTCATGGCCTGTGCAGACACCAACGGCGGCACGGTTTATAAGCCGGCAAATGCCGACGAGCTGTTCAAAGGGTTGTCTGCCCAGCCGGCCGCGACTGCGGAAGCAGAAGCGGAAGAGCCTGCGGATGCGGCAGCTGCTGCAGCTACGGAGGGTGAGTCGTTTGCACAGTACCCGATCCTCCTGACGTCCGGCGGACAGAGCGCGGACTATCAGATGATCTCGACAGTCATGGGCAAGATGAATATGGACTTCCAGGTCAACAATCTTGCGACGTCGAAGGACCTCGGGGACGCGAAGACGCTGATCGTCGTGGTCGGCGGCTCATCGAAGGGACTGGGCGCAGCCGGCATCGACGCGAACGGCGAGCTGGCACGCCTGAAAGAACTCCTGGACGGCGCAAAGGCCGGCGGGCTCAAGACCGTTGTCATGCACACTGGCGGCGAGGCACGCAGAGGAGATCTCTCCGATAAGTTTATCGAGCCCGTGTTCTCTTACGCTGACTATGCGATCATTGTTTCCTCCGGAGACAAGGACGGCCTGATGAAGGGCATCTGCGAGAGCAACGGCGTCGAGTACGCGGAGATCGACAGCATCAGCAAGGTGACAGGCGTCCTTCCGGAGCTGTTTGCGGCGAAGGCCGCGGCCGCTCCCGCAGCAGAAGCTCCCGCAGAGGCGGCGGCTGAGGCGGCAGGAGAATCCTTCGCACAGTATCCGATCCTTCTGACATCCGGCGGACAGAGCGCGGATTACCAGATGATCGGTACGGTCATGGGCAAGCTGAAGATGGATTACACCGTGAACAACCTTGCGACGTCGAAGGATCTCGGAGACGCGAAGACGCTGATCGTCGTGGTCGGCGGATCGTCGAAGGGATTGGGCGCAGCCGGGATCGATGCGAACGGCGAGCTGGCGCGTCTGAAGGAACTCCTGGACGGCGCAAAGGCGGCCGGGCTCAAGACGGTTGTCATGCACACTGGCGGCGAGGCGCGCAGAGGCGACCTCTCGGATAAGTTCATCGCGCCGGTATTCGGTTATGCGGATTATGCGATCATTGTTTCCTCCGGCGACAAGGACGGCCTGATGAAGGGAATCTGCGAGGATAACAAGATCGAGTATGCGGAGATCGAGAGCATCAGTAAGGTGACGGAGGTCCTGCCGGAGCTGTTCGCAGCAAAGGCAGCGGCAGCACCCGCGGCCGCAGCACCTGCAGCGGCACCCGCAAAAGAAGCGGCTCCTGCAGCTTCCGCGGAGGCAACGAAGACGGAAGAGAAAGCAGCGGAGCCCGAAAAGAAGGGCAGCGCTTTCGCTGAGTATCCGATCGTCCTGACATCCGGCGGACAGAGCGCGGATTACCAGATGATCGGCACCGTCATGAAGAAGCTGAACATGGATTACACGCTCAGCAATCTTGCAACATCCAAGGATCTTGGCGATGCGAAGACGCTGATCGTCGTGGTCGGCGGATCCTCGAAGGGCCTGGGCGCGGCCGGCATCGACGCAAACGGCGAGCTCTCACGCCTGAAGGAGCTCCTGGACGGCGCAAAATCGGCAGGCATTAAGATCATCGTTATGCACACGGGCGGCGAGGCGCGCAGAGGCGATCTCTCGGACAAGTTCATCGCCCCGGTGTTCTCCAGTGCGGATCATGCCATCATCGTGGCGGCCGGCGACAAGGACGGCCTGATGAAGGGAATCTGCGAGGACAACAAGATCCCGTATGACGAGATCGACAGCATCAGCAAGGTGACGGAAGTACTTCCGGCACTGTTCAACTGACACAAGCAGATGGAGGGAAGAAAATGAGTATTGAATTGATTACCTTCCTGGTGATGGTTGGCGTTTTCCTGGTCGGCTGCTTTGCATTCAAACTTCCGGTCAGCATCGCCATGGTGCTCTCAGCCGTCTCGGGCGCGCTGGTCGGCGCACATGATATTGCGCTCCGTCATCTGGTAGAAGGCATGTTTGCCTATGTTGACACAATCCTTACGATCGTAACCGCCATGATCTTCATGCGGGTCATTCAGGAGTCCGGCGCACTGGACGCGATCTCCTCGGTCATCATCGAGAAGTTTCATAAGGTGCCCGCCCTGATGCTCTGCATGATCATGGTGATCATCATGTTCCCCGGAATGATCACCGGTTCTTCCACCGCTTCGGTCCTGTCCGCAGGTTCCATCATGGCTCCGGTCCTGATGCTGATGGGCGTTCCGACGCTTGAGACTGCGTGCATCCTCGCCATGGGAGGAATTCTCGGAATGATCGCACCGCCGACGAACGTCCCCGCGATGATCATCGGCGCAGGTATCGACATTCCCTACAGCGGCTTCGGACTTCCGCTGATCCTTCTGACATTCCCGCTGGCCTTCCTGTTCGTCCTGATGTTCGGCTACAAGTACGTCAGAAAGATGAATTACGAAGAGGTCAAGGCAAAGCTGAACACGGCATCGAGAGAGAAGTACGGCATGCGCATTTACCTGCCGCTGTTCCTCGCGATCATTCTCATGGTGATCAACAAGGCCGTCCCGGCGATCCCGGATATCGGCATGCCGCTGGTGTTCCTGATCAGCGCCGCCGTCGGCTGCTTTACCGGCGATAAGTTCAACGTGCCGAAGATGGCCAAGGAAGCGGTCAGCGCGGTTCTTCCTGTCATGGGGATCCTGATGGGCGTCGGTATGTTCATCCAGATCATGACGCTGACGGGTGTCCGCGGCCTGATCGTCACGAGCTGCTTAAGCCTTCCGGATATCGCGCGCTATGTCGCGATGGCGGTCTCCATGCCGCTGTTCGGTGCGGTCTCCTCGTTCGGTTCCGCATCGGTCCTCGGCGTTCCGTTCCTGCTTTCCTTCCTGGCAAAGGAGGAGATCATTGTGGCGGCAGCGCTTTCACTCATTGCTTCGCTCGGCGACATGATGCCGCCGACCGCGCTGGCAGGTATTTTCGCGGCGCAGGTCACGGGCATGGAAAAATATACGCCGGTACTGAAAAAGTGCCTGATTCCCTGCCTGATCGTCATTCTCTGGGCGATTCTGTTCATCGTCTATGCGAACCAGCTCGAGCCTTACATCATCCTCTGATGAGGAGGAAGGCTGCACTGGAATGATGTGAAAGCTGCGCATATACGGTGCGCAGGAAAGGAGAAAGATGCTCACTACAATATACCGACTGATTGCACTGCTCGTGATCTTACTGGTTCTCTGGAACCTGTTCACGGAGAAAAAACTCACGCTTCAGCTGAACTGTGCCATGGTGCTGATCCCGCTGATCATGCGTGCGCTTCTGATCAAGTAAGAAAGGAGTCTGTCTGATATGAAAGATAAAAAGCATATCCTTACGGCGATCCTCTGCCTGGCAGGTGCGCTTGCGATCATCTATATCACAAGCCTGAACTTCCTGAGTGTCAGGGAGCTCCCGCTGCCGATGGAGGGCCCGAGCGTCAAAGAGGTGAAGATGCTCTCCGAATGGTTCCCGGGACTGGCAGGGACGAACGGCGACACCCCCGTCTATATCCTGGAGGGCAAGAAGCCCGGCGGCAAGATGCTGGTTCTCGGCGGCACGCACTCCAATGAGGTGTCCGGCTACATGTCCGCGTTCTTATTCATCGAAAACGCCGTGATCGAAGAGGGGACGGTCTATGTCGTTCCTTACACGAACCACAGCGGCATGACGCACAATGATCCCGGCGAAGGCAACTATCAGTACTTTACGCTGGAGACAAAGAGCGGCCTGCGCACCTTCCGCTACGGCTCGCGCGCAACGAACCCGGTCGACCAGTGGCCGGACCCGGATGTTTACATCCACTATCCTTCGGGCCAGAGACTTTCCGGTTCCGAGACGAGAAACATCAACCGCGGCTATCCCGGCAGACCGGACGGTAACCTGACGGAGAAAATGGCATACGGCATTGCGGAGCTGATCCGCAAGGAGGATATCGGCCTGGAATTCGACCTGCACGAGGCATCGCCCGAGTATCCCGTCATCAACGCGACGGTCGCGCACCAGAATGCGATGGGCATCGCATCCGAGGGCTGCATCAACCTGATGCTGATGGGAATCGAGATGAGCCTGGAGCAGTCCCCGACGAACTTCCACGGCCTGACGCACAGAGAGCTTGGCGACTACACGAATACCATGGCGATCCTGATGGAGACGGCAAATGCATCGCAGGGAAGACTGCGCGGTGCAACGAGCATTGCACAGGTCCTCGGCGGCATGGACAAATGCTATGAAGTCAGCGAACAGCTCGGCATGCTCTACGTGCCGTGGGATCCGGAGGTCGGACACCCGATCGAGGAGCGCTGCGGCAGACACCTGCAGGGCGTTTATGAGTACTCGCAGGCTTACAATAACGCAAACCCGGATAAGAAGATCACTTACAGCGGCGTGCCCGGTTACGAAGATCTGTACCTGAATGCGGACCGCTCCATGCTCGGCGGCGCGCAGCTGGCGATGTTCCTGATGTGAAGCCGCAGAATCGGCATTCTGCGGCAGAGCCTGCCGGCTTGCCGACAGGCTCCCGGAATGGTGAAGGCTGCTGCGCCGGATAAAAAAGTCCGCAGCGCCAAAGCCGGATTAAAATGTCCGTAACGCCAAAGCGGCACTTTGGCGCGGAGAATACTGGATTTTGAACAAATAGTGTTTAGCAGAGAGGAGGAAAGAATGAAAAGAAGACTCAGTTTACTTCTGGCAGTGATGCTGGTGATGGCATCGCTGGCAGGATGCGGAAGTCAGGCGGCTGCACCTGCGGCACCTGCTCCGGCACCTGCGCAGGAAGCATCTGCGGAAGCTCCGGCACCGGAGGCACCCGCGGCAGAGGAGCCCGCATCTGCGGAGGCTCCGGCTGAAGCACCTGCAGAGGCACCTGCTGAGGAGCCTGCAAAGGAAGAGGCACCGGCAGAAGAGCCTGCGAAGGAGGCGCTTGTACCCGCTTACTCCGTAGAGGGCTTTGAGACCGTCGATGCAGACGGAAACCGCATCACGACGGGACGCGATACGACCAGCAAGAAGGCGATCGCGACGGCTTCCAAGTATGAGGTCTCCCAGGTCGGCGCAGAGATCATGTCCAAGGGCGGCAACGCAGTGGACGCGGCGGTTGCGATGGGCTTTGCCCTTGCGGTCTGCGAGCCGTTCACATCCGGCCCCGGGGGCGGCGGTATCGCTACCATCCACACGGCTGACGGCAACAACTATTTCATCGACTTCCGCGAAGTGGCTCCGGCTGCAGCGACACTGGATCTTTATGTCGATGCGGAAGGCAAGAGCAACGGCAACACGAAGACCGGCGGTCTTGCGTCCGGCGTTCCGGGCGACGTAGCAGGCCTGCTGTACTTGCTTGAGCACTATGGCACGATGGACCGCGCAGAGGTCCTTGCTCCCGCAATCCGCATCGCGACCGAGGGCTTCACGGTTTCCCAGTACTGCGCAAACGCAATCGCGGATGCATACGAGAAGGCGATGACCTTCCCGGAGATGCAGAAGGTTTACTGGAACGAAGACGGCCTTCCGTATGAGGTCGGCGATGTGATCAACAACCCTGATCTTGCGAAGACGCTGCAGAAGATCGCAGACGAAGGCGCAGACGGATTCTACAAGGGCGAAGTCGCACAGGCGATCGTTGACTCCCTGGCGGAGTATGACGGCGTCATGACGCTGGAAGACCTTGCAAACTACAAGGTTCTGGAGCTGAAGCCTGTCGAGGGCGAGTACCGCGGCTACAAGATCATTTCTTCCCCGCCGCCGTCATCGGGCGGAACGCACCTCATCGAGATCCTGAACATTCTCGAGAACTTCGATGTGAGCAAGATGGAGATCAACTCTCCCGAGTATATCCACCTCTACACAGAGGCCTACAAGCTCGCATTTGCTGACCGCGCGAAGTACATGGCGGACACGGGCTTCACGGAAGTGCCGCTCGGCGGCCTGACGAGCCAGGAGTATGCGGATGTGCGCGCAAAGGCCATCGACCTTGAAAAGGCACAGGAAGAGGCTGCTCCGGATGATCCGAGCCCGTTCGAGCACACCGATACGACGCACTTCTCCGTCGCGGATGCGGACGGCAACTGCGTTGCGATCACAAAGACCATCAACTATTACTTCGGCAGCGGCGTCATGGTCAAGGGCTGCGGCTTCATGATGAACAACCAGATGGACGACTTCTCCACGAGCGCGGACAGCGTCAACAAGATCGAGCCCGGCAAGAAGCCTTTAAGCTCCATGACACCTACCGTCGTTCTGCATGAGGACGGCACGCCGTTCCTGGTACTCGGAACACCCGGCGGCTCCAGAATCTTTACCTCGGTCCTTGAGATCATCTCCCGCGTCATCGACCACGGCATGACGCTGCACGATGCGATCAGCGCACCGAAGTTCTGGAACTGCAGCAACAAGAACAAGCTCGACTATGAGAATCCGCTGAAGGGCTACGAGCAGTATGCACTTTCCGAGGAGACCCTCAAGAAGCTTGAAGAGATGGGTCACGGCGAAATCACGACAGCGGCATCCGGCGCAATCCAGGCGATCGAGTTCCTGGATGACGGAACACTGTACGGCACAGCCGATCCCAGACAGGACGGCAAGGCGGTCGGCGTGGAGTAATCCCGCTGTGTGAGCCTGAGGTTCCTGACACGATCCCGGCTTTTGCCGGAAGCGAAAAATGACAAGGCGTCGCTGCCCCGATACGGGCAGCGGCGCTTTTTCGATGCTGCGGATTTCACAGAATTATAATAATTATCCGCGGGTCGGTGTGCTAAGATAGAGATGTTGAAACTGCATTATACTTCTGCCGTAGGCGAACACTTGAAAGGAGAAAGGGGCATAGAATGAAGATCTGTCCAAGATGTGGTACGAGCTGCAACGATGAGATGCGCTTCTGCATGAACTGCGGATCGCAGCTGGGAGCTGCTTCTGCTGCGGCGGATGATTCGCAGGAGGGAAGCTACAGAAACTACGATCAGTCGGATTATGAGAGAGAAAAAAGAGAGAGCCGCAGCGCTGCCGCGTCTTCCACATCCGCAGGGGGTCGCAGCATTCCGCTTTGTGTTATCCTTACGCTGATCACGTGCGGTCTCTACGGACTCTACTGGATGGCAGTCATCAATGACGACGTCAATGCGATCTCCGGCGATGTGAACTCGCCGAGCGGCGGCATGGTCGTCCTGTTTACCATCCTGACCTGCGGACTTTACGGGATCTACTGGCAGTACAAGATGGGCGACAGGATCGATGAAATCAGGGGGACCCAGAAGAATACGGGACTGATTTATCTGATCCTCAGCCTTCTGCAGCTGGACATCGTGGCACTCTGTCTTTCCCAGGACTTCCTGAACCGGCAGGCGGGCTGAGTTGCCGCTGCACAAAACAGGCCTCAATGGGACAATAGACTTCGCCATACAGAAATCACATACAGATAACAACAGCCCCGGGATCCCGGGGCTGTTTTGTAAAATGGGGCTTGCCGCTTTGCGGCTCAGTAAGTCAGGCCGGTCACGCCCTGTTTCTGGTTGTTGGCGGCAGTCATCCAGATATAGTCTCCGGGCTCATTGAGGTTGCGTACGACAGGCATCTCGCCGTCAGTTCGTCTTTGGTAATCGTCTGCAGCAGCCTCCCATTTCCCGTTTACGGCATTGCCGGTCCAGTCCTTTTGAGATCCGTCTGTATCGACGGTCAGCACGTATTCCTCGCCGTGATAGTAGCCGGCCTTGAAGCCGCCGATCACGTTGGTTGCGATCCGGCGCGTCTGATACAGCGGGTCATGACTGATGTGTTCCTGCCCCTCGCCGTCCGGGAGGTCGTTTTTGAACGAGCCGGCATAGCTGTGATAATAGATGCCGTTGTTCTTTTTTGAATAGGCGCCGCCGCGCGTGAAGATCTGGATCCATGTTCCGTCGCCTTCCCTGCGGCCGTTCACAAAGCTGCCGTAATAGTAGCAGTTGTCCGCATAGACCGCGATGCCCTTGCCGTTCGGCGTGCCGTCGGGAAGCGCCTCGCCGGAGTAGTAGTAGTCATTTGTCCCCGCCAGCTGCTGGGAGATAAAGCGGAAGCGGGGGAGCCTCACCAGGTAATCCACGGAGTCCAGATGGTATTTCTCCCAGTAGGAGGCAAGCTCATCGAGCTGCTCCTCGATCTGCTTTTCAGTCCGGGCAAAGCCGGCGGAATACAATACGGGCGCCTCCTCGATCTCCATGTCTACCTTGAAGGCAATGGAGCTGTTTGCGGCGTTTCCGGTCGCCGGGAGGACGACCAGTTTGGAGGGTGTCGCGGGAGCTGCCTGTGCGGCGGACGCCGAAGAGGAAGAAGATGCGGCGCCTGCAGCAATCTCCGTGATCACCGGGTCAGTGTAGACGCGTCTGCCGGGCCCTGTCTTCTTTACCTTTTTCTCCATGGCCTGTGCGGCCTCCTCCGCCTTTGTGAGGAGCGAGGAATCTTTGACCCCTTCTTTCGATTCTGCGGAGGAAGCTGAAGCAGAAGCGCTGCTGCCGCTCCCCGCAGCTTTTTCCGAGCTGCCGTCAGCAGCTTTGGCGCCTGAAGCGGCAGAGTCGGCAGATGCCTCTGCAGGAGCAGCCGCCGGCTTTTTGTCCGCTGATGAGGCATCCTCCGAAATTGTCTCCACGACGGAGGAGGACTTGCCATCCTCCTTCTTGCCGCAGGCGGCGATGAGGAGAACGGAGAGCACAAATAATGACACTAGCGTCATAAATATTCTTTTCTTCAATGCATTTTCCTTTCTGTAAGACTCATTGCTTCAGAGCGATCTCTTTCATCTCCATCATAACATGCGGTCAGAGCGCAATTTGTGAAGATTCCCTAAAATTTGCCGCAGAGGTCTTTTCGGCCGATATACCGCTGAAATATGATATAATTAAAGCAGTATGCACATGTCCCCGGAGCAGCGGCGGACATCAAAACTATCTGTCTGCAGAAGCAGAGACGGAGGGAACACAACTATGGCAGATCAAAGACCTCTGGGCCGTGAAAAAAATGTAACGGGCCCCGGCAAAGGGATCAAAAGACGCGGAGAGGGACTCGGCACAGGCCCGGTCGGCTCTTCTGACGGATACAGCGGAAGGACGGGAGGCGGATCGTCTTCCGGACCGCGCCGCTCAGGCGGTGGAGGCGGTCTCGGGATCATCGGGCTGCTCCTTGTCCTGCTTCTCGGCGGGGGCGGCGGCCTGTTTTCGATGCTCGGCGGAGGCGGCTCAGACACGCAGGTGCAGACGCAGATCCCGTCGCAGTATTCCTCGGGACAGAGCAGCACCGGCACATATAATAACATTCCCGGCGGAACGAACTCCTACGGCTCCGGCGGAGCGGGAAGCATCGGGAGCGGTGCACCTGCGGGGGGCTCTGCTTCCTCCGGCGGCGCAGCCTACAGCACGGGAGGCTACGGCGGATTTGACTTATCACAGCTCTCGCAGCTGTTCGGCGCGGGCTCCGCGCAGTCTATGACCGGCACGCAGACCGGCTGGGGAAGCGCAGCGAACACGGGGACGCTGGACACGACCGTTGCTGCGGGTTCCCGCGCGAAATATACGCAGATTCTCGGCAACAACCAGGACAAGATGACGATCCTGGTCTACCTCTGCGGCGCAGACTTGGAATCGAAGAGCGGGATGGCGACAAACGACCTCACCGAGATGACCAGGGCGACGCTCAGCGACAATGTCAATGTCGTCATCTATACCGGCGGTGCCCAGAGCTGGAAGAACAATGCGGTCTCCAATCAGGTGAACCAGGTCTACCTCCTGAAGCAGGGCGGTCTCCAGCGGCTTATTGAAAGCGACGGCAACAAGGCGATGACGGACCCGCAGACGCTTGCCAATTTCGTGGCATGGGGCGCGCAGCAGTTCCCGGCAAACCGCTATGGGCTGATCTTCTGGGACCACGGCAGCGGCTCGCTCCAGGGATACGGCTATGACGAAAAGCATGCGCGGAACGGTTCCATGTCGCTCAGCGGCATCGACCAGGCGCTGCATGCCGCCAATGTGAAATTTGATTTTGTCGGCTTCGACACGTGCCTGATGGCGACCGCGGAGACGGGCCTTATGCTCTCGAAGTACGCGGATTACATGATCGCTTCCGAGGAGACGGAGCCCGGAACCGGATGGTACTACACCAACTGGCTGACGGAGCTGTGTGCAAATCCGTCCATGCCCACGACACAGATCGGAAAGCGGATCATTGACGACTTCGTGGAGGTGAGCGCACAGAAGGCGCGCGGACAGTCGACGACGCTCTCAATCGTCGACCTTGCGGAGCTTTCCCATACACTCCCCACAAAGCTCGTGGAATTCTCGAAGTCGACGAGCAGCATGCTCGAGAACAGCGACTACAAGACCGTTTCACAGGCGAGAAGCAGCACGCGCGAATTTGCGAGAAGCTCCCGGATCGACCAGATCGATCTTGCGCATTTTGCAATGAATCTCGGCACGCCTGAGGGCAAGACGCTGGCCGATACCGTAAAGAGCGCGGTCAAGTACAACCGCACATCTGCCAATATGACCAACTGCTACGGCCTTTCCATTTACTTCCCGCAGCAGAAGCTGTCCTCCGTCGACAGAATGGTTCAGACCTACAAAGCCATCGGTCTTGACGACAGCTACTCCAGAACCATCAAGCAGTTCGCTTCCGTCAGCGCGGCGGGCCAGTCCTACGGAAGCGGCGCCTACTCGTCCTCGGGAAGTCCCTTCCCGATGCTCTCCGGTTCGTCGTCCTACTCCGGCGGCGGTGCAACGGAGGAGCTGCTGACGCAGCTTTTAAGCTCCATGCTGTCCGGAAGCCTTACCGGCGTCTCCGGCCTTACGTCCTCGAACAGCGGCTTCCTTTCCGACAGGAGCATCCCGGAGGGAATTATCGTCAGCACGCTGGAGAACAACCATTTTGACGCGGAACAGCTGGTCTGGACCACGCAGGATGACGGGACGCACACGATGCGCATCGCACAGGACCAGTGGGATCTGATCAACCGTCTGGACCTCAACGTGTTCTATGACGACGGCGAGGGCTATGTGGACATGGGCCTCGACAACGTCTACAGCTTTACGGAAGACGGTGACCTGATCGGCGAAACGGACCGCACCTGGATCGCGATCAACGATCAGCCGGTCGCCTATTATCACCTGAACACCACGCAGGAAGAGGACGGGACCTACACCATCACGGGCCGCGTCCCGGCAATGCTCAACGATGAGCGCGTCGACCTGCTGCTGGTATTTGACAGCGAAAATCCCTACGGTTATGTCGCAGGTGCACTCTACGATTACACGGAGGGTGAGACGGAGACGATCGCGAAGGCGCTCATTCCGGAAGAGGACGCGGACGGCCGCGGGAAATCCTTCCTGAAGGACGGGGACCAGCTGGATTTCATCTGCGACTTCTATTCCTATGACGGCGGTTACGAGGACAGCTATCTCCTGGGCGAGAGGATGACGATCTCCGGGGAGCCCGTGATCAGCAACGTCCTGATCGACGACGGAAACCTGAAGGTAACCTACTGCTTCACGGATATTTACGGCAGCACCTACTGGACGCCGTCGTTGGAGCAGTAAAGCACGAAGCATATGATTTCCGGAAATGAAATGAAAGACGGGAGAGCGGTGACGTCGGTTGCCGCTTTCCGTCATTTGAACGAAAAGAAAGCGCTGATCGCGATGAGCGGCGGCGTCGACAGCTCCGTATCCGCGTACCTGATGCAGCAGGCAGGCTATGAATGCATCGGGTGCACGATGCGCCTCTATGATTATGAGACAGTTGGAAAGAGCGACATGACATGCTGTGCCGCCTCCGACATAGCGGACGCGAGAGCTGTCGCCGAAAGACTCTCCATGCCCCATCACGTTCTCCACTTCGAGGAGGAATTCCGGCGCGAAGTCATCGACCGTTTCGTGAAGAGCTACGAAGAGGGAAAGACGCCGAATCCTTGCATTGACTGCAACCGTTTCCTGAAGTTCGGGAAAATGCTGGAGAAGGCGGACGAGCTGTCCTGCGCAAAGATCGTGACCGGACACTATGCGCGGATCACGGAGGAAGACGGCGTATTCTATCTGCGGAAGGCGGCTGACGAGTCAAAGGATCAGAGCTATGTGCTCTATGACCTGAAGCAGGAGGACCTGAAGCGGATTCGTTTTCCGCTGGGAGATCTGACAAAGGAGCAGGTCCGAAGGATCGCGGAGGAAAACGGCTTCGTCAATGCCCGCAAGCATGACAGCCAGGATATCTGCTTTGTTCCGGACGGCGACTATGCCGCCGTCATCGAGGCATACAGCGGAAACCGCCCTTTGCCGGGCGACTTCGTGGACGGGGAAGGAAGGGTCCTTGGCCGCCACAGGGGTATTATTCATTACACCTGCGGCCAGCGAAGAGGCCTTGGCCTGTCGCTGAAGGAGCCGCTTTATGTTTGCGAAATCGATCCCGGGAGCAACCGCGTGATCCTTGGAAAAAATGAAGAACTCTTCCGCACGGACGCGCTTGTCAGAGACGTCAACTGGATCAGCGGGGAGGAGCCTGATTCGCCGGTCAGGGCAAAGGTAAAAGTCCGCTACCGGCAGAAGGAGCAGCCCGCCACCATCCAGCCTGTGGGAAATGGCGCTGTCCTGGTGCGGTTTGATGAGCCGCAGCGCGCGATCACGCCGGGGCAGGCGGCTGTGTTTTACGACGGCGACATCGTATTGGGCGGAGGCAGGATCGATAAAGAGCTGCAGAGGAGAACATGACGAAAAAGAAACACTACTACCAGGATTATGACAGCTATGAGGATTACGTGCGCAGGGAGCATCCGGAGGATGCCGGGATGCTGCGCGCAAAGCCGCGGCGTGTAAAGAGACGGGTCTATGATGAGAATGAGCCGCAGGAGATGTACGAAGAGGAAGATGACGAGTACATCCAGGATGCGGAGGAAGAGAAGCCGGCGCGAAAGCGCGGGAAAAAGAAGAAAAAGGGCTTCCTGCAAAGGCTCCTTCCAATCCTGATCGTCCTCGCGGTGATCATCGGTGTTCCCGTATATCTGATCGCCTCGCGTTTTGACAACATCCACAGCGTGAGTGATCCGGGCAGTTTTTCCCGCAGTCTCAAAAGCGAGATGAGCGAGGAGGCCGCCACGAGCTCTGTCATGAAGGATTACACGAACATTGCGCTGTTCGGCGTCGATTCCCGGGAGGAAGAGCTCCTGTCGGGGAACAACCGGAGCGATATCATCATTATTTTGTCCATGCACAAACGGACGGGAAAATGTAAGCTCCTGTCGGTCTACCGGGATACGTACCTGGATATCGGCGGAGACAGTTTCCGGAAGGCAAATGCCGCCTACGCGTTCGGAGGGCCGGAGCAGGCGGTCAACATGCTGAACCGGAATTTTGACCTGAATATTTCGGATTTTGTGACGATCGGATTCGGCGGACTGGCGGATCTCATTGACGCAGTGGGCGGCGTGGAGATCGATGTGGCCGAGGACGAGATCCACGGGATCAACGATTACCAGTCCACAATGGCGCAGGAGCTCTCCAGAGACTATCGGACGGTGGACGCGCCCGGCCTGCAGACGCTGGACGGCCTGCAGGCGGTCGCCTATTGCAGGATCCGGTACACGGCGGGGGATGACTACCGGCGCACGGAGAGACAGAGGGAGGTCCTGCAGCAGACCTTCCGCAACGCAAAGCGGATGACGCCTGCAAAACTCAGCGCGATCACGACGCAGGTCTTTAGGCAGACGGCGACGTCGCTTACGGTATCGGAGGCACTGGCGCTTTCTTCAAAGCTCCTGATGCTGGACATTGTGGATACGGCCGGATGCCCGGAGGCGTCACTTCGCACATCGGGGACTGTCAACCAGGAGTCCTGCATCATCCCTAAGTCTCTTGAAGACAATGTCCGCTGGCTGCACGAATTTCTGTTTGAGGAGAACGACTACCGCGTCTCTGAGCGCGTAAAAAAGATCAGTGCGAGGATCGACGCGGATACCGCGGGAATCGGCTGATGAGATGACCTTACGGATGATATGAAAGAAAGCGGGCTAAAAACATATAACAGGCAGTACGGAGCACAGACGCTGATTGCGGCATTTCTTGTCTGCGCAGGGATCCTGTTCGCCGTTGTCGGCGAGGACGCGCAGATCGCGGTGCAGGATAACCTGGACCTGTTCCAGGCGCAGTACCGCATGCTGCAGAACACGGACACATTTGCGTCACGCGGCACGGCTGCGCCGTTTCTGGGCGGGATTTCCCGGGACGTGCTGCCCTCGGAGCGGGAGCTTACGGGGATCCTGTATCAGCTTCTTCCTGCATTTCCGGCTTATCTTGTGCTGTACTTTCTCCGCATCCTCATCGGGACGGCGGGGATGTACCTGCTGGTAAGGGAGATCCTTCACATCGCTGCCGGAAAGGACGGGCAGCAGGCCGGTATTACGGACGGCTGGGAGAAGCAGACGGTGCTGCTTGTATGCTTTGCCTATGGCCTCATTTCCTTTTTCCCGGCGTTCGGGATCTGCTTCGCGAGCATACCGCTTGCCGCGCTTCTTTTCATCCGGCTTTACCGGTCAAACGGCAGGGAGCGGAAGACGGCGCTCGCCATAGCAGGGCTGTTTTTCTACCCGTTTCTGTCGTACTTTTCCTATCACGGGATTTTTATTCTGGGCTATGCGGCGCTCGCCTGGCTGATCCTTGCATTTCGCGACAGAAGGATAAACCTTCGCATGATCGCTGGCATCGCTGCGCTTGCGGCGGGCTATGTGTTTTTTGAATATCGCCTGTTTGCCCAGATGCTTTTGTCCGACGAGGTGACGATCCGGGAGACCATGGTCATGACCTCCGCGACTGTCCCGGAGGCGATCGCCTTCATGAAGGAGGCCTTTGCGGACGGGATGATGCACGCACAGGGTCAGCAGAAGTATCTGGTGCTGCCGGTGTGCCTCTTATACTTCGTCTATGAATGGCTCTGCGGTGGGAGGATCCTTTCCCGGGAGGAGTCGGAAACGAGCACGACGAAAACGCTGCGAGGGATCCGTTTCTGGATTCTTATGTGGATCCTGTTTAATTCGCTCGTTTACGGCCTATACTACCTCGCGCCGGTCCGCAGCCTGGTGAAAATGCTCCTTCCGCCGCTGAAGGGGCTGCAGTTCAACCGCACGATCTTTTTCAATCCGTTCCTGTGGTATCTGTGGTACCTGCTGGTCCTTGTGTCGATCCTGCGCGGCGATATGCCTGCACCCGGGAGAGCCGCAGCAGGGGGCGGCGCACGGACGGCAGTCTGTATCGGGGCGGCTTTTCTCTCCGCGGCTATCGTTCTGTTTTCGCCTGTGCGCTATAATGACCTGTATCACACGGCCTACGCCAAGGCCTATGAGCTTTTGCGCGGCGGGAAGGTCAATGACCTTTCCTACGGAGAATTCTATTCAGAGCGGCTGTTTGCAGAAATCAAAGAGGATATCGGATACCGGGAGGGGAATTTTGCGGACTTTGCGCCGTATGCCGGCAGCATAGAAGGCGAAGCCGAATATGAGGGGAGCGCTTCGCTCCTTGCGGGGAGCGGTGCGGACTGGGCCGTCGCCTACGGCCTGCATCCGGCGATCCTTGAGTACAACGGGATCGCGACGCTGGACGGCTACCTTGGCTTCTATGCACAGAGCTATAAGGAGTCGTTCCGCAGAATCATTGCGCCGGCGCTGGATGCGCGGCCGGCGACCAGGGCATATTATGACGACTGGGGGGCACGATGCTATCTGTATTCCGGAACAGAGGATACCGTGGTGCAGGCAGTGCGCCGCTATCCGTACGCAGAGCGCAGTGACTACGAGGGCTGTTTTGATGCCGGCGCCCTGCGGGAGCTTGGCTGCCGATACGTTTTCTCCCGCATCCCGTTTTCCAATGCGCAGGAGCTGGGGCTTGCGCTCTGCGGCAGGTACGAGGACGCTTCGTCGCCGTATGTGATTTATGTCTATGAACCGGAATAATAACAGACCAAAGGAAAAAGAGGCCGGAATGAAGCCGGAAAATAACAAGAAGAAGCCGTGCCCGCACTTCGGGGTCTGCGGCGGCTGCCAGCTCCTGGATGTCCCGTATGCGCAGCAGCTTGCGCAAAAGCAGGAGCTTTTGCGGGACGAGTTTGTCCGCGCCGGTGTCCCGGAGGTGCAGGACGTGCTGCAGCCGATCCTGAAAATGAAGAACCCGGATCACTACAGAAACAAAGTGACGGCTGTTTTTGCGCAGGACGCCCGCGGCAGGATCATCTGCGGAACGTATCAGGCCGGGGCGAGAAGAGTGCTGCCGGTAAAGAGCTGCAGGCTGGATAATACGGCAGCAGACCGCATTGTCCTGACCATTGCGGCGATGCTTCCGTCCTTTCACATAAAACCCTATGATCCGGTGAAGAGAAGCGGCTCACTTCGCTATGCCCAGATCAGGACGGCGCGCGGAACCGGACAGATCATGGTCACGCTTGTTACGGCGTCGCCTTCCTTTCCCTCGCGGGATAGTTTCGTCAGAACGCTTTGTGACCGGCACCCGGAGATCACGACGATCGTCCAGAATATCAACTCCAGGACCGATGCCATGATCCTGGCGGACCGGGAAAAAGTGCTGTACGGAGAGGGGCATATTGAGGATATCCTCTGCGGGCGGCGCTTTATGATCTCCTCCACATCGTTTTACCAGGTCAATCCTCTCCAGACAGAGAAGCTTTACAATGTGGCGGTGGATTTTGCCGGACTCTCAGGCAGGGAGAGCATCCTGGATGCCTACTGCGGGATCGGCACGATCGGGATCATTGCCGCCGCCGGCGCACGGTTTGTGCAGGGGGTGGAGCTGAACGCAGCGGCGGTGGAGGATGCCTGCCGCAACGCCGCAAAAAACGGACTTAAGAATATCCGCTTCACGGCGGCGGATGCAACGGCATATATGGAAGAGCTCGCCTCCGGAGGCAGGGAGCCTGCGGAAAAGCCGGATGTCATTTTCCTTGACCCGCCGCGTGCCGGCGCCACACCGCGTTTCCTGAAAGCAGCGGCATCGCTCTCTCCAAAGAAGATCGTCTATATTTCCTGTGAGCCGTCCTCTCTCGCAAGGGATCTCGCCATCCTGAAGGAGCTTGGATACCGCGCGGTGAAAGCGGTTCCTGTCGATATGTTTCCGCATACGTGGCACATCGAGACTATAGTGTTGCTACAAAAGTTGAACTCGTAGAAATCCTTTATTTTAAGCACTTT
>CACZQP010000196.1 GCA_902783385.1 uncultured Lachnospiraceae bacterium | reverse complement strand
GGGTGTCGATTGCGCGCAGATCGTCTGCGGACAGCCCGCCCTTGATGGCACCTGCCGTCGCCACATTCATGAACACCGGCGTTTCGATCACGCCGTGCACCGTATGAAACCGGCCGCGCTTGGCCATGCCTTCTTCTCTGATCAGTTCGTACATGCCTGTTATTGACTCTCCTCTTTTCCGGATGCCGATTATGCGGCATCTTAATCCTGCGCGCCGTAAAACCTGCGGATGCCGCCGCAGGTCGCGCTCATATTGACAAGAAGCGCATCCAGGATCGTGATCGCGCACATGCTCTCCACGACCACGACCGCACGCGGAACGATCACAGGATCATGTCTCCCCTGTACGGTGAGCAGTGTATCTGAGTGGTCCTTTCGAACGGTCTCCTGTTCCTTTGAAATCGAAGGCGTCGGTTTGACATATACGCGCAGACAAATCTCGTCTCCGTCGGAAATCCCGCCGAGGATCCCGCCCGCGTGATTTGTCTTTTTGCCGATGCCATCGCCGCGCGCGCAGAAGGCGTCGTTATTCTCGCTCCCCCGCACCGCTGCGGCCCGAAGACCGTCTCCGATCTCTACCGCCTTGACAGCGCCGATCGAGAACATTGCCTTACCGAGTGCGGCATCGAGCTTGTCGAACACCGGATCGCCCAGTCCTGCGGGGACGCCCGTGATGCGGCACTCGATGACGCCGCCCAGGGAATCGCCCTCCGCGCGGCATTTCGCAATCTCCTCCTGTGCTCTTAAATCCGCCTCTGCATCGGGCATTCCGGTCGGCGTGTTTCTGGAGACCTCCACCCAGTCGTCTCCCGCCTTTGCTGCAACGGAACCGATCGAAGCCGTAAAGGCAGCGACACGGATTCCGAGCGTCCCCAGAAATTTCGCGCACACAGCACCGGCAGCCACGCGGGCAGCCGTCTCCCTTCCGGAGGAGCGCCCGCCGCCGCGATGGTCGCGGATGCCGTATTTTTCATAAAATGTATAGTCTGCGTGCCCGGGGCGGAATACGTCCCTGAGCTGCTCATAATCCGACGAATGCTGCGACGTGTTCCGGATCAGGATCATGATCGGGGCTCCGGTCGTCATTCCCTCGAAGACGCCGGATAGGATCTGCGGCGTATCCGCTTCATTCCGGGCCGTTGAGACCGCATGCTTCCCGGGGCGGCGCCGGTCCATGTAGGGAATGATATCCTTTTCCGAAAGCTCCATGCCGGCGGGAAAGCCGTCGATGACGACGCCTACCGCCTCGCCGTGCGATTCCCCGAAGGTCGTGATCTTTAATATGCTACCCGTTGTAGATCCGGACATATCTTTGTTTCTCCCTTCCCGGCGGACGCATGTCAGCCGAAGTGTCCTCCCTCGCATACCTGCGCGTACATTTTTAT
Organism: uncultured Lachnospiraceae bacterium; assembly: GCA_902783385.1. Taxonomy (GTDB): domain Bacteria; phylum Bacillota; class Clostridia; order Lachnospirales; family Lachnospiraceae; genus CAG-791. The sequence goes on along the minus strand of CACZQP010000196.1, from coordinate 2,738 downwards.
TCGAAAGATTTCTCTGACCGAGCACTGCTAAGTGTACCATAAAACCCGCATAAATACATAATTCCGTTTACTTGACAACCCACCCCTTTACTGTAAAATGAATGAGACTAATGATGCTGTGAAAGGGTGTTTTATACATGACAAAAGAACTCATTCATCTGCAGAACATATCCAAAAGCTTTGACGGTCAGCTGATCCTCGACGATCTGGATCTTACCATACATGAAAATGAATTTGTGACGCTCCTTGGGCCCTCCGGCTGCGGAAAGACGACGACGCTGCGCATCATCGGCGGCTTTGAGACGCCCGATAAGGGAAAAGTCATCTTCGACGGACAGGACATCACGCATCTTGCGCCCAATAAGCGCAACCTCAACACCGTCTTCCAGAAATATGCCCTGTTCACGCACATGTCCATCGCGGAAAACATCGCATTCGGTCTGCGCATCCGCAAAAAACCGCAGAGCTATATCAATGACAAGATCAAATATGCCTTAAAACTGGTCGGTCTCTCCGGCTTTGAAGACCGCACGCCTGACTCACTCTCCGGCGGACAGCAGCAGCGCATCGCCATTGCGCGCGCCATCGTCAATGAGCCCCGCGTGCTCCTTCTCGACGAGCCGCTCGGCGCGCTGGACTTAAAACTCCGCCAGGACATGCAGTACGAGCTGATCCGCTTAAAGAACGAGCTGGGCATCACGTTCATCTATGTGACGCACGACCAGGAGGAAGCGCTTACGATGTCCGACACCGTCGTGGTCATGAACCAGGGCTATATCCAGCAGATCGGCTCCCCGGAGAAGATCTATAACGAACCCGAAAACGCCTTCGTCGCAGACTTTATCGGAGACAGCAATATCGTGGACGGCATCATGCTCGAGGACAGGCTTGTGGAGATCTTCGGCGTGAAGTTCCCCTGCGTCGATACCGGATTCGGCCGGAATAAGCCCGTCGACGTCGTCATTCGCCCGGAGGATGTCATCCTGACGGAGAACTCCTCCGACGAACTGCAGGGCGAAGTGACGCACATCATTTTCAAGGGCGTTCATTACGAGATGGAGGTGACCGCACGCGGTTATGAGTGGCTCGTGCAGTCCACAAAGATGTATCCCGTCGGGACAAAGGTCGGGATCTCCGTTGACCCCTTCAACATCCAGATCATGAACAAACCTGCTTCGGAAGACGAGGAGGCGGCGCCGATCGATGGTTAAGACAAAACGCATGCGGGGGCTGTTCACCCTGCCCTACATCTCCTGGTCGCTGATCTTCATCGTCGTGCCGCTCCTCATGATCTTCTGGTACGGCTTCACGGACAAAAGCGGCACATTCACCATGGATAACATCACCGCCATGGCGGATCCCGTCCACGCAAAGGCATTGTGGCTCTCCGTCCTTTTGTCCCTTGCATCCTCCGTGATCTGTCTCCTGCTCGCCTATCCGCTCAGCATGATTCTGGCTGCGCGCGGCGAAAAGGGACGGAGCGTGATCGTGATGCTGTTTATCCTGCCGATGTGGATGAACACACTCCTGCGCACGATGGCATGGCAGACGATCCTGGAAAAGACCGGAATCCTCAACACCATCCTGCAGGCGCTTCATCTGCAGCCGCTGCAGATCATCAATACGCCGTACGCGATCATCCTGGGCATGGTCTACAATTTCCTGCCCTTTATGATCTTGCCCATCTACAATGTTCTGGTCAAGATCGACCCCAGCGTGATCAACGCCGCGCGGGACCTGGGGGCAAACGCCTTCCAGACGTTCCTGCGCATCATTCTCCCGCTCTCTGTCCCCGGCATCATGAGCGGTATTACAATGGTGTTTATCCCGGCGCTCACGACCTTCGTCATCAGCCAGCTCCTCGGCGGCAGCAAGATCCTTCTCATCGGCAACGTGATCGAGCAGGAATTCACGCAGGCCTATGACTGGCACCTGGGAAGCGGCCTCTCGATCATCCTGATGATCTTCATCATCCTGAATATGATCATGGAGGAGATCTTCGACAAGAACGGGGAGGATCTGGCGATATGAAGGCATTAAAGCGTCTGTACCTCTTCCTGATCGTATTTTTCCTGTACGCGCCGATCCTTGTTCTCATCGTACAGTCCTTCAACGCGAGCAAATCCCGCGCGAAATGGGGAGGCTTTACCACAAAGTGGTATGTCCAGCTGTTCAAAAACAGGGATATCATGGAGGCGCTCTCCAATACGCTGAGCATCGCGCTGATCTCCTCCATAGTCGCAACCGTCATCGCACTCCTGGCATGTCTTGCCATGATGCGCATGAACCGTCACCTGCGCTCAACGATCACAGGGATCGCCAACATTCCGATGCTGAACGCCGACATCGTAACGGGCATCTCCCTGATGCTCCTGTTTCTGAGCTTCGGGATGCGCTTCGGCTACGGCACGATCCTTCTGTCACACATCACCTTCAATATCCCCTATGTGATCCTGAGCATCATGCCGAGGCTCCAGCAGCTGAATCAGAGCAACTACGAGGCCGCGCTCGATCTGGGCGCGACGCCGGTTTACGCCTTTTTCCGCGTCGTGATGCCCGATCTGTTTCCCGGGATCCTGAGCGGATTTCTCATGGCGTTCACCATGTCCATTGACGATTTCATCATCACGCACTTCACCAAGGGAGCAGGCGTGGATACGCTCTCGACCAAGATCTACACCGAGATCAAAAAGGGCATCAAACCGGAGATGTATGCGCTTTCCACCATCATCTTCCTT
>CACZQP010000195.1 GCA_902783385.1 uncultured Lachnospiraceae bacterium | reverse complement strand
CTCGGTGAGGATCTTTGCCACGTCGCTGTATACCTCTGGATCCTCCAGGAGCTCAGCCAGATACGGTGCATAGCGCGTGCCGCTCCCGGCATGCAGCTCCTGCAGAAAGTCTTCCAGCATGACGCCGCGCTTATAGCTTCGCCCGACAATGTCCGTCGACGCGTCCAGGCAGTCCGCACAGGCGACGATATCAATCATGGCCTTCTCTGCAAGTGTGGACGCCTTCGGGCTTAGCGGATAGCCTGTCGTGCCGTCGTGCCACTGGTGATGGAGCAGCGCGATGTTCGCATACGGCGCCGTCTTTTCATGTGCCGACAGGACATATGCGCCGATCGCCGGGTGCACGCGGATCAGGTCGAATTCCTCCTGGAAGAGCATTCTTCCGTAATTCAGGATGGTCTCCGTCACGAACAGCTTTCCCACGTCGTGGCAGAGCCCGCTGTGATATGCAAAGCCAAGGAGTTCTTCCTGCCTGCGCCTCACATCTTCCGCATCCGCACAGCCCAGGACCCCGACCAGTCGGGAGGGCTGCGTCCTTATCAGGTGCTTTGTAATGCACCTGGTAAAATCCGCCACACTCAGGGAATGCACGTAGGTCGGCGGATGAAGCGCCACCATCAGCATCAGGCAGATCTCTTCAAATTCCGGCGCGCCGGGGACGTCTACATATGACTTGAGAAAATCTGACAGGAATGTCAGAAGGAAGGAGAAGGAACCCTTCTTCGGCATTCTGTGCACGTACTGCACCAGACTCCGGTAAAACCGGTTCAGACGTTCCGCGTCGTCGCGGTCCGGATGAGCCCGGTCAACCGCAAGCAAATACTCATTGAGCGCCAGGGCGTGGATCATATTGCCGTGCAGGGTGAACAGTGATGTGTCTCCGTCCTGGATCAGGAGGCTCAGCCTGTCCTTGTACTCCTTCGGCGCAATCCTGTCCGTCAAGTGTTCGATGCGCAGCCGGTACAGCTCGATCAGCTCACGCGTGCAATGCTTCGCAAGCGTCTCCTCTTCCGCCTCCCACAGCGCGGCAAGCTGCATCGTATCCTCGTAGATCTCCTCCAGCTCGTCCCTTCGGAAGCCGCGCACGTTATTCAGCTCTGTAAAGTTGGTGATATACTGCAGCGTCCGGAACCTGTGGTACAGCCAGTTGTACCCCGGCGCAGCCTTTCTGTAGAAGGGATCCTCCGCGAGGGAAAGCGCGCGGCGCATAGCCTCGAAATCCTCCGCGTTGATCTCGTCGCAGTAGTGGTCACTCCTGTCAAAGAGGGCGCTGATATAGCGGGAGTTGGTGAGAACCAGGTGCCTCGACTCCTCATTTTTCAATCTCGTGAATTTCTCCGGTTCCAGATAAGAAAGAAGACGGCCGGCAGCCTCCAGCCCCTCGTCGCGGTACTGATAGCAGCTCCCGTCACAGGGGACAAGCCGCTGCACCATATGCATCATGGCAAACGACGCTTCGACCATGGAGTCGAGGGCGCAGACCTTGACATCTTCATCCTCCCCGGTCAGGGCATCCTTCAAAAGGCGTCTGGTCTGCTTGAACCGCATCGGGAGATCCAGGTTTTCCATCCGATAGGCATCAAGTAAAGACCGGGAAAAATCGTTCAGCGCCGCGCGGTCTTCGTCGACCAGCGCGTCCTCTGATCGGATGAGCGGCAGCCAGTGGGTCCGCAGGATCTCATTGTTCTCCTGACCGATATTGCCGATCCTGGTAAAGCTGCGCAAAAGCTCCAGCCGATATTCTTCCGCGTCCTCCATGTCCTGTACCTGCGGGGAAGAAAGCGCCCGGATGTCCAGCGTCTGCTCGATGTAACGATTCAGGGATTCCTGTCTTTGCATAGTCTATATCATTATAGCATCTGAAGCGCGGCATTTCAGCGTTCTCTTCCGCTTATGCCGGGAGATCTGAAAACCACTCCTTCAGCGTTTGTCGGATCTCTTCCTCACCTGCCCTGACCGTTCCCTGCACCATCTGCGGAGAGCCGCCGCCCTTTGCCGAAAGGTTTTCGCGCAGTGCATCCCCTGCATCCTTTGCACTGATGCCGCCGCTGCCGCTCCCGATGATGAAATGATATTCCGTGTCATCGCTCCCGGAAAACACCGCGCAAAGGCCCTCATGCGTTTCTGTCAGCAGATTGATCAGCTCGCGCCCTGCCTTTCCGCCAAGTCCCTTTTCGAAAAGCAGCACACTCTTCTGCGAAACGGGAATCTGTGACGCCTTCAGACCGATCCAATCCATCTGCAGCTGCGTCAGCTCCGCCCGCAGGCGCGCGTTTTCCTCCACAAGGTGCCGCACGCCTTCATCCGCTTCCTCCGGCTTCTTTGACGTGAGATGGGAAAT
>CACZQP010000194.1 GCA_902783385.1 uncultured Lachnospiraceae bacterium | reverse complement strand
CGGGGAGCTCCAGGATCTCTTTGCCGATGGGGTAGCGGAACTGCCGGACCATGTAGATTTCGCCCGCATCCGTCAGCGCCGCGACACAGGCCCCGCCGTTGTGATGGACAAATTCGCGTTTTGCGCGCCTGCCGTTCTCCTGCTCCACTTCATCTACTGTCACGCGGATGACTTTTCCGTTGTAGATCTCCGTCGAGGAGATCTTTTTTTCAAAATGAGCCATATTATACCTCTTGTCCCTGTATGTCAAAATCTCAGTGTGAAGAACACTCTAAGTATCATAGCAGATCGGCGATGTGGAAAACACTCCCCCTTTCTGGCATGCTTGTTGACAACCAAAAAATTGCTCTATATCATTATAATTAATCTGATAATTCGCATAAAAATAGTAATTTGTGCATAGCTATGCCAAATCATGTTAAATATATCAATATATGTCACGCCTAATGACAGATCGGGAAGGGAAGGAAATCTCAAATGTTAGAATCGCTTCATGAAAAACTCGATTTCCTGATGCGGGTGACCGGGACAGAAAATGCGGTTTTTGCGAGAGCAATGAGATTCGATGCCTCCTATATCAGCCGTATCCGGCGGGGCCAGCGAAACTGTCCTTCAGATGAAGAATTCCTTTCCGCTGCGGCAGCTTTTTTTGCCCATGCCATTCGGGAGCCGTATCAGGGCAGTGCGCTGATGGATGAGATCTGCCCGGGACTTATCTGGCCGGCGGAGGAAGAAAAGGGGAAAGACCTGCTGTTCTCCTGGTTTGAGGGACGCGCAATGAAGGTATCGCCTGTGCAGGAGGCGCTCGCGGGGCTGCGCAGGAATACTGACGCCGGCTCCGGGAATAGTGAAAAGGCGGACAAGGCGGCGGAAAAGGCGCGCAGGTATGCGGGCACGCACGCGATGGCATCTCTGTTTTACGGTGACCAGGGGAAACGGGACGGCGTGAGAGTTTTCCTGGAGCTCCTTCTGAAGACCGGAAAACCGCAGACGCTCCTTCTGCATTCGGATGAGGATACCATGTGGCTGTTTGAGGAGCCCGCTTTCGCCGAGTGGTGGAAGGAAACGATGCAGGCGCTCTTAAACAACGGCTGTATCATCAAAGTTATCCACAGCGTGGACCGCAATCTGGAGGAGATGCTGGAGGCGGTGCGCCGGTGGATGCCTCTCTATTTCTCCGGGAGAATCGAGCCATACTATTATCCGCACCTGCAGGACAAGATCTTCCGCAGGACAATGTTTGTCGCGCCGGGACAGGCCGCGATGATCTCGCGATCCATTCGAGGTCAGGACTGCGATCCCATCAATATTCTGATCCGGGATGCCGTCGGCGTAAACTCGCTGGATGCGGAATTTCGCGCTTTCCTTTCTCAGTGCCGCCCGCTGTTTGACACCTTCCGTCCGCGGGATGCGGAGGAGAGGGAGGAGCTTCTGCGGGCCTTTCTTGCGGAAAAGGGGATGCTGCAGGCTGTGTTTGACGGGAAACAGGCAGTCTTTTTCAAGGAGGAGTTTGGCGTTCTTATCCTTCATGCTCAGATCGAAGGGCTTGCTTTTCTGTTGAAGGAGACACGACTTGTATGCGCCATCGAAGCCTATCTGCAAGAGCTGAAGGCTCCGGTCATCCGCGATGCCGATGCCGCACTCGCAGCATGGAAGGCGTTGCGACAGGAGACGGAAGCGGCGTGGCGGGATCAGGGGATCTGAGCGCAGCGGGCTGTGAAATAATTGTGCATATCTGATAAATTCAGTGCGAAGTGATATAATAAATTTATCACTTTTCATGAAAGTCAGGGACAGTTTCATTTAACAGGAGATAAAAACCCATGAAAGACCGCAGGCTGGTAGATATGCATACCCACGTGTACACCCCCGAAGCCCTTGCTTTTATGCAGGATTACATGCGCCGGAGCGATCTTAAGGCGCTGTCCATCGCATCTTTCGGCTGCGGACTGGAGGGGTGCTGCCCGGAGGAGAACATTCTCCCGCTGATCTTCAAGCAGAGAGAGAAATCGATCTATGCTTACGGATCCCTGATCTATCCCGAAGCGCCCTGCAGAAACCTTACCGGTCCCTGGGCTCCTAAGGAGCAGGCAAAAATGCTTCTCGCCATGGGATGCGACGGCATGAAGATGCTCGAGAGCAAACCGGACTCCAGGAAAATGCTGGGCCTTGCGCTCGATGATGAGATCCTGGAGCCGTTCTTTTCCCTGCTGGAGGAGACCGGGACGCCGCTTTTATGGCACGTCGCGGATCCGCCGGAATTCTGGGACAAGGATCAGGCGCCGTCTTTTGCTGTCGAAGCGGGATGGACCTATGACGGGACCTTCCTGCCCTGGGAGGAGAGCATCGGCGAAGCGCTGCATGTTCTTGCGCGGCACAAAGGGTTAAAGGCGATCCTTGCACATTTCTTTTTCCACTCCCACGATCCGGAGCGGGCGGAGCAGGTCATGCGGGATCATCCCTGTGTGAGCTTTGACCTGACGCCGGGCATCGAGATGTACACGAATTTTTCGGCCGCGCGCGGCGTGTGGAGGGAATTCTTTATCAGGCACGCCGACCGGATTCTGTTCGGCACGGACGCGGACGAGTTCTGCGCGGACATCATGTGTGAGTCTGAAAAGGATCCTGCGATCACGGTCCGCCATATCCGCCGTTTTCTTGAGACGGACGACGAGTTCCTGTTCTGGGAGAGACCTGTTCGCGGAATAAGGCTCCCGGATGCGGTACTGGACAAGATCTATTTTGAAAACTTTTATCGCCTGATTCCGACCCGCAGACAGGTCGACAGGGAATTGCTGCGGACCTATGCGGAAAAGACGCTTTCGCGGGTGCATGAAGAAAAGACGAGGCGTTATATCTGCGACGAACTCGGGCTTGCAGCGGAACCATCGGCTGGGGGCCAGCCGGAGGATGACAGGTAAAATGGGCTACTATATCGGCATCGATGGCGGAGGAACGACTGCCCGCGCCCTTGCCGTAAGTGAGGATGGCAGGAGACTGGGGGCAGCGCGCGGCGGCTCCACCAATATTGCGAGCAATCCGCCGGAGGCAGTCAGGGAGAATCTCCGCACACTCGTCGCGGATCTTCTCGGGGGATCCGGCCTTCCCGCCGATGCGTGTCTTGGACTGTGCATCGGCAGTGCGGGAGTTGACTCGGAGGCTTCCCGGCTGCAGATGCTAAAGATCCTTAAAGAGCTTCACCTGAGCGGACCGCGTATGGCAGTCAATGACGCCCTGATCGCACTTTATGCGGCAACGGCCGGAAAACCGGGCGTGATCCTGATCTCCGGCACCGGTTCCATTGCCTGCGGGATCAACGAAGCGCGTGAAATGCGTCGCGCCGGGGGACACGACTACCTTGTCAGTGACGAGGGCTCCGCTTACTGGGTCGCAAAGGAAGGGATCCGTGCAGCGCTCCGTCATGCCGATGGAATCGGGGCGCCGACCTGTCTTGGCGGGGCTCTGTGCGCACGGCTCCGGCTGCGGACCCCTGAAGAGCTGGCGGATTATGTATACGCCCACAATAAGAGCGAGGTGGCGGCGCTGTGCGGCGTCGTGTCAGACGCCTGCGGGAGAGGAGACCCCGCTGCGGTGCGGATCATGGAACAGGCCGCGGAGGAGCTCGCGCTCCTCGTAAAGGCAGTCCTCGAGGGACTCCGAATGACGGGGAGGACCATGCCGGTGCCGCTTGTCCTGGCCGGCGGTTTTTTAAAAAATGACGGGCGGCTGCGGGAGCACCTTAAAGCCGTTCTTCTGCGGGAGGAGATCCGCGTGGAGCTTACGGAAGCGGACGCGCCTGCGGAATGGGGCGCCGTCCTGATGGCGCAGGAGCTTGCCGGAAAGGAAATGAAATGATCAAAGCGATCCTGTTTGACAACGGAGGTGTGCTGCAGGGACCGAACTCCGGAAACTGGCTGCTCGGCCCGCATCACAGGGAGATCTTTGACCTGCGGATGACGCAGGAGCAGATGCTGGCAATCGACGAATTTCTTTCCCGAAATCCGGACCGGATGCCGGAGGCAAAAAAGATCAGTACGGAAGAGGAAGAGGAGAAGCTTTTCGAACACTTTTACCGGGAGATCTTTGAAATGGTGAAGATCCGGGTCCCGGAGGACGCCATTCGGCGCCTGAGCGAAGACATGACCTACAGCGACGAGCGGCTGTTCGTGTTCGACGACGTCTTTGACTGGCTGCCGAGGTTCCATGAAGCCTTCGAGACGGGGATGCTCTCGGACGCGACGCCGTCTTCCCGGCGCATCGTGCATAATTTCGGGATCGCTGATTATCTGGATCACGAGACGTATTCCTTCGAGCTCGGGATCACCAAACCGTCGGAGGAGATGTTCCTCGACGTGATACGGAAATTCCGTGCCCCGGTAGAGGAGATGCTTTTTATCGATGATTCGGGGGGAAACCTGAAGGCTGCCGCATCGCTCGGCCTGACCTGTGTGCAGATGCAGCGGGGAAAGGGCGCTGTGCCGACAAAGCCATGGGACGGCCCCATCGTGCATGATCTCGCGGAGCTGTGGAAATTCGCCGGCAAAGCCGGCTCCTGAAATGGTTTAAGTTACAGCATTTATATAAAAAGGAGGGAAGAACATGAAAAAGGCACTGGCACTGTTACTGGCACTGAGCATGGGCGCTGCGCTGTGCGCATGCGGAGCTCCGGCCGCTCCGGCTGCGAGCGCTCCTGCACCTGCGGCACCTGCGGCGGAAGCACCCGCGGCGGAGGCTCCGGCAGAGAAACCGGATTATTCCGGCTACACGATCAAGATCTACTCCAACAGCAACAACGACGACGAGATCGTATGGCTCAAGGAACGCGCGTCCGCAGCGGGCTTTGACGTGAACATGATCGACGCGACGGTCGCGAACGGCGACACGGCGGTCGTGCAGGCGGCGAACGAGTATCACGACGGCGACGTACTCTTTGGTCTGAACGAGACCAGATGGTCACAGGTTATCGGCGGCGTCTATGAGAACTTAAAACTTGTGGAGTGGAAGCCTTCGTGGGCGGACCTCGTCGGCGATTTCTACTATGACAATCTCGCCTACGGCGTCACGATCCAGGATATCCTGATGCTCTACCGGAATGATGAACTGGGCACGAACGGGAAGGAGCTGCACTTCCAGCACTGGAGCGAGCTGGCAGACAGCGGCTACACTTACTATCGCCAGGGCAAGGTCGGCGGAACGACCAATGCGAACATCAACAACTGCATGCTGTTCCCCTACACAGACCCGAAGAGTGAGGCGGGCGGCATCAGCATCGACGGCTGGAAAGCACTCTGGAAATACTGCGCAAACGGCAATTTCACAGGTGACAGCTACGGCATGGATCCGCTGAACCGGGGCGACGTGCAGGTCAGCACCTATTTCTCCAGCGCACTCTATGGCGCAGTCGACGTGGCGGCGGATTCCAGCAAGAATCCTCTGACCTATGATGAAGCGAACAACGCCCCCGGCAACTGGGACCTTGTAAAGATCGACGACGGCAGCTATTTCATCGCAGAGTACATCGGTGTCCTCGAAAAGGAAGGCCGCACAGACGAGCAGACCGAGATCGTCAAGGCGTTCTGTGACTGGTTCGGATCCACAGAGACACAGATTGCATGGGCAAACCAGTTCGATCGCTATCCCTGCAATATTGAGGCCGCAGAGGGCAGTGACCTCGTAGACTATGCAGGCATTTATTCGCTTCACAACCTGGCACAGGAAGACGTCGCCGGCACAGACATGAAGTACTATCAGTATGTCGCGGCGCACAGCGCAGAGTGGACGAACATCATGACGAACCTCGGCTTCTACTGGGCGGATGCGGCAAACGCGACGGCGGAGCCTGACTGGGACAACCTCGACTGGGCAACGCTGACGCAGTCACAGGAAACGAAATAAGAGAAAGCTGTTCCGAAACAAGACCTGGAATCACAGGGAACACCGGCGGGCGGGCATGCCCGTCCGCCGGCTCCCGGTACGATTTGAGATTACAGCTTTATAAACGGAGGGGAGCGTCATGATCCGGCTGGATGGTATCGTTGTTAAATTTGGTGATTTTACCGCCCTGCATGACATCAACGTGCAGGTGAACGACGGGGAGTTTTTTACGTTTCTTGGTCCGTCCGGCTGCGGAAAGACGACGACACTCCGCACGATTACGGGATTTATAGAACCCGCCGCCGGAACGGTGGTAGCCGACGGGAAGGACATCACACGTGTTCCGATCGAGGACAGGAATATCGGGATCGTGTTCCAGAGCTACGCACTGTTCCCCACCATGACGGTCTATGACAACATCGCTTTCGGACTGAAGGTAAAGCATTTAAAGAAGGCGGAGATCCAGCGACGTGTGAAGGAGATCGCAGCGAAGGTTGAGCTCTCGGACGAGCAGCTCGGCAAGGCGGTCGGTCAGCTCTCCGGCGGCCAGCAGCAGCGCGTCGCCATCGCAAGGGCCCTGGTCCTGGAGCCCTCCATCATCTGCATGGACGAGCCGCTCTCCAACCTCGATGCAAAGCTCCGCGTGCAGCTGCGCAACGAGCTGAAAAAGATGCAGAAGGACTTCGGCATCACGACCATTTATGTCACACACGACCAGGAGGAGGCGCTGACGCTCTCCGACCGTATCGCCGTGTTCAACAACGGCTGTATTGAGCAGATCGGCACGCCGAACGAGATCTACAATTTTTCAAAGACGGAATTTGTCTGCAACTTCATCGGGGATATCAATAAAATCGAAATAGAACTGGCTGCAAAGCTTGCGCAGGCGGATCCGTCCGTCAGCCCGGAGAACCACAATTTCATCCGACTGGAGCGGATCCACGTGAACACGGAGCCGGCGGGACGCCAGATCGTGGCGGAGGGCGTAGTGACAAGTCGCGAGTACTACGGCCTGTATATCAAATATACGGTGGACGTCGGCAGTCAGTCGGTCAAGGTCATTGAGAAAAACGACGGGATCCGCATCTACGAGGAGGGACAGAAGGTGAATGTCGTCATTGATCCCGCAGACGTCATGGCCTATCCGCCCGCGGCGGAAGGGGAGGCGGCCTCATGACACAGACAGGAAAGCAAAGCGGCGCGCGCATCTGGAAGATTTTGCTGGGATTCGGCTTCTGCTATCTGTTTTTCGGTTTTATGCTCCTGCCGTGTCTCAACACACTCACGAGTATTTTTACGGTTAAGAATGCTGCCGGCCAGACGGACCCGACGGCGGTCATCCGCTTCTTCCTCGCCGGCAACATGAAGAACTATGTCTTCAATTCCTTAAAGCTCGCGGTCTGTCTGGTGATCACGGTCAATGTGGTCGGCACTTCGCTGGTCCTTCTGACGGAGTATTTCGATATCAAAGGAGCAAAGATCCTGCGGCTCGGCTACATGACGACGCTCATTTACAGCGGTGTTGCGCTGGTGACGGGCTATATGTTCCTGTATGACCATGACGGAATCCTGACAAACCTTCTCGTTCGCGCCTTTCCCGGTATGAACCCGAACTGGTTCTCCGGATTCAAGGCCGTCCTGTTCACAATGACCTTTGCATGCACGAGCAATCACATGCTCTTTCTGCGGAACGCCATCCGCGGCATCGATTACAATACGGTAGAGGCCGCCAGGAACATGGGAGCGAATCCGTTTGTGGTTCTGTGGAAGGTCGTCCTGCCGACGCTTCTTCCCACGCTCTTTTCGCTGACGGTCATGACACTGATCACCGGCCTGTGTGCGATGTCCGCGCCGACCATCATCGGATATGACGCGATCAACCCGGAGATCGTCCGCCTGGCCGGCTCCACGGCGGCGGACGAAGCGTTCCCGCAGGCCCGCGCGGCCCTGCTTTCTGTCATTCTTGCGACCTTCACGATCATCCTGTTGTCCGTCCTGACGCACTATGAGCGGAAGGGTCATTACCTGTCCGTGAGCAAGACGAAGGCAAAGCTCGTCAAACAGAAGATCAACAATCCGGTTGTAAATGTACTGGTACACATTTATGCGTATGTGCTGTTCGTCATCTATGCGACACCGGTCATCCTGATCATCGTCTTCTCCTTCCAGAATTACGGCGCCATCAAGATGAAGACGCTCGATCCGACGAGCTGGACGCTGATCAACTATTTCGGTAAATACGACTTCGAATATAAGACGCCGCGCGGCAAGATCAAACAGACGAGCGAGGCGGTAACGGGTCTGTTTTCCAACGCAAGGGCCGTGGGAGGCATCAAGGTAAGTCTCCTCTTATCCGTCGCGGCAGCTGCGCTCGCATGCCTCATCGTAGTGATCGCCTGCACCTATATCTTCAAGCATAAAAAGAGCGGAACGATCCTGGAGTCGGCGCTTCTGTTCCCGTGGCTTTTGCCGACGATCCTCATCTGTTATTCCTACCGGATCTTCTTTAACAGCAATGACGTCTGGTATGTCTTCGGAAAGAATCTGTATCTGGGGAAAAACGTGCGGATCCTGGTGATTCTCGCATACACCGTAGTGAAGCTCCCGTTTGCGCTGCGTATGATCAAGGCCTCCTTCTATACGATCGACCCGGAGCTGGAGGACGCGGCTAAAAACCTCGGTTCAGGGACGATTCGCACCTTCCTGCGTGTGAAGCTCCCGATCATCCTGCCGTCTGTCCTGGCTGTTTTCGCGCTGGTGTTCAACGAACTGTTCTCCGAATATGATATGTCGGCGACGTTCCACGGGACCGAGGCGACGACCTACGCCATGGTCATCAAGGCAATGACGCAGACCGACCAACGGGCCTATTACAACCTGAACGCGGCGGGGCGGCAGTGCGCGTCGACCGTGTTTATCATGATCGTCTCCGGCCTCATCCTGTATCTTGTCTATGGAGTCGGTTCGCGAGACCTTAGCGAGCGGCTGGCGGCAAAGGAGAAGCGAAGGAAAAGACGGGAACTTAAGAAAAGAGTATAGGCAGAGAAAAGGCCCGGTCGTTATGACCGGGTCTTTTGTTGGCGGTTCGATGCCCTCAAAGAAATCAACCACAGGTAACCGCTTCTTTTTCTTCCCGACACTTCGTGCTATTCTAAATAGTAAGGGATCAACCGGCTGCACAGAGCGTGCAGCCGGCTAATAAAGTACGCTGAACACATAGATCGAACGGAGAATCATTCAATTATGAAAAAACGTATCGGCATTATCGTGGCGCTGCTGTGTGCTCTTTCCATGACTGCCTGCGGCGGAAGAAAGGCTGCAGAGCCGGATGGCGCGCAGTTTCAGGAACAGGCAGCAGAGACCGCTGCTTCGTCGGCGATAGTCGAAAACGCGGCATCGGGCGGCGCTGAGTCGGATATGGGGAAAACGAAGGACAGCGCGGAGACTGCCGGTGAAAAGGTCGCTACTGTTGAGCGGCAGCTCCTGGATGCGGGACGGATCCCTGTACAAGTGGAAAGTCATTTCCAGGAGGTGCCGGGAGAAGAAGAGGATGGCGTAGACATTCTTTCACAGGTGAAATACCAGAAACTCCAGCTGACAGAGGAAGCTTCAGGCCTTTACCCGGAACTGGAACAGGCGCTGGAAGCATATTCCGACAGGCAGGAGACGGAAATGAAGAGTGCGCTCGGCACCCTGGCCGGCGGGGCGCGGGAGGGCCTGCAGCAGGGCTGGATGAACCGGGAATTCTATATCCCCTTCTTCAGCGAATCAGAGACGGAGGTCCTCCGCGCTGACAGGCGCGTCTTCAGCTTCTGTACACAGACAGGAGAATATGCGGGCGGCGCGCATCCGAACAGCAGCTTCTATGCACAGACACTGGATCCTCTGACAGGAGAAGAAATCAGCCTAAGTCAGGTTCTGACCGATACGCAGGGCCTTTCGGAAACAATCTTTGCGGAAATGAAGGAGACAGAGGAAGAGCGGGCAGAGGTCATCGGGGATGAACAGCTTGCGGGGATCCGCGGCATCGTGCAGGGGGGGCTCCTCACGTTCGGGCTCTCCGAAGAAGGGCTGCACGCATATTTTTCACCGTACGCCATCGGGCCGTACGCGCTCGGCGCATTTGACGTCCTGCTTCCCTACAGCAAATACCCGGAGCTGTTTCGCGAAGAGTATCTTCCGGAAAGGATGCGGGGCCTGCTGAGCGATGCGGTGGCTTATTCGGAGAATGATCCTTTGCAGTATACGCCGGACGAAGCGGAGATGTTTGTCATCGAAGAGGATCCGGACAATTATGAGACGCTGATCATAGAGAATCCTGACCAGAAGGGAGAAGATTTCGGGGAAGAGGAAGAGACCGATAGTGCGGAAACACCGCAGGAAACGGAAGAAGCAGACGCGCCGGAAGATGCCGAAGAAGCAGAGCTGCCGGGTGTCCTTACTGAGGTCTCACACGATACGGTCGGAGGCGTTCTTGACGCACAGGTGTGGGCAGAGGAGAACAGCACGCCGCTCCCGCCGCATCTGCCTTATACGGACGGCACGTATTGCTACAGGGACTACGGAGATGGGTCGTACGGCTATATCGCGCTGGAGGTCGAGGAGAAAAAAGACGGCGGACTTACAAAGTATTATGATCTTTCCGCCTTTTCCGAAGATCCCGAGGCTGCGGCGAACCGGAAGAGCCTGACCGGGCAGCGCGTGATTTATGCGACGGCGGAGGACGGCATTCTCTACGTCGCGTTGGGGCACGCGTCCTACGCATCCTATGCGCCGAACACCGGCTACATCCTGGCAATCGACATGCAGGACGGCACACTCCTGTGGAAGAGCAGGCGCCAGGTCAGCAATGCCAATAATTTTGTACTGCGGGGTGATTACATCATCTGCGGCTACGGATTTACCAGCGAGCCGGATTTCATTTATATTCTGGATAAGGAATCGGGCAAGGTTCTGGAGCAGATCGATCTCCCGAATGCGCCGTATCATTTCCTGACAGACGGGGATGAGCTGACGGTGCTGACCTACAACTCCGTTTATCGCTACACAATGAAGGAATGACAAAGAGCGGATCCGTCCGCGCGGAGGAGAACATGCAGGAACACGACAACGCGCTTTTGCTGGATACGGTGCGGCTTTCGGATGACGGAGAGAATCTGGTCATCCTGGATCAGACGCTGCTCCCGGGCAGGGTAAAGACCATCACGCTTCACACAAAAGAAGAAATATGGGAAGCGATCCGGAAGCTTCGCGTGCGGGGCGCCCCGGCAATCGGCGTCACAGCGGGGTATGCGATGGCGGTCCTTGCGGGCCGCAGCGCGGCCGTGCGGGAAGAGACGTTTCGCAGGGAGCTCGCGGAGCTTGGCGACTACCTTAAGTCTTCACGGCCCACAGCCGTGAATCTTGCGTGGGCGGTGGACCGAATGGAAAAGTGCGCCGCGGACTGCTTTGCCGAAGCGGACGAGGGCGTACGGTCGGACGAGGCTGCTGCGATCACGCGGGTAAAGGCCGCACTTCGCAGGGAGGCGCAGGCGATCCGCGACGAGGATGTCGCGATCAGCCGCGCAATCGGAGAAGCCGGTTTTGCGCTGCTGCACAAGGGGGACGGGATCCTCACACACTGCAACGCAGGGACGCTTGCGACGGCAAAATACGGAACGGCTACGGCGCCGGTCTATCTGGCGCTCGAGCACGGCTGGTCCGGCAGTGACCTGCATATATACTGCGACGAAACGAGACCGCTCCTGCAGGGGGCGAGGCTCACGGCATACGAGATGGCGCAGACCGGCTTAGACGTGACGCTCCAGTGCGACAATATGGTCTCTGCGCTGATGCAGAGCGGAAAAATCCGGATCGTCTTCGTCGGGTGCGACCGCGTCGCACGAAACGGTGATGCGGCGAACAAGATCGGAACGAGCGGCGTGGCGATTCTCGCAAAGCACTACGGGATTCCGTTCTATGTCTGCGCGCCGAGCTCCACGATCGATCCGGCCGCAAAGAGCGGCGCCGATATTCCGATCGAAATGCGTGATCCGGAGGAGGTGACGGAGATGTGGTACCGGGAGAGAATGGCGCCAAAGGACATAGACGTCTTCAATCCCGCATTCGATGTGACAGAGAGCGGGCTGATCACCGGCATCATCACGGAAAAAGGAATCTGCAGGGCGCCTTATGAGAAGGACTTCATGGAAAAGGGCCTTATTCCGAAGGAGGGGTCGATATGATCGTATCTGTATTTGAAACCATGGAACAGGCATTGATGCACAATCTTATTTTCATGTTCCGTATTGCGCTGGCAAGCCTGTGCGGTGCCTGCATCGGGCTGGAGCGAAGCCGGCGCTTCAAGGAGGTCGGCATCCGGACGCACGTCATTGTCTGCTGCGCGGCGGCGCTCATTATGATCATCTCAAAATACGGATTCGCGGATCTCATCAACGCGGCAGGACAGAACCTCGGCGGATCCCGCGGGGCGGATCCTGCGCGCATCGCGGCACAGGCGATCAGCGGCATATCGTTCCTGGGCGCCGGCGTGATCTTCAAGAACGGCAGCGGCGTCAAGGGCCTGACGACGGCAGCAGGCATCTGGGCAACGGCGGCGATCGGTCTTGCGATCGGCTCGGGGCTCCTGTTTATGGGTATCTTTGTGACGATCCTGATCTCCGTTTTCCAGATCGTGACGCACAAGTACACAGTGGGAATGGACTCTTATGTGATCACGAGGGTCCGCCTGACCGTGGAGGGTGACCAAAGCTTCCGGCCCGTCCTGGATGAAAAAATAAAAGCATGGAAGGCGCATCCGACCAGCTTTTCCGTCTCGGAGGAGAAAGATGGCCAGCAGCATTACGACATGTACCTGATGGCGCCGCAGACGATCACGACGGAAGAGCTCATGGAGTTTTCAAACACTCACCCGGAGATCAAGTTTATCAGCGGTGAGATGCAGATCGGATAACATAAGGAGGACAGAATCTACTATGGAAAAAATCGGAATGATCGGGGCAGGCAGCTGGGGCTGTGCACTGACATTTGCGTTGTCACAGAAGGGACATGACATTACGGTCTGGTCGGCGCTCGCGCCGGAGATCGAGATGCTGAACACCTGCCACGAGCAGAAGGAAAAGCTTCCGGGAGTACACCTTGACCCGGAGAAAGTCCGCGCGACGACAGACCTGGAAGAGGCGGTCAGGGACAAAGACCTGCTTGTGCTGGCGGTCCCTTCTCCCTTTACCCGCAGCACCGCACATGCGATGAGGCCTTATGTGGCGGACGGTCAGCGCATCGTTTCTGTTGCCAAGGGCATCGAGGAAGATACCCTTATGACGCTCTCTGATATTATCCGGG
>CACZQP010000193.1 GCA_902783385.1 uncultured Lachnospiraceae bacterium | reverse complement strand
GATTTCATGCGTTCCACCTCGCTTTCCAGTCAGGGATCGACCGGATGATCTTCTCGATCAGCCGGATTCCCATCAGACCGCATCCGACCGGAACCGATGCATACGGAATCGCCATGGGGATACGTAAAGCCGGCGCTTTCTGCTTTGTCTTCAGGATATAGGCGAGAAGCTCTCTTCCCTTAAACACCATGAAAATGGTGAAGGCAATCCACAGGAGGTACACAAACACCTCGATGATGACCTGAAGCTTCTGCGGGAGTTTTTCTCTCGCCACCGTGATGTTGATATGTTTGTCGATCTTCGCAGCGTACGCGGCGCCGAGCCAGATCTGCCAGACGAAGATATAGCGCGCAAGCTCTTCGCTCCAGGAGAGCGAATTGTGGAATATATAACGTGCGACAACCTGCACGAAAATGACGGTGACTGTCACAAAAAAGCTTGCAATCAGGACATACTCTTCGAAATGATCGTCCAGAAATTTCAAAACTTTCTTCATGGATTTTCCCTTCCGAATCTGAGAAACAGCGGGTTCCCGGGGGCCATAAGGCCCCCGTTCCCATCGTAAAAATCTTTTACTTGTTGTAGGACTGCGCCTTCTCTACAAGGCCTTCCGCCAGCTGCGGCTTGAACTCCTCATAGACGCTTGCCGTCGCTTCACGGAACACTGCCAGCTGCTCGTCGGTCAGGTAGTTGACCTGCACGCCCTTCTCTTCCATGAGCTTAAGGTCTTCCTCATCCTGCTCACGGATCAGACGTCTCTGCTCATTGGCTGCCGTATTTGCGCACTCCGCGATCAGAGCCTTGTCCGCGTCCGCAAGGCCGTCGAACCAGTCCTTGTTGCACATGTAGCCGAGTGCATGATACACATGGCCGGTCATGGAGATATAGTTGTTGACCTCGTAGAACTTCTGGTCATAGATCAGTGAAGGCGGGTTTTCCTGGCCGTCGACGGTCTTCTGCTGCATAGCCGTGAACAGCTCGTTCATCGCCATGGGGGTCGGGTTTGCGCCCAGCGTATTCCAGATTGCCAGCTGGATCGGGGTCTCCATCGTGCGGAGCTTAATGCCCTTTAAGTCATCCGGGCTCGTGATCGGACGCACGGAGTTGGAGATCTGACGGTAACCGACTGTGCCGAGGCCCAGGCAGTAGTAGCCGTATTCCTGGATGGACTGCTTCAGCAGATCACCGACCTCTCCGTCGCAGGCTGCATATGCGGCATCCGCGGAATCAAACAGGAACGGGAAGTCAAAGACCATGTAGTTCGGGTCGATGTTTGCGATGTTTGCGCCGTTGACCAGGGACATCTCGATGGAGCCCATGCCGGTCGACTCAAGCAGCTCTCTCTCGCCGCCGAGCTGAGCCGAAGGATACAGCTCGACCGTGATGCGGCCGCCCGTCTTCTCCTCGATGGGTTTCTTGAAATACTCCTCCAGAGAAATGTGATAGGAGCTCTTATCCGTGAAGGCATGACCGACGCGGATCGTAAGAGCATCGCCCTGTGTCAGGTCCGCTTCCGCCGGAGCGGCAGCTTCTGCAGGAGCAGCGGCCTCAGCCGCGGGAGCAGCTTCGGAAGCTGCGGGAGCAGCAGCCGGTGCGGCGGCCGGAGCAGGCGCAGAGCCGCAGGCTACAAGCCCGAGAGCCATAGTGGTAATCAGTAAACCAGCTAAAATCTTTCTCATAACTTTTCACCCTCCTTAAACTAATCTCTTGTCTTTAAGTGCCGAAAAATTGTTGCGGTTATCAATAATCAGCCCGGGATCAACCTCTGCCGAGAGGATCTGCTCCGTCTCTCCAGCCTCGGCGATGATCTCGCCCCAGGGATCAATGATCATACTGTGTCCGGCGAGCGTTACGCCGCCGTGTGTCCCGACGCCGTCGCAGGAGACCAGGAAGCACTGGTTCTCGACCGCGCGGGCCTGGTTGAACAGTCTCCAGTGTCCGGTGCGTGCAGCCCCCCATGCCGAACAGATCAGGAAGTACTCTACTCCCAGGTTCATCATGATGCGGAACTGCTCCGGGAAACGCAGGTCGTAGCAGGTCGCGAGACCAACCCGCCCGTATTCCGTGTCAACAATGCAGGTGTTGAATCCGCCGGTGAGCAGCTCGGGCTCTCTGGACTTGAAACTGAACAGGTGCGTCTTTCTGTATTTCCCGACACACTTCCCGTTGGGATCGATAAGCAGTGCGGTATTGTAATAATGATCCCCGTCCTTCGCCACCAAGCTGCCGGTGTGGATGTAGCATCCGATCTTTTTTGCCCAGGAGGACATCATCTCGTATGTTGCACCGAGGGCTTCTTCACTCTCCGTATAGTAATTGTCAAAGTTGAAAAAGCCTGTTGCCCAGATTTCCGGGAAAAGAATCTGCACCGGTCTTTCCTCTCCGGCATAGATCTTTTCCAGGCAGGCTTCTGCCTTCTGCATTCTCTGGTCGTGTGTCACACCTTCTTCGCCGGCCAATTGTACACTTGTAAATCTGATCATGGCTTTACTCCTGTTATCTCCCGGATCACTCTTCCGGAGAGCGGTAATGCACCTCGAACGTCAGCGCGCCGTTCGGTGCGGAGAACGGACCGTGCGGCATTCCCGGCGGCCTGATTGCGACCGTTCCGGCCTCATAGACCTCGTCGCCTGCAATCAGCGGACCTTCGATAATATAAACTTCCTCCCAGCAGTCGTGTACCAGCGTGCCCTGGCCGCAGGCGCCCGGCTCGAACTTCAGGAATCTGGTGAACATTCCGTGTTCATCCTCCGTGATGATCATCTCCGAGACGCCGCCGTTCTGGTAACTGGAAGGAGTGACCCACTCGAAACCCTCGGTTTTTCTGGGGTCAAAGAATTCGTACATTTTCTTCGGCATCGTCTTTTTCTCCTTTCTTCAGTATTATTGAAACGCGTATTCTCTTTCTGAGGACCGGAGATCAGAATAACGGCTTCCCGCCATCGAGCGGGTTGATCGCCGGCTTTGCCTTTGGCCGCCAGATCACGACCTTGCCGTCGATCTCCTCTGCCCTGCGCGCAAGCTCCTCAATCTCGCCGTACTCAATGACGCGCGCCATACAATGCTTCGCACAGGTCGGAATCTTTCCGCTCTCGGCGCGCTCTGCGCACATATCGCACAGATCGGTCGGCACGGCAATGTTGTTGAATGTCTGCCCGTGGTTCAGAAACACCTCGTCCACCTTGATGCCGTAGACGTTCGCGGGGAAATTGTGCTCCTGGCGGCACGCGGCTTCGCAGCTTTTACATCCCGTGCACCAGTCATATCGGATCAATAAGCCCTTACTCATTACGCTTCGCCTCCTTCGTAGATTCCTTCGATTCCGGAGTCTGCGGGATAGATCTTGCAGAGAACGGATTTCATGTGACTTCCGCCGTAACCGGTCTTACTGTACACATCATTCGGAAGCAGGATGTTCGCGTTGGCTTCAAATGCGCCGTAGAGATTCTCCGGGCCCAGCTCCGGGAACCACCAGCTGTGCTGGATCATGACAAGATCCTTCATATAGCCTTCGCGGAAGCGGGCCTTGAACTTCTGCTTGCCGAACTGGTTCTCTACCCAGATCCAGTCGCCGTCCTTGATGCCGTACTTCTTACCGGTCTCGGGATCGAGATCCGCATACGGGTACGGGTTCATGTTGCGCAGGGATTTGATCTGCCTGTGCTCGGAATGGAAGAAGCTGACCACGCGGTTGCCGGTGTTGAGGATGACCGGATATTCCTTATAGAGTTCCGGCGTGCTGACCGGGCTGTATGCCGGCTCCGTGTAGTTCGGCAGCGGATCGTACCCCCATCTCTCAAAGTGTGTGGAGTAAAGCTCGATCTTGCCGGTCGGCGTGTTGAAGCCGGGCTTTCCGTCGGGACGGAGCTGGCCCTTGATGTAACGGTAGTACGGTCTCGTCGGATGTCCGTCCGGCGGGGAGATGAACTTCTTCTCGCGGAGCTCCTCGAGCGTGACGCCCGACTTGGAGAGCCAGAAGCGGAAGAGATCCTCCATCGTATCCCACTTGAAGGTCGGGGAGAGACGCTTTGCCATCTCGAAGCAGATATCGCCGTCCGACTTGCAGTCGCCGACCTGGATCGCCTTGCGCTGCGCCATGAGCGGTGTCCACCATGCGCGAACGCCCTCTCTCTCCGGGAACGTCGCCGCAGGAAGGATAATGTCCGCAAGCGCCATCGCCGTAGGAGTCTTAAACAGGTCTACCACAACGTTGAACTCGTTTTTCAGGAAGGCGTTCATCCAGTATCTCGGATTCGCAGCGCCGCACAGGAAGTTCGTGCCCGCGATCCATGCGCCCTTGACCGGATAAGGTTTACCGGTATCCATCGCCTCGACCAGCTTGTCCGCATGTGCGCGCCAGTGGAATTCCTTTGCGATCGGGAACTCGTCTCCGCCGATCTTCTTTGCGAGCTTTTCCGGAGGCATGGACTCGCCGTACATCTCCATGATGGAGTCCTGGCTCATCGGGTAAGGCGTGACGCCGAACGCGTTCTTGACGATCGCCATACCGCCCGGGTTGTCGACGTTTCCGGTCAGGACCCAGAGATAGCTGATCGCCGTCGCAACTGTAAGTCCTTCGGGCGCCATGTCGACGGGAACGCCCCACTGGAGTGCCGCATGGTCGCACTTCGCATACAGGCGCGTCGCCTCGATGATTTTCTCCGCCGGAACGCCGGTCACCTTCTCGCCCCATTCGGGCGGATACTGCTGCACGCGCTCTTTGAGCTTGTCAAAACCGTAGGTCCACTTCTCAACGAAATCCTTGTTGTAGATCTCTTCGTTGATCATGACGTTCAGCATGGAGAGCGCCAGTGCGCCGTCTGTGCCGGGCCGCAGCTGCAGCCAGATCTTTGCTCTGGAAGCCAGCCATGTATAGCACGGGTCCACTACGATAAGCTGTGAGCCGAGCTCCGCGCAGTGAATGATCCAGTGTCCGTGGTTGCCGTCGTTGCAGGTAGCGACAGGGTTCTGGCCCCACACCATATAGACTTCCGGAACCTTCCACTCGGGATCGTTATAGCGTTTGGAGGAATACTGGGATGCGTCCGGAATGACGTAGTCGCCCATCGTGATCTTCATGGAGTTCAATCGAGGATGGTAGCACGCATTGCCGTTCAGGCTCTGGATCCAGTTGGGAGAGCCGTAGCTGTAAGCAAGCAGGCACAGCCAGCCGCCCGCATCGCGCCCGGTTCCCTGGATGAACGCCATCGTCTCGGAGCCGTATTTGTCAGCCAGCTCACGCATACGTTTTTCACAGTAATCAAAGGCCTCGTCCCAGGAGATCTCTTTCCACTTGTCCTCTCCGCGCTTTCCTGTGCGAAGGAGAGGCTTCGTGATGCGGTCCTTATGATAGACATACTCTTTCATGGAAAGAGCCCGGGGACAGAGCGTGCCCAGATTATACGGACTGTCCTCAGCACCTTCGACCTTTTCCAGTTTCCCGTCCTTGATATACAGGTCGACGCCGCATCCCCCGTGACATCCGGGGCCTGCTGACCAGGAAACGGATCTTACTATCTGATCATAATCCTTATCCTTCATGCTTCCCTCCTACTATATGTTTACTGTTTCCTTT
>CACZQP010000192.1 GCA_902783385.1 uncultured Lachnospiraceae bacterium | reverse complement strand
TCTTCTGCCGCCCCAGATTCTGATGCCATATTTCGAAGCAGATGGCTTTCGCAAAACTGGGAAAGTTCTTTTATATAACTGTACAGTGCGGCGTTATGTTTTGCGGATTCTGTCGATACTAGGCAGAAGGGGAGAGAGAAGGAGGGCTTCTCCATCAGAAAACAGGAGACTCCATGCGGCACGCCGGTCAGTGTGTAGCCAAGCTCCGGAAAGAAGGAAAAGCCCTGATTGTTGGCAGCAAATGTCACTACGGTCGGGATAGCGGTCGTGCGAGTGAGCTTGCCGATGCGGATGTGGGATTTTTTCAATCCGCTGAACACTGCCCGTCCCTGTGCCTGTGCGGACTCACAGCATACGAAATGCTCTCCGTCAAGCTGGGAAAGGCTCAGTCCGTGGTAGATACCATTTCTGTCCGGCTCATGCTGCGCGATGTAATCTCTGATGACGGGGTGTTCATTACTTCCCATCAGGAGAAGATTCTCCATACATAATGTGTAGTAAAAGAGCTTTTCCTGCCTTGTGTCGGAATTGCAGAGGCAGCAATCGGTGACTCCGGAGATGACAGACGACTCGTAATCCGCCTCAAAACCGAAGAGCTCTTTGCTTTCCACATCGATCTCCGGATGATTCTGCGCAAAGGCAAGAGAGAAGGAAGATGCCAGCAGTGAGTTTCGCCAAACCGGGATTCCGACTCTGAGCTTTTCGCGGACGCCGGTAAAGTGCCGCGATATCGCCTCTCTGAACCGGTCTTCTTCCTCGAGAATGCTTTTTGCCATTGCATAATAAGCTTCGCCGGCCTTTGTCAGCTGGAGAGGTGTTGTCCGATAAAAGAGTGGGGCGCCGGCCTCTTCTTCCAAAAGCCGAAGATATTTGCTCAGAGACGGCTGGGAGATAAAAAGCTGCTCCGCTGCCTTTGTGATATTCCGTTGTTCGGCGATCTTCAGGAAGTAGTCAAAATTACGTAAAGACATAGACCTCCGTCTGGAAATAAGCTATTTTTGCCATAGCCTGCAGGTTATGCCTCATATTTTAATGCATATTTCCGCAAAAAGCAAGCAAATGCTACCATCTTTCTAGTCATTATCTACAATAAAGCGCTTTTACAACAAAATGTGAGAAGGGAGATTCAAACAATGAAGAAGATCTTATCAGTTCTTGCAGCCACATGTCTGGGGCTTTCCCTGGTCGCCTGCGGCGGCAGTGCTCCGGCGGCAGCGCCGGCAGCAGCTCCGGCAGCAAGCCAGGAAGCAGCGGCTTCCGCAGATACGGCAGACTTTCCGGAGATGCACATTCAGCTCGGCCATGTAAATCCCACGACTGACGATGACCAGTATCACAAATTTGCAACGCTGTTCACGCAGAAGGTCACCGACCGCACGGGCGGCAAGATTACCTTTGAGGTCCTCGGCAACTCCGAACTCGGCGGTGAGCAGGAGATGATGACCGGCTTTGATGTAGGTACACATGAAGTTGCAATCATTTCCAACCTCGCACTTGCAAATGTTTACGGCCCCTGCAATGTTGTTGAAATGCCGTTCATGTTCGCGGACAACCAGAAGGCATGGAGCTTCCTCGACAGCGATATCATGCAGGGCGTAAAGGACAGCCTGTACGCAGATCTGGGCTACAAGGTTCTCGCATACGGCGAAGGCGGCTTCCGAAACGTGCTTTCTCAGAAGGCAATCCGCACACCGGACGATATTAAGGCAATGAAGATTCGCGTTCCGGAGTCCCGTTCCTTTATCGCTACGTTCGAAGCACTCGGCGCGAACCCGACGCCCATGGCATTCGCAGAAGTTTTCGCAGCGGTCCAGCAGCATGTGATCGATGGGCTTGAGCTTCCGATCGCGAGCGCCTACACAGGCTCTTATTATGAAGTCTGCTCTCACTATGACCTGACCGGCCACTTCTATAATGCGATCGGTATGGTTGCCGGCAAGAGCTTCTGGGAAGGACTTTCTCCTGAACTGCAGGAGATCTTCCTGAGCTGCGCGCAGGAAGCTGCACAGGAGCAGCGAGAGTGGCTTCAGGGCGCAGCGGACGAGATGCTTAAGAAGATGGAGGACGGCGGATGCACGATCGTCAGGGATGTTGACACGGCTGCATTCCGTGACAAGGCCGCTTCCGTCTATGAAGAGTATCGCGACACCATCGGTTCTGATCTGCTTGACAGCGCATTGGAATTCTTGGGCTGATCTGTGGAGAAAGGATAAGAAGCATATAACGGAGAGCAGTAAAAGAACTGTAAAAGGGAGTTTTGCTGCTCTCCTTTTGTTTCCGGAGCAAGACGGAAAAAGGATGTAGAACAATGATAAATACAATAAATAAAATGAAGGACGGAATTCTTCGGGTCTATTCTGTCATCGCATCTGTAATGCTGGTTGTGCTGATCATTTCGTGTGCGATCCAGGTTATCGGGAGATACTTCCTTCCGAGCTCTCCGCCCTGGACAGAGGAGCTGGCACGTGTTGCGTTCCTCTGGTTCAGCTGTCTCGGTGCATCCATCGCGCTGGATAAGGGCGCACATGCCTCGATCACTGTTATTCTTGACAAAGTCCCCGGCGCTGCAGGAAAAGGTCTTCGCATGATTCTCCTGGCAGGGATTTTGGCAATGTCGATCCTGCTGACCCACACGGGCTATCTGCTTGGCATGGCCACGAAATCCACACCGAGTCCGTCCATGAGAATGCCAATGATCATTATGAACATTTCCGTTATGTTCTGCGGCATCGGCATGCTGTTGTCCTCCCTGTGTTCAATTCTGAATATCTTTAAAAGTGAGCAGCCGGAAAAGGAGGTAAATAAAAAATGACCGGAATCATTCTTTTTGGCGTACTTTTTGTACTGATGTTCCTGGGTATGCCGGTCTGCTTCTCTATCCTGGCGGCATCGCTCACCTATATTTTTTCTAATGGCGTATCGCTTGCAGTCGTTGCGCAGCGTATGGTCACAGGTATGAACAGCTTTGTCCTTCTGGCCATTCCGTTGTTTACCCTGACGGGTTACATCATGGAACAGACAACTCTCTCCGTGCGCCTTGTCGATTTTGTCGAGAGTCTCTGCGGAAACATGCGCGGCAGCATGGGTGCGGTCACTATTATCACCTGTGCAATTTTTGCGGCGCTCACGGGGAGCGGTCCCGCAACAGTCGCGGCAATCGGCGCAATCATGATGCCCGGCCTCATCCGCTCCGGTTACTCCAGGAGCACGTCGGCGGGCATGATTGCAGCCGGCGGCGCGCTTGGCCCCATTATTCCGCCCAGTGTCAACATGGTTGTGTACGGCGCGGCAATGGGACTTTCTGTTTCAAAGATGTTCATCGGCGGTGTTATGCCCGGCATTCTTATGACGATCATGCTGTGTGTCGTGAACTACTTCATTTCCGGCAAGAATCATCTGGTAAAGGAGGAGGTGCACTACACCGGCAAGGAGATCCTGCACAGGACGTTCCGCGCAATCCCAACGCTTGTCCTCCCTGTTATTATCCTTGGCGGCATCTACGGAGGCGTCGTCACACCGACGGAGGCAGCGGTTGTCAGCTGCATTTATGCAATGGCTTATGGATTCATCAGCAGAGAGCTTCATATCAAGGCACTCTGGGCTGCTTTTCAGAAGACGGCCGTTACGTCATCGACCATCGCATTTATCATTGCAGTCGCAAACCTCTTCGGATGGATACTGACCAAGACGAGACTGCCTGCAACGATTGGCGCGGCAATCATGAGCGTCATCCCGAACAAGTGGGTATATCTGGCAGTGCTGATGGTCATCCTGTTTATCGTCGGCTGCCTTATGGAGACGATCCCCAGCATCCTGATTCTCGCACCGATCCTTGTTCCGGTCGGCGTAAGCTTTGGGCTCGATGAGTTGCACCTTGGCGTTTTGTTCTGCATTACTCTGACAGTCGGATTCATCACACCGCCGTTCGGCATCAACCTGTTCACGGCAGTATCGACGACCGGCGAGGACTATGCATCGGTCGTCAAAGGGGTCATCCCGTTCATGATCATCATGCTGCTTTGCGTGCTGCTGTGTGCGTTTGTTTCGCCGATTATTACCTTCCTGCCGAATATGATGCTCGGCTCGTAAAACAGGAGTGTACAGGAATTGCCATGAATGACTTTCAGAGAAAAATACTGGACGGAGCGTATGACCTGCACATACATTTCGGTCCGGATGTAATGCCCAGAAAGGCCACAGAGGACGAGATGGCAGCCCGCTTCCGGGAGGCGGGCATGAAAGGGTTTGCCATCAAGAGTCATTTTACGCCAACCGTTGAAAGGGCGCAGCTTTTCAACAGCAGGAATCCGGATCTTCATGCGGTTGGCGGCATCGTCCTGAACAGCAGCGTCGGGGGACTCAATCCGATGGCTGTGGAGCTTGCCGGGAGACTCGGCGGAAAGATCGTCTGGTTTCCCACACTGGATGCGGCGCATGACAGGCCGCGTCTTAAGGAAAACATTCCGATGTTCGTCGAAATGCAGACGAAACTGGAAGAAAGAAAAATGATGCGAAGTGCCATCAGCATTCTGGATGAAGAAGGGAAGCTGAAGCGAGAAGTGTTTTGCATCCTGGAGCTTATCAGGGACTACAACATGGCTGTTGCGACCGGCCATATTTCTGTGAGAGAGGGACTGGCGCTCGTAAGAGCGGCACATGAATCGGGTATCCGTAAGATCATCGTCACACATGCCGACTGGAAAGCCACCAACTACAGTGTGGACGAGCAGGCTGAGGCAATCGCAAACGGAGCAATGATCGAGCACTGCTTCATGACGCCGTCGATCCCATATGAAGAGATCGCGGCTCAGATGCGGCAGCTGGGACCGGAGCACTTCTTCCTGTCTACGGATCTTGGTGCGCCGCGCGTCCCGGGCGGAAAGAACAACGGCTTTATGATGAGCGGCGAGGCACCCTATGCTGATGAAGGACTTGCTGCGTTCGTGCAGATCATGCACGACAATGGCTTTTCAGATGAGGAGCTGCGCCGCATGGTCACAGAAAACCCGGCAGTGATTGCCGAGGACTAATCTTGAACAAGAGGAGATAACACAATGCTTGATCGTAATTTTCTGTTAAATGAGTTTCCGGAACTGATGTGGATCAAAGATGAACCACTGCGCGATAAATGTATCGAGGCATTCCTGGATGCGCTGGAGCAGGGGGGATGGGATGAGACGACCGTATTTGACTGTCCGATCGCCGTCACGGAGATGAGTCCGGAATGCCCGGTGCGCAACTTCTCTCATGTACATGACGTACTCCATATGTGCAAGGCAATGTGTGACTGGTATATCCCCCGCTACGAGGAATATGTCGATTGTGACCCGGATATCGTGTTGGCCGCTGCCTTCCTGCACGATTGCTGCAAGTATACAGAGTACACGATGAAGGATGGTAAGCCGGGCTACACGGATAAGGCTGCGCTGATGCGTCATCCGCTTGCAGGGGCCATCGTTGCCTCCAGGCATGGGCTGCCGGACAAGGTTGTCCATGCCATCGCGACGCACAGCTTTGAAGGCAGCAAATCTTATGTCACGCCGGAGGCACATATCCTAAAAGCCGCGGATAACTCTTCCTTTGGATACCTGCACCAGAGGTTCCACTCATGAAAATCAAAGCGGTTGATCTGAAAGATTTTTCCGTTGCGGTTCTGAAAGCCGCTGGGCTCAGCGAAGAAGAGGCGCTTCACACAGCACACAGCATGGGCTTTGCACAGCTTCGCGGCGTGGAGCGGTATGGCTTTGCCGATCTGCCGGCGTATGTAGGGGAGATCGAAAGCGGCATGATCCGCACTAATGTCCGGATCGAAATTGTCAGTGAGATGCCTGCGGCGCTGCTGATCGACGGAAAGGGCGGGATCGGCCCGTTTGTCTGCCGGAAATGCATGGATATGTGTATTGAAAGAGCTCGGGAAAACGGGAGCTGTACTGCGGTTATCCGAAACGTGTCCGCGCCGGGACTTGGTGCTTATTTTGCCCGGTATGCCATGGAAAAGAACTGCATGACATTCCTGATGTCAGACTGCGGCAGGGATGAGGAGGCGCAGGCTATGTTTGGGCTCCCGACCGGGAAGGGGTATCCCCCGGTCATCGTTGACACGGATCTGCCGGCGGGAACAGAGTGCGTCTCGGAGGCTTTTTCACTCATGCTGGAGGGGACGGAAGCGGAGGTGTTTCTCGGCGCAGTGGCGCTGGACCGCTTTATGCCGTACGCGGACTACCTCAAAAATGTCCAGGGGATGATTGGCAGGATGAAGTCGGGAGATCGTGTGCCGCTCCTTCCGGGAGAAGCACAGCATAACAGCTTTCACATTCTGAATGAAAGCGGTATCGAGGTCTCAAAAGAACTGCAAGAGAAGTTGCAGGAGCTCGGTTCCCGCTTTGGCATACCGTTTCCGGAACCGGTGTGGGAGAGCTAAAGGATCCTGCGCTCCTGAAGAATGATCAGGAACGGAAACATACATTATAAAAGGAGGTGTCGCTGTTAATGCGGCACCTCCTTTTTAGGTTTCTCCGATGAGGGAGGCTCAGAGAGTTTCGATGATATCACATATACCGTGCGCCGCGGCAGCATCAAGATCAATGGAGTTGACGCCGAATCTCTGTACGAATTTTAGCTTTGGAAGCGCCTCAATCACCCTTGCAGTGATCGGCGGATCTCCGGTTCCCGGCAGGATCTCAGCATCGCCGCAGGCTGCGATGATTTCGTCCTCCGCCGACAGGCGTATGCGCTCAAGCGAGAAGCCAGCCTGTGCATAGACCTTTTCGACAATGTCCAGTTTCTCCGGTTTCACGCACTTTCTGCATACAGCCAATATTCTGGGTCAGAATGTGGCCTCCACGCCGTATTCGGCGCCGACGCGCCGAAGCTCTTTCACAACGGCGTCGGGCAGCTCGATTCCTTCCTTCATGCTGAAGGCCTGTTTGTCAGCTTCGATCTCACCCGGGAGCATGACACTTTTCACACCAGGCGCGACAGGACAATTTTTGAACTCGTCGAAAGCACTGTCAACCCTGTCAAGGAAGGTTTCCCGGGGAAGAAATTTCGCAGGATCAATGACGATCATGAAGTACCCGACGTCCTGAGGATTCTCGTAATCCGTCCAGAAATGGTGTGTCTGTCTGCCGTTCAGTGCGCCGCCGAGACAGCTCGCCATCAGGTCGATGAAGAGACTGATCGCATAGCCCTTCGGTCCACCAAACGGAAGCATGCTGCCGCCGTCAAGAACTGCAGAGGGATCTGTCGTCGGGATGCCGTTTTTATCGACCGCCCAGCCTGCGGGGATGTCATGTCCTTCCTTCTGGGCAAGTACAACCTTTCCTCTGGCTGCGACAGAGGTCGCCATGTCGAGGTTCATGTCTTCATGCCGGCCTGCAGGCACTGCCACGGAGAGCGGGTTGGTTCCGAGCATGGGGACGGTGCCGCCGATCGGAACAACGGCTGCCTCGGAGTTGCTGCAGACAATGGCTATCATTCCCTGCTTTGCTGCGTAGCCGCTGTAGAACGCACCGGCACCAAAGTGGTTTCCGTTGTGAACGGCAGCGACGCAGCACCCGGTTTTTGCAGCCTTTTCACAGCAAAGCTTCATCGTTTCCATCGCGATCTTGGCACCGATTCCATTTCTGCCGTCGATGAGCAGGGCCGACTCGCTTTCCTGCTCAATTTTGATTTCAGCGCCTGCTGTAATAACTCCGCATTTTACGCGCTTTGAATAATTGATGAGGCGCGACATGCCGTGGGAGCCGATGCCGCGGGCATCTGCAAAGAGAAGATTTTCGATCGTAATCTGCGCCTCGTCCTTACTCAGACCGGCCGCCATCATGACCTTCGTACCAAAATCTTTCAGTTTTTCATAATCATATCTCATAATGTCCTCCATTCAGGATTAGGATTGCTGAATGAAGTATAGGTTGATTTGCATTCCGCTGTCTAATACATTTAAGAAAATAAACATTATTCCATGATAGGAATGATAAGGGGGCGGGTGATCTCAAAAATGACGAGTACTTTCTGGAGAGGCTTTCCTGCCGCTTGTCATTCCGCATTTCCATGAAGAATTCCCCCAGGTCAGGCTGGAACTGACAGAGGCGCGATACTGCGCTGCAGCGGGCGGTCACGGAAAACCGGATAGACCTCGCTTTCGTCCATATGCCGGCTATGGATGTGCATGTGGGCTTCGAATCATTCTCTGAGGAGCATATCTTCCTGGCGGGACAGAAGGATGGGCTGCAGTCGGAAACTGCGGCAGTTGAGAAGGATGGCATGCCCTTTGTGCCGGAATACATTCTGCACGAGATTCCAGGGGCAGATCCACTGGCACCTTACTTTCTATTATCTGGACGTGCCGGAGCTCAAATGGGATCTTGCCGCGCTCTTTTCCCGTGGGTTTGCGCCGAGATCTTTGAACAGGAGATGATCCGGCCGGCAAAAGAGATCCGGTGGGAGCTTCCACTGGAATAACTGAAACCGCACTCATACGATAACATTCCCCGATTCGCAGATGACAAAACCGCCTGCTGCAATGATTGCAGCAGCGATTTTTTCGTGGCAAAAGACGATCCGCAGCGGTACGGATTCGGACCTGAATCTCTCTGAAAAGCCGACATGATGTTTATAAATATAAACAATAAAACTTAAAAGAAAATAAATAAAAACAAATACAGAAGATGTAATATTTAATAAATTGACATAAATAAAAAATAAACTGTAATTATTGACAAATAAATAATTTTAGATTTAAATATTAACTATATGGGTCGAAAGAAAGTCGTTCTGCAGGATGCCGCACAGGACATGCTGCAGAATATGGGACAACAGATCAGGCTGGCCAGGCTTCGAAGGAAGGTGCCGGTGGAGGAGGTTGCGTCCATTGCGGGCGTCAGCCGCGCCACCGTCTGGGCTGTGGAAAAGGGAATGGAATCCGTCGCGATCGGGAACTACGCGGCGGTCATCGCCGCGCTCGGACTTCCGGAGGACCTGAACCTGATCGCCAGGGAGGACGAGCTGGGCCACCGGCTGATGGACGAACGCCTTCCGCTGAATATCCGGTCGAAGCCGACGAAGAAAACAAAAGGAACAAAATCACACAAGCGCAGCGGAAAATAAAAAGTTTGCGGTCTTTTGACCGCAGGAATGATAGCAGAAATAGTATTGTGATTCTGTCAACGTAACGGAGGAGAGACAGATCCCAAATACCGCTTAACGCCAAAGGCGTATTGATATAGAGAATTGCGGCACGATTTTACGATAAATGAGGAGGAGCAGAAAATGAAAAGAAAACTGAAAGGTATCATCCGGACAGTGCTCACAGCATTGCTCACCGCTTCTATGGTCCTGAGCCTGCCGACATCTGTCAGGGCAGCAGATCAGACACAGCACGGTTCGGAAGGCATCGTGCAGTATGAGCACGACGGACTTCCTGAAAAGCAGAAAAGGGTAACTACATGGACCGGCGGCGGCGACTACTGGCCGGCTGACGGCAGCATGTATACTTCCGGAAACAATCCGACAAATCCTTATCAGTACGTCTATTGCATCAATCAGTCATATAACGCGACCAGCAATAAGATATTTAATGCTCATTTTCGCTGGAGATGGAATGCGACTGAAAAACAATACCTGCTGGACAACAGTAGAAGAAAGCTGTCGAATCCTGAAAACTCACGGGGAGCCGGTGCATATGATGATCTCGTCAAGATACTGTACGCGGGATATCCATATAACGGCGCAGGCCTTGATCCAGCACCTAATTATGGGGATACACAGAGAGCAGTTTTCAAAGCATATCAGGGTGGATATAGTGGCTTTGACGGTACTGAAGCGGGCGCCAACAGGATTATGGAGGCT
>CACZQP010000191.1 GCA_902783385.1 uncultured Lachnospiraceae bacterium | reverse complement strand
GGATGATCTGCGCATGATCCGCATTGATCTCCGGAATGATCATTGGGACATCCGGGGTCCAGCGATGCGCGCTGTTATTGGAGACGACAGGCGTCTCTGTCTTTGCGTATGCCTCCTCAATGGCGCGGATCTCGTCCTTGCTCATGTCTACCGCGCTGAAGCACATATCAACGTCCTTTGCGACATTTTCCACGTCGGAAACATCCATGACGACAATATTCTTCACCTTTTCAGGGAGGGGCTTTTCCATGCACCAGCGGCTGCCGACCGCTTCTTCGTATGTCTTTCCGGCAGAACGCGGCGACGCCGCAAGACATGCGATCTCAAACCACGGGTGATCCGACAGGATGCTGATGAAACGCTGTCCCACCATCCCGGTCGCGCCCAATACTGCAACACGTAATTTTTCCATGCTTTCCTCCTTACGAAATGGGTGAAACGAATATCTTTACTATAATATCACAACAGCGAGAAAAAATATAAAAAAAAGAAGTTCCGCGAACGGAACCTCTTTCAGCTGGAAATCAGACTTGAACTGACGACCTGCTGATTACGAATCAGCTGCTCTACCGACTGAGCTATTCCAGCCTGCGTCCCGAAGGACACTTTTTGTATTATATAGACTTTGTTTTCGTTTGGCAAGTATTTTCAGTAAAAGAGCACAGCCGGCGTTCCCACTGCGACCGCCTCATAGATTGCCGGCATATTTGCGGGCGGAATATTGATGCAGCCGTGCGATCCGGAGGTCTGGTAGATCGAACCGCCGAAGCTCGATCTCCAGTTTGCGTCGTGGATCCCGATGCTGTTTCCGATGATCGCCATCCAGTAGCTCACAAAGCTCCGGTAATCCCTGCCGACGAGCGTCGTGTTGCGCAGCTTGTTGTTGACGTAGTACACGCCGGTCGGCGTCGCGTTCCCGGATGCGACATTTCCCGTCACGATCGGCGTCTCGAGAAGGCGGATGCCGTTCTGGTAGTAGTACAGCATCTGTTCGCCCATATCAACTTCCACATAGGTGCTGCCGATGCCGTAGGTGACCGTTCTCGTCTCGTGCCTCTCCTCAACGATCGCCTTGTAAAGATAGTTCAGCTCCGTCGCAGGATCGAGCGCAAACTGCGTGCCGCCCTTAACCGTTACGACCTCTCCCCTGGTCGCCGCAAAATCCATCGTGTGCATCCTTCCGCTGTACTGCGTCCTGAGCCCCTCAATGCAGCCAAGGACCTTCCACGGATCCACCGTATATTTCCCGGTCGCGGGATCAACAAAATAGCTCCCGTCCGGATTTGTGACGCACATGGACTTCGCAAGCTCGTTTCCGATGCGGAAGGTCTGTCCGTCCCCGAAATCATAGACGATGTCACAGTCCGGCGCCTTTCCGTCAAAGGGCGATGCCGCGCTTACGCAAAGAGGTGCAGATAAAAGCACCGAGACAGCCAGAGCGCATGCCAGTTTCATCAGTTTTTCGGTCAGTTTTGTCATATTGTCGTATCCTCAGTATCCGTCATTTCGTCATATTCTTGTCAAATGTCTGCATCAGCGTCATGCCGGGCGCAACCATCGGATAGGCGCCGCTGTCAGGATCCACAAGGCACTCTATGAGGGCCGGTCTCCCGGATGAAAGCGCCTGGTCCAGCGCCGCGTCAAATTCCTCCGGCGTCTGTGCGCGGAATGCGATGCACCCCAGGCCTTCTGCCACCTTGCAGAAATCCACCTTGTCCTCGAGCACGGTCTGCGAATAGTGTCTTTCATAAAACAGGCTCTGCCACTGCCGCACCATTCCGAGAACGTGATTGTTCATCACAATATTGATCACGGGAATATCGTATCTGCTTGCGGTAGCCAGTTCGTTCATGTTCATCCGGAAGCACCCGTCCCCGCTGATGTTTACAACGATGCGATCAGGATGCGCGCACTTTGCGCCGATCGCAGCGCCCAGGCCGAATCCCATGGTCCCCAGGCCGCCGGAGCTGATGAAGGTCCGCGGCTTCCTGAAGGTATAGTACTGCGCGGTCCACATCTGGTGAATGCCGACATCTGTCGTCACGATACTGTCGGCAGGGAGCTTTGCGTTCAGCTTTTTCACGACGAGCTGGCCGGAGAACGCACCGCTCTTTTCCGGGTCCATCAGCGGATATTTCTTCCGGTAGAGCGCAATATGCCGCACCCATCTGTCATGGCGCTGCTGCGGGATCATGCGGTTGAGCTGCGTCAGGATATCCTTTAAGTCCCCGATCACGGCATAATCCGCCTGTACGTTTTTATTGATCTCCGCCACATCGACATCGATGTGAAGGATCTTTGCATTTTCTACAAAGGTGCCGGAGCTCCCGATCACGCGGTCATCAAAGCGGGCCCCCAGCGCGATGATCAGGTCGCTTTCACTTATGCCAAAGTTGGATGAGCGCGTGCCGTGCATTCCGATCATTCCGGTATAGCGATCGTCCGATCCGTCAAACGCCCCCTTTCCCATCAGGGTGTCGCACACCGGCGCGTCCACAAGCTCCACAAATCGCGCAAGCTGCGACGATGCGCCGGATGAGATCGCGCCGCCGCCCACGTAAATAAACGGCCTTTTTGCGCGGCATATGGCGTCTGCGGCGCGCTGCAGATCCGATTCCGTGTAGCGCTTCTTCACGGGGAGCGCTCGCTGCGGTTTGACCGGCGTATACTCACAGGCAGTCTGCGTGACGTTCTTGGTGATATCTACCAGGACAGGACCCGGACGTCCGGTTCTGGCAATCG
The DNA here is from genome assembly GCA_902783385.1 of uncultured Lachnospiraceae bacterium. Taxonomy (GTDB): domain Bacteria; phylum Bacillota; class Clostridia; order Lachnospirales; family Lachnospiraceae; genus CAG-791. The sequence continues at coordinate 2,398 of CACZQP010000191.1, read as the reverse complement.
CAAAGGCCCTTCGGATCGTGTCCGCGAGGTCCTCGACGCGTTTGACGATAATGCCGTGCTTTGTGACCGGCATGGTGATGCCGGTGATATCAACCTCCTGGAAGCTGTCCTTCCCGAGAAGCGGAAGCGATACGTTACAGGTGATCGCGACGATCGGCACAGAGTCCATATATGCGGTTGCGATGCCGGTCACGAGATTCGTGGCGCCCGGACCGCTGGTCGCAAAGCATACGCCTACCTTGCCGGAAGCACGGGCATAGCCGTCTGCGGCGTGCGCCGCGCCCTGTTCATGGCTCGTGAGGTAGTGCGTGATCTCTCCCCTGTGCCGGTATAAGGCATCATAAACGTCCAGGATCGCTCCGCCGGGATAACCGAATACTGTATCTACGCCCTGCTCCTTGAGGCAGGCGATCAGAATCTCTGCACCGCTGAGTTTCACAAAATATCCTCCGTTAAAACGTTTCAGACCGGAACGGAATCATAAATTGCTCTTTAAGATGGCGCCGTGGCTGCCGCTGGTCACCATGGAGGCATAACGTACAAGGTAGCCGTCCTTTACGTTTGGCTCCTTCGGTCTCCATGCCTTTCTGCGCTCTTCCAGTTCCTCATCGGATACAAGAACGTCCAGCTTGTTCGCCGGAATGTCGATCCGGATCGTGTCTCCCTCCCTGATGAGCGCGATCGGGCCGCCGACTGCCGCCTCAGGCGATACATGTCCGATCGAAGCGCCGCGTGACGCACCGGAAAAGCGGCCGTCCGTGATCAGCGCGACCGTCGAGTCCAGTCCCATGCCGACGATCGCGGAAGTGGGATTTAACATCTCGCGCATGCCGGGACCTCCCTTGGGTCCTTCATAGCGGATCACGACGACATCTCCGGGCTTGATATCTCCGCCCTTGATCGCGCTGATCGCATCCTCCTCGCAGTCAAAGACGCGGGCCGGTCCCTCGTGCACCATCATCTCCGGGAGTACTGCAGAGCGTTTTACAACTGCGGTTTCAGGCGCGATATTACCCTTTAATACAGCGATGCCGCCGGTGGCCATATAGGGATTGTCAATCGGACGGATGACTTCCGGATCCAGGTTGACACTGTTCTTAATGTTCTCTCCCGTTGTGTGGCCTGTCACGGTGATGCCGTCAAGGTGGAGAAGATCCTTCTTGGTCAGCTCCTTCATGACCGCATAGATGCCTCCGGCAGCATTCAGATCCTCGATATAGGTGTGCCCGGCAGGCGCAAGGTGGCACAAATTCGGCGTCCTTGCCGAGATCTCGTTCGCATATTCCATGTCGAGCTCGATCCCCGCCTCATGCGCGATGGCGGGCAGGTGCAGCATCGTGTTCGTGGAGCAGCCGAGCGCCATGTCGACGGTCATCGCATTCTCGAACGCTTCCTTTGTCATGATGTCGCGCGGGCGGATATTCTTCTTCCACAGCTCGACGATCTGGTTGCCGGCAAGTTTCGCCAGCCGGATCCTCGCGGAGTAGACCGCCGGGATCGTCCCGTTGCCTTTTAGTCCCATGCCGATTGCCTCGGTGAGGCAGTTCATGGAATTGGCCGTGTACATGCCGGAGCAGGATCCGCAGGTGGGACATACATTTTCCTCAAACTCACAGAGCTTGTCCATATCGATCTTGCCGGCCTCATAGGCGCCGACCGCCTCAAAGATGGACGAGAGGCTCCGCTTCTCTCCTCCGACGCGTCCCGCGAGCATGGCTCCTCCGGACACAAAGATCGTCGGCACGTTGATGCGCGCGGCAGCCATCAGAAGCCCCGGAACGTTCTTGTCGCAGTTCGGAATCATGACGAGCGCATCGAATGCGTGCGCCCTTGCCATGCACTCCGTGGAATCTGCGATCAGGTCTCTCGTGACAAGGGAGTACCGCATGCCCGCATGTCCCATCGCAATGCCGTCGCAGACCGCGATCGCCGGGAATACGACCGGCATGCCGCCGGCCTCTGCGACGCCCAGCCTGACTGCCTCTGTGATCTTATCCAGATTCATGTGCCCGGGCACGATCTCGTTATAGGAACTGACGATGCCGATCAGCGGCTTTTCTCTCTCGGCTGCCGTAAAACCGAGCGCGTTGAAAAGGCTCCTGTGAGGCGCCTGCTGAACTCCGCTTTTTACGCTGTCACTGTTCATGATCTTTTCCTCCTATTTCATGAAAGACCTGAAGGACGATCTGCCGTGTACGGATATACACAAGTCGAGTAGGTTTCCCTACTCGACTCTTTGACAGCCGTTCTTTTTATAAACCGTATTCTGATTACTCAGCCTTCGGCTCTTCTGCTGCGTAGGCATCCTGCGGCTTCTCGGCCTGCACGATTGCAGCTTTCTGCATGGGGATGCGGCAGTTCTTGTTGTTGCCGAATTCAACGATGACCGTGTCGTCCG
>CACZQP010000190.1 GCA_902783385.1 uncultured Lachnospiraceae bacterium | reverse complement strand
TTGACTGCGTCCAGGAGCTCCTTGTTGCCCTGCTTCACCGCAACCGCACTGCCTTCGGAATCATAAGGAACTTCCCAGATCACGTTCAGCTCGGGATAGTTCTTCTGATACTGCAGCGCAACCGCTGTCTCGATGAATGCGCCGTCAAGCTTGCCGTTTAAGAGCTCGTTGATGATGTCCGTGACCTTCTCAAGGCCTACGATGTTCGCATCCGGCGTATTCTCCTCGGCGAGGCCCATCTGGATGGAACCTGTCTGCGCGCCGACCGGCAGATGCTCGTTGTTGAAGATGTCATAGGAAGTGAACTTGTCCTTGTTTGCGTCCAGGATGACAAAGCTCTGGCCGCCGGTGTAATAGATGTCGGAGAAATCGAACTGCTGCGCTCTCTCCGGGCTCGGGGAGAATCCGGAAATGCCGAGATCGATGTTCCCGCTCTGGAGCTCCAGAAGGATGCTGTCAAACGCGATCGGGACGAATTCCGCGGTGAGACCCATCTCCTCGGCGATCTTCTTGCCGAGCGCGATATCGAAGCCTGCCAGCTCCGGCGTGCCATCCGCGCCGATGTGATAGAATTCGTACGGTGCAAAGTCAGGGCTCGTGCCGATCGTCAGCTTGCCGGCGGATGCCGTCGCGATCTGCGCTGCAGGTGCCTCTGCGGGTGCCGTCTCTGCGGGAGCCTCAGCGGATGCTGCCGCTTCGGCCGGGGCCGCTTCTGAAGCTGCGGGCGCCGCCTCGGATGCCGCAGGTGCCGCTTCGGATGCTGCGGGTGCCGCAGGTGCCGCTGCAGGTGCCGTAGCACAGGCAGTCAGTGCGCAGGCTGCGATCATTGCCGCCAGGATTCCAGTCAAAGCTTTTTTCATAATCTTACCTCCTCGTATTGTATGCCACAGGGCAGCTTTTTGGTTTCGAACAAAGCCAAGTATATCACGTGCCCCCCGAAAGTCAAGAATATTTTGCATAAATATTTAAACATTCTGTTTAAAATTTTCAAATTTTGAATATCAAGACGTCATTCATTTTTATTCATGCAAAAGGCCGCGGCGGATGCTGACTCCGCCGCGGCCGCTCACATGCCTGGTTCTCTCCGATCAGAAGGCGCCGACAATGCCGTCCGCACGGGGCTCCGTCGCACCGCACAGGACACCGTCCTCCCGGCGCCAGATGATCTGGCCGCGGCCCATCTTGATGGAGCTCTCCATCACTTCGATCTCATGTCCGCGCGCGATCAGCCCCTCTATGATTTCCTTCGGCATGGTCTTCTCGATCTGGATCTTCTTCCCTCCGACCCACTGCCAGCGGGGCGCATCCAGCGCCTGCTGCGGGTTCATATGGAAGTCCAGCGTATTCGCCATGACCTGTACATGACCCTGGGGCTGCATGAAGCCGCCCATGACGCCGAACGGTCCGACCGGTTTTCCGTCCTTCATAAGGAACCCGGGAATGATCGTGTGGAAGGATTTCTTGCCGGGCGCAAGGCAGTTTTCCATGTTCTCGTCGAGCGAGAAGTTTGCCCCGCGGTCCTGCAGCTCAATCCCGGTGCCGGGGATGACGATGCCGGAACCGAAATTGTTGTAGTTGCTCTGGATGTACGAGATCATGTTTCCCTCGCCGTCCGCCGCGCAGAAGTAGACCGTGCCGCCGCACTTCGGGTCGCCGGGCATGGGTTCCAGCGCCTTTTCGCCGATCAGGTCCCGGCGCGTCTTCGCGTAGTCCATGGAGAGCAGCTCGTCGACAGTCACCTTCATCGCTTTCGGGTCTGCGACATAACGCTTGCCGTCTACATAGCAGAGCTTCATGCTCTCGATCTGCCGGTGCATCGTCTCGACGGTATCCCGCTCCGAAAACGCAAAACCCTGCAGGAGATTGAGCGTCATGAGCGCAATGATGCCGATGCCGTTCGGAGGGATCTCGCAGACATCGTAACCCCGGTAATTTGTGTGAATCGGTGTGACCCATGCAGGCTCATAGGTCTCCAGATCGCTCTTTCGGATGTATCCGCCGGTCTCCCTGGAAAACGCGTCAATCGCGTCCGCAAGCTCTCCGCGGTAAAAAGCCTCTGCGTCTGTCTGCGCGATCTTTTCCAAGGTCTGCGCCAGCTCCTCGTTCTTCCAGATCTCGCCCGGGCGCGGCGCGTGATCGCCGACGGAGAACATCTCCTTCCACGCCTTGTGACAGGGCTCCGTCTTCTTCGAAAGCTCGTTCCATGTATCCTCCCAGATAATGGAGGTCACTGTCTGCACGGGATAACCCTCCCGCGCATAGCGGATCGCGGGTGCCATGACCTCGGTCAGCGGGAGTTTCCCGAAGCGTTTGTTCAGTGCTGCCCACGCCGACGGCGCGCCGGGTACCATGACCGGGATCCATCCTCTCTTGGGCATCTCCTCAAATCCCTGCTCGCGTACAGCCTGTGCCGTGATCCCCATCGGCGCCCTGCCGCTCGCGTTGAGCCCGATCAGCTCGCCCTTTGTCCAGACGATGGCGAATGCGTCGCTTCCGACATCGTTGGAAACCGGCTCCAGGACCGGCATGCAGGCGGCGACCGCCACGGCCGCATCGATCGCGTTTCCGCCCTTTTTCATGATCTCGATTCCCGCCTGCACCGCCAGCGGCTGTGAGGCACAGACCATACCGTTTTTGCCGAACACCATGCTGCGACCGGATGTGTAGTAGCGCGATCTCGCGTCAAATGCGGGAACGACAGACTGCATTTCGCTCATGAGATATCCTCCTGATTCTATGACATATAAAAAACACTGCCGGCTTTCAGTATAACACCGCCGGCAGTGAAGATATACGCGAAAATTACTGTGATGAACGCGATGAACCGTACCCGGATCAATATTTCCCGACCGGCGGATCCACACTGTCCGGCAGAGGGCAGACATACTTTCCGCCGTTTCTGCGAAGCGTCTCCTCCTTCGCCGCCTGCATGGCGGCGGGATCCTGCATCGTATAGACCGCAGCGAGCGCCATCACCTTTGCCGCCGCGAGAAGCCCCTTCTCGCCGATCGGGCTCCCCGCCTGTCCGGCGAGCTGCCAGGTATGTCCCACTGTTCCCATTGCATAGGTCGCAACATGGACCTCGCAGGTCGGAACGGTATACGTCACGTCTCCGACATCGGTCGAACCGCCCTTTGCCCTCCCTGCCGAGGGATTATACGGCAGGACGACACTGCACAGTGGCTTGTTTAGGAGTTCCGGAAGCGCCGCGTCTCCAAATCTCTCCCGCAGCTCCTCGCGGACGCTCTCCTTGGAATTCTCGTCGTAGGATTCGGTGAATCGCCGCGCGAGGTCGTAGTCCTCCTGTGTCCACTCCGGGGCGCCGACTTCGTGCAGTGCCCTGTCCGCAATTCTCCCGAGCACCGTATTGTTCTGCGAATCGGAAAACGCCATCGTCATCTCACAGGTCATCTGCGTGTCCGTCATGCGTGCCGCGCCCTCCGCGACATGTACGACGCGCTCGAACAGCTCCTTCACCTGCGCGACCTTCGGCGAACGCACTTCATATTTGATCCGCGCATAGTCCGGCACGACGTTCGGCGCAGTCCCGCCGGCATCACCGTATGCGTAATGGACTCTCTCGCCGTCCCTGATGTGCTCGCGCAGGTAATTGCAGCCGACATTCATCAGCTCCGCCGCATCCAGTGCGCTCCGCCCCGCCCAGGGAGATCCTCCCGCGTGCGCCGTGACGCCGCGGAATTCGAAATTCGCGCCCATGATGGCCGTGGAGGAATCCGGGGAGATCTCGTTGAACGCCGAGGGATGCCAGGTGTAGACAAAGTCACAGCAGTCAAAAAGACCCGCGCGCGCCATGAACTGCTTTGCGCCCGCACCCTCTTCTGCGGGACACCCGTAATAAATGACCGTACCGCTCAGGCCCTGCGCCGACAGGTACTCCTTCAGCGCGATCGCGGCGCCGAGCGCTCCCGTCCCGAGACAGCAGTGGCCGCAGCCGTGTCCCGGTGCCCCTTCCTGCAGCGGGCTGCGCACAGGATTCCCGCTCTCCTGACTCAGCTTGTCCAGCGCGTCAAATTCCCCGAGGAAGCCGACAACGGGATTTCCGGTTCCCCATGTCCCCGTGAAGCAGGTCGGCATCTTTGCCAGCCCCTCCTTGACGGTAAAGCCCTCTTCCCGGAGAATCTTTGTCAGGACCGCCGCAGACTGCACCTCCTCGTAGGAGAGCTCCGCATAATCATGAATGCACGCATTCGCCTCAAGGAGCTTTGCGGCCCTGTCCTCTATCACGCTTTCGATCAGCTGAAGTTCCCTGCTCTTTTCCATCTCTTTTTCCTTTCCGTCTTCCCTGTGCGATCTTACAGCACCTTGCTCAGGAACTGACGCGTCCTTTCATTCTGCGGGCGATCCAGGACCTGCTTCGGAGATCCCTCCTCACAGATGACGCCCTCGTCGATGAACAGAAGCCTGTCGGCCACCTCGCGTGCAAAGCCCATCTCATGCGTGACGATCAGCGTTGTCATGCCGGACTCCGACAGCGACTTGATGACGTCGAGGACTTCCTTGACCATCTCGGGATCGAGTGCGCTCGTCGGCTCATCGAAGAGCATCACCTCCGGCTCCATTGCCAGTGCGCGCACGATCGCAAGACGCTGCTTCTGGCCGCCGGAGAGTCTCGTGGGATATTCATCCCGCTTGTCTGAGAGTCCGACTCGTGCAAGGAGCTCCTCCGCCTGCTTTTGTGCTCTTTCCTTCGGGATCTTTTTCTCAAGGACGGGCGCCAGCGTGATATTGTCGATGCAGGTCAGATGCGGGAAGACATTGAAATGCTGGAACACCATGCCGATGCGCTGGCGGTACTTCGCAATATCCGTTTTCCTGTCCGCAAGATCCGCGCCGTCAAAGAGGATCCTCCCCTTTGTCGGCTGCTCCAGCCGGTTGATGCACCGAAGGAACGTGCTCTTGCCGCCGCCGGACGCGCCGATGATCGCAACGGTCTCCCCTTCGTAGAACGTCGTGCTGATTCCCTTCAGGACCTCGACGCTGCCGAAGGACTTATGCAGATTCTCCACCTTTATAATGGGCTTCCACTGTTCCATAGGGCTGCCCTGAATCGTGATGTTATCGCTCATTGGACCTGAGCCTCCTTTCCAGTACACCGATGCCGCGCGTCAGGATGAATGTCAGCACGAGGTAGATGACGCCGGCGATGGTCAGCGCCGGAATCGGCAGGAATGTCGCCGACTGCACCGTCTTATAGGATGTCATCAGTTCGGGGATGAAGAAGGTCGATGCCAGCGCCGTTTCCTTGATCATCACGATAAACTCATTGCCCATTGCAGGCAGGATGTTTTTGACCGCCTGCGGGAGTACGACGCGGAAAAACGTATTGCGGGAGCTGAGTCCAAGGGAGAGCGCAGCCTCTGTCTGGCCGCCGTCGACCGCCTGGATTCCCGCGCGGATCACTTCTGCGATATAGGCGCTCGCATTCAGGATGAGCGCCACCAGGATGCTCTGGGTATCCGAGACCTCAAACGGCATGTATTTCGGCAGCACGAGCCAGAAGAAATACATCTGCAGAAGCATCGGCGTGCCGCGGATGATTTCAATGTAAATATTGATCACCCACTGCGCCGGTTTGATCTTTGACATTTTGATGAGGGCAATGACCGTCCCCAGTACCGTGGCAAACGTAATCGTCACGACCGAGAGCCAGATCGTCCCCCACAATCCCTGCAGATAGACATAGCCGTACCTGTTCAGGATCCGCATTATCTTGTCAATCATGTTCCCGCCTCTCCTTTGAAGTCTCTTATCACACACACGGAGGAAAGCGCGGCGCGCTTTCCTCCCGTTTCCGCTGTCCGGTTACAAGCCGGTGCCGCGTCTTTCGCCTTACAGTCCGAGCGATGCGGCATATTCCGCATATTCATCATACCACTTGTCGTACTGGCCGGACTCGTTGAGCTCCGCGATGATCTCGTTCACGAAATTGATGAGGTCCGTCTCGCCCTTCGGCGCACCGCACCTGGTCCCGCCGAACTTCTCGTCAATCGTGAAGTACCAGGAGTCGACGATCATCATGCCGCAGTCCGGGTTGTTGTCGACATAGAGCTGCGCGTTTGTCGTCGCGACTGCTGCCGCATCCGCTTTGCCCTCCTGCACGGAGAGGAACGCATCGGGACTCATGCTGCTGACACGCTTGAATTCTTTGTACTTCGGGATCTGGTCGAGGACCAGCGCCTCCTGAATGGAACCGCTCTGCGTCACGATCGTGCGATCCGCGAGATCTTCGGGGCCTTTGATATTGTCCTTGTCCTCGGTGCGGATCAGGAGGCCGTAGTTCTTGCTGGCATCCGTGAAGTGGTACCCGTTGGAGAGCTCCAGCGCCTCCGCCCGCTCCGGCGTGTAGGCCAGCGCCGAGATCGCAAGGTCATATTTTCCTTCCACGACGGAACTGATCGTCGGACCGAATTCCAGCGGAATGATCTCCAGCTTCACGCCCAGGCGCTCCGCGATCAGCTTCGCGAGTTCCATGTCTGAGCCGACGTACTGATCCTGCCCTGTCTTGGAAGGATCGATGAATTCATTGGGCGGGAAATATGGCTCAGTCGTGACCTGAATGACGCCCTTTTCCAGAATGGTCTTAAGCCTCCCGGTCGCATTTGCAAGATCTACCTTCTCCGGCTGCGCCGTCTCCTGCGTCTCTTCTGCGGCGGTCGCCGCGCTCTGCGCCGGTTCCGCCGCCGGCGCTGGAGCGCCGCAGGCCGTAAATGTCATCGTCATCACAGCCCCTGCCAGAATCATTGCCGCTAATCTTTTCATGGATTTCATTTTCTACCTCCCGGATTCCTTTCCGTATCTTCTATGCTTTGTTCCGAAAACAAAAATGCCTGTCCGAAAAACGAACAGGCGGCAACTTGCGGTCTCATTCCTTCGTATCAATGGAAATCCTTCGCATTCCGCCTGGCTGTATGGTGATGATGGAACTGCATGGAACAGCGCCTCATGGCATGTGTCCTTTCTTTGTTTGCTTTACTCTGCTAACATGCTACCATGCTACCACGATAAATTGCCCCTGTCAACAGTTTTTTGATCTCCTATTTTTCATGGATTTTACACATTCTCCCGCCTTGTCTCATGATATGATAAATTTGGTGTAATTTCGGGAATTATTTTTATAGAAGTTTTTGTCAGGAGTATCTGATATGGATATTTTTTCAGTCTTTACACTCTTCGGCGGTCTCGCCTTTTTTATCTACGGGATGAACCAGATGTCCCGCAGTCTGGAGCGAATCGCCGGAAAACGCATGGAAGAGGTCATCAACCGGATGACGAAGAACCGCTTCTCCGGGCTCCTGCTCGGGTGCCTTGTCACCATCGCCGTGCAGAGCTCCTCTGCGGTGACCGTCATGCTGGTCGGCCTTGTCAACTCCGGCCTCATGAATATCTCAAACACGGTGGCCGTTATCATGGGCTCCAATGTCGGAACAACCATCACGGCCTGGATCATGAGCCTGGTCGGCCTCTCCGGGGACAATCTCTTTGTGCGCATGTTAAAGCCAGAGTCATTCTCGCCCGTGCTGGCCTTTGTCGGCATCTGCCTCATGATGATCGCGAAGGCGTCCCGCAAAAAGGATATCGGAAACAGCCTTCTCGGGTTCTCCATCCTGATGTACGGAATGATGCTCATGAGCGGATCTGTGGCGCCGCTCGCGGACTCCCCGGCGTTTGCCGGGATCCTCACGGCATTCCGCAATCCCGTCGCCGGAATCCTCACCGGCCTTGTCGTCACCGCCGTGATCCAGAGCTCCGCCGCATCCGTCGGCATGCTGCAGGCGCTTTCCATGACGGGCAGCATCACCTTCGGGATGGCCATTCCCATCATCATGGGCCAGAATATCGGCACCTGCGCGACCGCGATCCTCTCCAGCATCGGTGTCAGCAAAAATGCAAAGCGCGTCTCTGTAATCCATCTGTCCTTCAACCTGATTGGCACAGGAGTCTTCATGCTCCTGTACTACACGCTTCACTCCATCTTTGACTTTTCCTTTGCGGATCGCGCCATTGATCCGGTGGGCATCGCGCTCTGCCACAGTATTTTTAATATCGGAACAACGATCCTGCTCCTGCCCTTTACCGGCCTGCTCGTAAAGATCGCTTCCAGCGCCATCCCCACGGAAGAGCCGAAACGCATCGCATTCCTGGACGAGCGTCTTTTCGAAACGCCCTCCATTGCCATATCCGAGTGTGTGAAATTCTCCGCCGAAATGGCGCAGCTTGCGGGGAGCTCCGTCGAAAAGGCCCTCTCCAACATTTTCTCCTATTCAGGCACTCTCTCTGATTCCATCCGGGAGATGGAGAGCGAAGCCGACACATACGAAGACCATCTGGGCAGCTATCTGGTACGCCTTTTCGGGAGCGAATTATCGGAACAGGACAAGGATCTGGCGGCGAAGATGCTGCATACGATCGGCAACTATGAACGGATCAGCGACCATGCACTCAACTTAAGTGAATCCGCAGAAGAGATGCACGAAAAAACGCTCACATTCTCCGAGGCCTCCATCAGTGAGCTCACGGTCCTGAAAAACGCCGTGGAGGAAGTCGTCTCCCTCGCGGTCAGGGCATTCACGGAAAACGACAGGAAGCTTGCGGCGCGTGTCGAGCCGCTCGAGCAGGTCATCGACCTGCTCACCGAAGCGATCCGTCTGCGCCATGTCGACCGCCTCGAGAGCGGCGAATGCACGATTGAAAGGGGCTTTGTTCTCTCCGATATCCTGAACAACTGTGAGCGAATCTCCGACCACTGCTCCAACATCGCGATCGCCGTCCTCGAATCAGGAAGCTCCGAGTATGATCCGCACGAATACCTGCGGCAGGTCCGGACGATGGATAACCCGGAATTCCGCGAGACCTATGACTTCTACAGAGACAAGTACTCCATTGCCTGATCCGCGTAGCGCCGCACAATGTTTAAAATGACCTGGACAGCCCGGTCCATGCGCTCCGCCGTGATGCATTCATATTCCCCGTGGAAGTTAAAGCCCCCTGTCCCGAGATTCGGGCACGGGAGTCCCATGAAGGAAAGCCGCGCGCCGTCCGTTCCGCCGCGCACCGGCTCGCTGAAGGGTTCAAGGCCGGCATCGCGGATTGCCGCCTGCGCGTTTTCTATAAGATGCATGTGCGGGCGTATCTTTTCGATCATGTTGTAATACTGGTCCCTGATCGAAATCTCCGCAGTGCCGTCACCGTATTTTTCATTCATTTTTTCGGCAGCATCCGCTGCCTGTTTTTTTCTCTTTTCAAATTTTTCCCTGTCGTGATCCCGGATGATGTATTTCAGTCTCGCCTCCGACACCGTTCCGCTTATGTCCGTCAGATGAAAGAAACCCTCCCGGTCCTGCGTTTTCTCCGGGCACTCGTCCGCGGGCAGGAGCGACTGGTATTCCATGGCGAGCTTTGCGGCATTTAACATGATGTCCTTTGCGGAGCCCGGGTGGACGGAGACGCCGTGCAGCACCACTTCGGCGGATGCGGCGTTGAAGTTTTCGTACTCGATCCCGCCGACATCACCCCCGTCGACGGTGTATGCAAACGCTGCGCCGAATCCCTTCACGTCAAACAGATCCGCTCCCTCGCCGATCTCCTCGTCCGGCGTAAAGCAGATGCGGAGCGGTCCGTGCGGAATCTCCCCGCGCTGCAGCTCCTCCAGTGCAGTCATGATCTCCGCGATGCCGGCCTTGTCATCCGCCCCCAGGAGCGTCGTGCCGTCGGATGTCAGAAGCGTCTCCCCCGCAAAGCGCTTCAGGAAGGGAAATGCCGCCACAGTAAATACCCGCCCCGAGGGGAGCGCAAAGTCCTTCCCGTCGTAATTCTCATGAACCAGGACCTTTACGTCCTTTCCGGAGGCCGCGTCCGATGTGTCCATATGTGCGATGAGACCAAGCGCCGGCGCTCTCTCGCATCCCTTTGATGCGGGCAGTTCCCCATAGACATAACAGTGTTCGTCCGTCCGCACATTTTCAAGTCCCAGCGCAATAAGCTCCCTGTTCAGGAGCCGTGCAAGATCCCACTCCCCTGCAAAACTCGGGTGTGTGCCGCTCTCCTCCGAGGAAGTCGTGTGCACCGCTGCATAACTCATAAACCGTTCATATGCTCTCATCCTGTCTCCTCCAACGGGTTTTCTCAGTTTTTCGGTCATCCGGCCGACGCTCTTATTATACACAGGTATGCTATAATGAATCATATGTCCGCCGCAATGGAAGAAGTGCCAACACAGCTCCTTACGGTCAGCCGGAGCGAGCAGAAATATGTGCTTTCGCACGCGGATGCCGCAGCGCTCAGGGAGAGAATCTCCCGCGTCCTTGTGCGGGATGCGCACGGAGGCGATGCAGGCTATCCGGTGAGAAGCCTGTATTTTGATTCCCTGAACCAGCGGGATTATTCGGAAAAGCTCGCCGGCGTCGAAGTTCGCCGCAAGATCCGGCTCCGGACCTATGACGCTGATGCGCCTTCCTGTAAGCTGGAGATCAAGAAAAAGCGCGGCGCGCACTCCGAAAAGCTGTCTGTGACTGTCTCAAGGGAGGAGGCCGAGGCCCTTTCGTCGGGGGATTATTCGCCGCTCCTACACCGGCTGGACAACGTGCGTGAAGCGGGCATTTTTTATGAGACAATGGCGCTCGGGTGCTATCGCCCCACAGTTCTCGTTACCTACAACAGGCTGGCATTTGTACATCCGGCGGGCGATACACGCATCACTTTCGACTCCGATATCCGCGCATCAGAGGGTGCGCGATCGCTGTACGAGGAAGCGCCGTTCATGGTCCCTGTCCTGCGCGATGCCATCGTGCTGGAGGTAAAATATAACGAAGTGCTTCCGGAGCAGGTTGCAAAGGTGCTCCGGCCGTTTCAGCTGACGCAGACCGCGTTCAGCAAATACAGCGAGAGCCGGCCTCTGTACCGGCTGTTTGACGGCTGATACAGCCTGCGGCCACGCGCCGCACAAGGGAGAGGTGCCCTATGTCAAAAGAAGATATCCTGCGGATTTTCTATACGAACAACTTAAGTCTCGGCGTGCAGTCCATCCTGCTCATCATGCTGGGCGGTCTCTGCATCGGGCTCATTATTGCCCTGTGCTATTACGTGAGCTGCCGGAGCGTAAACGGCGTACAGTTCAACCGGCGCTTTGCCGTCTCGCTCATCACGACGCTCCTTATTTCGGTTGTCATCATGCTGATGATCAGCAGCAACATCGTGATCTCGCTCGGCATGGTCGGCGCGCTCTCGATCGTGCGTTTCCGCACGGCCATCAAGGACAGCCGCGATACGATCTTCCTGTTCTTTGCGATCACGGAGGGACTCTGTGTCGGTTCGCAGAATTTCCGCCTCGCCGTCGTGACGACGCTCTTTATCGGGATCCTCATCATCTGCGCATCGCTCCTTCCGGCCATGCGGCCGAAGTATCTCTATATCGTGAGGGGCGGCGCCGATCCCATCGATGCGGGGGTGCTCCGCGAGGTCCTCTCTGTGCATACGAAGGATTTCCGTTTCCGCTCCTCCGGCCTTGACAAAACGCATCAGGAATTCATCATGGAGGTGCGTCTGAAGGAAGCGGATACGACCGCCCTGTGCGAAAAGCTCTCCCTCATTCCCGGCGTCACCGCCGTGAACTGGATCTCCGAGTCCGGAGAAAACCTGGGGTAAGCACATGCTTTCCAAAAGAAATCGCATCCTTATCCTTGTGTCCCTGATCCTGTGCCTTGCAGGCGCCGCCGTCTTTTGGGGACGCGGCGATGCGGATGCGGCAATGTCGGACCCGGTCTCTTTTTCCGCGCCGACCGGTCACTACAAATCGCTTCCGCAGGTCCGTTTGAAAAAGTCACCGGACCTGCCCCTTCGCGCAAAGATCTACTACACGCTGGACGGCACCACGCCGGACTTATCCTCGCACCTTTACACGGGCGGGAGTCTTTTTGCAGACGCTGATCTCTCCGAAAAGAAGGGGCCGCAGCTTTTTGCCGTGCGCGCGTCCGTGTGCCTGGACGGCGTATTCTCGGCTCCCACGGAGGCCACCTATCTGATCGGCGACCTGACTGCCGACGGCGCGCTCCCGTATGTCAGTCTTCTGTGCGACAAGGAACCGCTCTATGACCCCGCAGACAGCGTCCGCGCGCCGGTTCCCGGACACCTCACTGTCTTTGCAGGGGACGGAACGGTCCTGGCGGACCAGGATGTTGGACTCGGTACCGGCGATGACATGATCGTATCCTCCGAGACCGCTTCCATCCGGATCATCGCCGGTTACGAATATGACCCGCTCTTCAACAAGATCCCTCTCTCTTTTCCGGAATGGCACAGTCAGGCCAGCCCCACAGCGCAGGTCTACGAGCACAAGCAGCTTCTCCTTTCCTGCGGCGGACGGGACGACCTCCGGTATCACGGCACGCAGATCCGCAGCATTGCGGCGAGCCGTCTCGCAGGTAAGACAGATTTTACCGGGAGCCTGCACAGCATGCCCTGCACCGTCTTCTATAACGGGATTTTCTACGACATCGCGGATCTCGGGGAAGTCTTCTCCGATTCGATGCTCGCGGACCGATTTCACCTCACGGACGCCGCGGACTGCGAACACTTCGAGGGCGCGGAGACCGATGTCCTTGCGGACGCTGGGGTACTCGAGCTGTTTCTCGAAGACCTCTCCCTTCCCGAAAACCGCGCGCGCCTGGAGGATCAGGTCGACATGGACAGCTACCTGCAGTGCTGCGCGCTTAATATCCTGCTGAATCGCACCGACTGGCCGCAGATGGGCTTCCTTGCCTGGCGGAGCCTTGTGCGGGAGGAGCGAAACCCCTACAGTGACGGACGGCTCCGCTTCTTTGTCGGGAAGGATTCCCTGATCTATCACGACAGCTCACTGTTTTCCTTCTTTGAAGGGTGCGGCGAAAACGCGCTGGAGCTCCTGATGTCCGGCAGCGGCTACGCTAAGGAGAGCGTTTTTGCGCACGTCATGGCATCACCGGAATACCGATCCCGCCTGAGAGCGTATCTTACTTCCTATTCCGCAGATGCCTTCGCGCCGCAGCAGGTACAGGCCGTGATACTCGGCGCCCGCGATGAGGTGCACGAGGCGGCCGTACTGCGCAAAGGAAGCGGCGCCGCGGAGCGGCTCTTGGCAAACGCGGAAATCATCGCGGCAAAGGCCGCAGCGGACCTCTCGGATACCGCTGCTGCCGCAGAACGCCTTCTGCCCTTGGACGGGCTTTCCGAGGCGGCTTCAGACAAAGCTCCCGAAAATCCCCTGCCGGAGGGACTTCTGATCGACGAGATCTATACGAAACAGGAGGGGGATTTCTTTGTCCTGAAAAATGCCGGCGCTTCGCAGGTCCTCCTGTCGGATTACTATGTATCCGACGATGTCTCCGCCCTGTTCCGCTACCGCCTTCCCGAAGTGGTCCTTCTGCCGGGTGAGCGTCTTGCCATTGACGGGGCAAAGAGCGCCTATGCGCAGGGCGACTATCTCTGCAGCTTTTCTCTCCGCACAGGCGAGACGCTTTACCTCACGGCTGCGGACGGCACGGCGGCGGATGCCTTTCCCATCCCGCGCATGACAAAGCACGAGAGCGTCGGACGCAGCAGCACCGACGGCAACTATCTATACTATGACAACGAAGACGGAAGACGCAGGCGCTTCGCGGATGCCGCCGCAGTAAAGACCGCAACCGGGGGCACCACCTCCGACCCGGTTCCTACGGATTCCGCCGCAGGCATCAGGGCCGGCTACACCGCCATCGCCGACGGCGAGACGCGGATGCGGGCGGATGCGAACCGGATCCTGTCCGCCGAAGCCCCCGGGACCCTGGCGTTTTCCGCAGCGCCCGGCTTTTATGACGAACCCTTTGCGTTGGAGATCCTCCGCGGCAGGGGAATGGAAGGCGGCGCTGTATACTACACGCTGGACGGCAGCGTCCCCGGCAAGGATTCCATTCCCTACACACAGCCGATCCGGATCGAGGATGCTTCCATGCACGACAATGTACATGCGCTGCGCGAAGACGTCTCTGTAGGCTTCCGCACGGAAGAGATCGCGGAGTACACCTGGATGGATGCGCCCGGCTATGTCGTACCGGATCATCCCATCGACAAGTGCACGATTGTGCGCGCTGTATGGATCGATCCGCAGGGCGTATCACACGAGGTCATTTCCGGCTCCTATTTTGTGGGATACCAGAACAGACCGGCCTACAGCGGTCTCCCGGTCGTTTCCCTCCTCTCAGACCCCGCCTCGTTTTTTGATTACGACACCGGCATCTACGTGCTCGGCAGCGTCTATGACGAATACATGGCCGACGGCGACCAGGAGGAGAACAAAAACTACCTCTTCTGGGAGGCCAACTACCGCATGAAGGGAATGCGCTGGGAGCGCCCGGTCTGCGTGCAGATCTTTGATGAGGCGCATGCGCTCCTTCTGTCGCAGGACGCCGGGATCCGCATACAGGGAAACAGCAGCCGGGGATTCGTCCCGCGGAGCTTTAACCTCTACGCGCGGAAGCGTTACGACGGGACAGGTTATTTTGGAGCGGATCTGTTCGGCACGGGATACCTTCCGAAACGCTTTACGCTGTTCGCCGGCGGCAATGACTATGTCACCGTCCTGCACGATTACCTGCTCTCCGCCCTGCTGCACGGAAGAAACATTGCGACGATCTCGTACCGTCCGTGCGCCGTATTCCTGGACGGCGAATACTGGGGCGTCTGCCAGATCGCCGAAAAACAGGACGCCCAGTATCTGCAGAGACACTTCGGTGTCCATGAAAGCAACGCCGTCATCATCAAGGACAACCTTCTGGAAGAGGGGATCGAGGGCGATTTCCGGCTCTATGAAGACCTGCTCTCATTCTTCGACACATATGATATGACGAATCCCGCGGATTACCAAAAGGCGCAGGAGCTGGTCGACATGGACAGTCTGATCGATTACTACGCTGCCCTTATTTACGCCGCGCGGTGCGTGGACTGGCCGGGACAGAACATCGCGATGTGGCGCAGCCGCGAAAAAGGCGCCGGCGCCTTTGAGGACACAAAGTGGCGTTTCATGCTGTTCGACGTCAACAGCGGCGGCTTCACGCAGGACCTGACGGAACACGATACGCTCGCTTACGTGCTGGAGCGTGACGGGATGTTTGCAAACCTCTATCGGAATGACGGCTTCCGCGCGGAATTTGAAGCGGTGCTCCGCGAAATGAGTGCGGAGGTCTATTCGCCGGCGCGCGTCGATACCTTCATCGACGATTATTATGCAAGGATGACGCTGCAGATGGCGGTTCGGAATGACAGGTTCTTCGGTACGGATGCCACGTCGTTCGTTGTCGGCGCAGAAAAAATGCGCTCGTTCTTTGACGAACGCAGCGCATTTGTCCTGTCACATTTTTTCGCTGAAAACTGATCCGCCACTTTACAGGGGCAGAAATCTCTCAGAGCGCCTCCTCCCGCAAAAACGCAGGTGCGCGGTAGCCCTTTGCCCATTCGATCTTTTCGATCTGCGGATTCTTTTTGAGGATCGCTTCCACAAACGCCTCCGCATCCGTCTTCTTCTCGACCGTGAGCTTCACGATGTCCTTTGTGTCGTAATCCAGGCAGACCGCCGATATCGGAAGTCCCTTGCCGCAGCAGCCGATCACGTTCAGCACGGTCGGCTGGATCCACACGCGGCGGATATCCGAAAGCAGCATATACTTCTCGCGCGGGAAATAGACTGCGGTGTCGCTGACGCGGTACTGATCGTACCGCTCCGCGTTCTTATAATCCTCCTTCGGATCCGCGACGATCCTGTCTTTGATGTATGCTTTCCATGCCATATCAAATCCTCCCTGTCACTAAGAAACCACACACGACGGGTTTCCCTCCGTCAGCGCCTGCAGGAACTTTCCGACGCCCTTTTCCTTCGCGACTTCCAGAATGTCAGTCTGGTCCCGGAAATGGATCCTGAGCCCCGGCGCCTCTTCCGCGTACGGGCACACGCCGTTCTCCGATTCGATGAGACGCACGACACGTTTGATCTGCGTGATCTCGGAGAGCGGCAGGTACTTCCAGGCAAAACCTGACGGGAAAAAGATCGCCTTCCCGCTCACCCGGTATTTTTCAAACTTTTGGCTGCTTCGGAACTCCTCCTCGATCTGTTCCAGAAGCGCGTCCGCAATCAGCGGCCTGGGTCTTAGCAGCATCCTCGTTCCTCCGCTCTCACTTAGGCAGGTAGTGCCGGTACAGCGCCTGCGTGCCTTCCTCGCCGAAGCCTTCCTTCTCCAGGTCGGTGCAGTTGTCCCTGACCAGCTCCAGGATGTCGAGCGTAAGTCCTCTCTCCTTCGCTTCCTCGTCCGCAAGGTTCATGTCCTTGATAAAATGCTTCATCAAAAAGCCCGGCGCGTAATCCGTATCAATGACTTTTGCGGCGACGTTCGTCAGCTGGACGGAACCGGCAGCGCCGGTGGCGACCGTCTCCACCATCTTTTTGCGGTCAAGGCCGGCCGCGTCCGCATAGCGGATCGCCTCCAGCGCACCGGCGAGCGATCCCGCAAGTGCGATCTGGTTGCACATCTTCAGATGCTGACCGTTGCCTGCTTCGCCGTAGTAAACGATATTCTTGCCCATGGCTTCAAATACCGGCTTAACGGCATTGAAGTCCTCCTCGTCTCCGCCGACGAGGATCGTGAGCGTCCCTGCCTTGGCTCCGAAATCACCGCCGGTGACCGGCGCGTCGATCGCATGAAGGCCCTTCTTTTTGGCCTCTGCGTAGATCCTCTTTGCAAGCGCCGGCGAGGAAGTCGTCATGTCGATGATATAGGTTCCCTCCGCAGCGTTGTTTACGATCCCGTCCGCGCCGAGGTAAGTCTCCTCGACGTCCTTCGGATATCCGACGATGGTGATGACGACGTCCACATCCCTTGCGCAGGCGCCGGCACTCTCACACCACTTCGCGCCGCGTGCGATGAGACTTTCCGCCTTTTCCTTCGTGCGGTTGTAAACCTGCAGCTCATAGCCGGCGTCGATGAGATGCCCCGCCATCGCAGATCCCATAATCCCTGTTCCGATGAAACCGATTCGTTGAATGCTCATATAATTTCCTCCTGACCGCAGTGAATTGCCTGCTCCCGCTGCTGATATTCCTCCGGATGTGTGTATGCAATGTGTGCATGCAATGTGTGCATGCATTTACTCTGCAACATATTTTATTTAGAATACTACGTCAACAGAGTCCTGTTCAATCCCCGGCTCTGATGAATTTTGATAAAAACTGTCTGTCGTTTTTCAAAAAACAGGCCGATGGATGATTGCTTTTATGACAGTGAGTATTGTAAAATGAGAACGATTTATTAAATAATTATAAACTGTTTGTATACCAAAAGATTTCGGCGAATCGCCGTTCGGAGCATAGACATTGACAGAGCTTGATGCTTATCTGGACGTCATTCTCGCAAAATATGCGGGATCCTTTGACATCCAAAAAGATTACCTCTTCGAGAACCGCACCTATCCGGCCTACGGCTCTTTCTCCTCATTGGGGGAAAAATATGTCCTGATAAAAAAGGCAAAGCTCTGGAGCGTGAAGGCCTTCGAGTATATTTTCTTTACGGATGCTGATACCTGTACAAAGGAACTGCTGGACGATATCCGCCGGATCATGACAGATTATATGGAGCCGGTTCTTGTCCGGAAGAATGAAAAATACCCGGAGAAGGATCACATGTATTCCTATCTGACGTTTGCGGTGCTCTGCCGCCGCAGGCCATCGGAGGATGTCATCCGGGAGATCCGGAGATTCAGCTTCGACAAAGGATACCTGTTCTCCATCCGCGGTCACGCGGAGGGGCATCTCGTCGTCGCGGACATGGAGACGGAGAGCGTCTTTACGAATTCGGCGGGACGTGAGCTGAAAAAGCTGTACAAGAAGACCTTTGACGACGTGCGCCGCGGCGCACGCGGTTACAAAGAGCTTTACGCATAGGCTATCACGGGCTTTGCATAAGGTGGAATGCAAAGCCCGATAGTACAAATAATTATTATAGGAGGAAAACTATGAACGCAGCATTGATCCTAATTGTTTCAGTTGTGGCTCTGCTTGCAGGCTACATCCTCTACGGCGGATGGCTTGCAAAAGAGTGGGGCATCGACCCGAGCCGCAAAACGCCCGCTCACGAACTGGAAGACGGCGTTGACTACGTTCCTGCAAAGGCACCCGTTCTGATGGGACACCACTTCTCATCGATCGCCGGCGCAGGTCCCATCAACGGTCCTATCCAGGCAGCGGCCTTCGGCTGGGTCCCTGTTCTGTTATGGGTTATCATCGGCGGCATTTTCTTCGGCGGCGTACATGACTTTGGTGCACTGTTCGCTTCCGTCCGCCACAAAGGCCAGTCCATCGGCGAAGTTATCGCGGGGTCCATGGGCAAGACGGCAAAGAGACTTTTCATCATCTTCTCTTACCTCACGCTGCTCCTGGTCGTTGCGGCATTCGCTTCGATCGTCGCAGGTACTTTCGGTTCGACAAATGCAGCAGGCAAGGTTCTTGAGGGCGCCCAGCTCGACGCCAACCTCGCCACCGCAATGATTTCCCTGCTGTTCATCGTACTGGCTATGATCTTCGGCTATTTCGTTTACAGAAAGAACACGCCGATCGGCATCGCCACCATCGCCGGTATCGTCGGCATCGTCGTGATCGTTTTCATCGGCCTGAACTTCCACCCGCTTGCAATTTCCTATAACGCATGGATGTGGCTGCTCGGCATTTACATCCTGGTAGCTTCCGTCACGCCTGTCTGGATCCTTCTGCAGCCCCGTGACTACTTAAGCTCCTTCCTGCTCTACTTCATGGTCATCGTCGCGATCATCGGCGTCATCGGCGCAACCGCGACCGGAAGCGGCACGCTTTCCATCCCGGCATTCGGCGATGCGGCTGTCCGCGGCAACGGCCTGTTCGCAGGCGGCTCCATCTTCCCTGCACTGTTCATTACCATCGCCTGCGGCGCGATCTCCGGTTTCCACTCGCTGGTCTCCTCCGGCACGACCGCGAAGCAGCTCGATAACGAGAAAGACGCGAAGCTCATCGGCTACGGCATGATGCTCGTTGAGTGCGTCGTCGCAGTTCTTTCCCTTCTTGCTGTTTCCTACGTCTGGTCCGAGGCTGCTGTTCCGAAGGGAGAGGTTCCTTTCGGTTCCCCGACCGTCGTGTTCGCTACCGGTATTTCCCGCATGATCGGCTCCTTCACGAGCGAAGGCACGCAGTCCGTCATGTACCAGATGCTGGTCCTTGCAGTTTCCGTTTTCTGCCTGACCTCTCTGGATACCGCTACACGTCTTGCCCGTTACATGTTCCAGGAGTTCTGGCTTGATGAAGGCCAGACCGCAAAGGATGCGACCGGCTTCAAGGCGATCCTGGTCAACCCTTATGTCGCTACGGGCATCACCGTTGTTCTCGGCATCGCACTCGGCATGACCGGCTACAGCAAGATCTGGCCTCTGTTCGGCGCTGCGAACCAGCTCCTTGCAGCTCTCGGCCTGATGGCTGTCTGTGCATGGCTCGGCGATCTTGGCAGAAACAACAAGATGTTCTTCATCCCGATGTGCTTCATGCTTGTCGCAACCATCACTTCCCTCCTGCAGACCATCATTGCGAAGTTCTCTGCCGGCGGAGATGTATGGAACTATGTCCAGGGCGGCATCGCATGCCTGCTGGTCGTTCTTGCGATCATCCTCGCAATCACGGCCTACAAGACACTGGCTGCTCAGAAGAACAAGGCTGCTGCATAACGCTGCCGCCACTGCGGCACGGCGCGCACAGCACCGCTTTTACCAAACACAAAAGGACCGCTGCACATTTCGTGCGGCGGTCCTTTTTCATTTCTCCTGAATATGAATTTACAGGCTGCCTTCCCGGCGCGCCTTGTCGATCCCGACACCGCACCCTGGACTTGTGAGCAGACAGTTCCGGTTGCAGGCGCCGCAGTGGTCCTCGCGCTTTGTAGCGCGCACGCGCTCCAGATTGCCGATCAGGAAGAGGCTCCCCTTCGTGATGACATAGCCTCGCTTTTTGAGCCGCGCGATCAGCGTCAGAAGGAAAAAGCCGTGAGAGACGACGATGACGTCCTTCGGCTCCCGCTCGATCCGGTCGAGCACGGCATCCGCACGGCGGACCGTATCGTGCCGCGTCTCTTCCTGCCGCGGGCTGCTTATGAGCCACTGAAGCCGTCCCATGAGATCCCAGTACTTTCTGGAGAGCTTCCTGTCCGTATCCCTGCAGGAGCGGCGCGGCACTTCGTTCAGGTCCGCGTCGATCTTCAGCTTCGCGTCCTCGCCGAAAAGTCCCCGGGCCGTCGCCGCAGTGCGCGGCAATGCGCTGACATACACGATCCTGTCTCCGGCATCGAAGCGCTCCTCCTCCACCGGGACGATCGGCGCCGCGTCATAGGCCGCCGAGGCGCTGTCGTAGCCGACGGAGGTGTACTTTTCTTCCCACTTCATATCCACTTTTGCATGGCGGATCATGATGATCTTCATGGCGCTGTGCTGTGCGGTCCCTGCCGCCTCCTGTCGTTATTCTCCGATGAGGTCGTGCCACTCCTGGAGTGAGAGCAGCTCGCCCCTGCCGTGTTCCTTCATGTGCCGGATTCCTTCCTCCGCCGCGTCCGCTGCCGCGATGGTCGAGATATAGGTCACGCGGGCGCGGATCGCGTTCTTGCGCAGGAACCTCCCCTCGTGCACTCCGTTCGACCAGGTCGGCGTGTTGATGATAAGCTGCACCTTTCCGTTCGTAATATAATCGGACGCGTTAGGCCTTCCCTCATGCTCCTTATTGACGCGTGTCACAGGGATTCCGGCTGCCTCTATCATATCACAGGTCTCTCCTGTCGCCATGATATCATAGCCGTCCTCATGAAAGCGCGCCGCCAGGGACGCAGCATGACGCTTGTCCTCCGCATTCAGGGAGATCAGCACCGCCCCCTTCATCGGAAGCTGTGCGGGCGACGCCTCCTTTGAGCGGAAGAAGGCTTCGCCGGGTGTCCTGGCTATGCCGAGCACTTCGCCGGTGGAGCGCATCTCGGGTCCAAGGACCGGGTCGACCTCCGGAAACATGTTGAACGGGAAGACAGCCTGTTTTACGCCGCAGTAAGGAATTGCCTTCTTTGTGAGCGCAGGAACAGGCGAGGCCTCCCCTGTCAGGTTCGCCATAATGGACTGCACGGCGAGCGGCACCATGGAGATGCCGCAGACCTTCGAGACCAGCGGGACTGTACGCGATGCGCGCGGGTTTGCCTCCAGCACAAAGACCTTGCCGTCCTCGATCGCATACTGCATGTTCATCAGTCCGACGACATGCATCTTCTGCGCAATACGGGTCGTGTAATCGTAGATGGTCTTCAGGTTTTCCTCTGAAATATGTGCGGACGGCAGGATGCACGCGCTGTCTCCCGAGTGAATGCCCGCCCGCTCGATATGTTCCATGACGGCCGGCACAAAGACATTTTCGCCGTCGCTGACCGCATCCGCCTCGCACTCCATCGCATCGTGCAGGAACCTGTCGATCAGGATCGGACGGTCCGGCGTCACGCCGACCGCCGCCCGCATGTAGCTTTCCATGCTGGCATCGTTATGAACGATCTCCATGCCGCGGCCGCCCAGGACATAGGACGGACGCACCATGACGGGATAGCCGATCTTGTTGGCGAGGACGATCGCCTCGATGACGGTCGTTGCCATGCCGGATTCCGGCATCGGGATCTGCAGCTCGTCCATGACCTTGCGGAAGCGGTCCCGGTCCTCTGCGAGGTCGATGACCTCCGGCGTCGTGCCCAGGATCTTTACGCCCTCCTTCTCCAGCTGCGCCGCGATGTTGAGCGGCGTCTGTCCGCCGAACTGCGTGATCACGCCGAGCGGTTTTTCATGCCGGTAAATGGCGAGCACATCCTCCAGCGTGAGCGGTTCAAAATACAGCTTGTCGGAGGTGTCGTAGTCGGTGGAGACCGTCTCCGGGTTGCAGTTGACCATGATCGTCTTATAGCCAAGCTTCTTCAGCGCCATGGCCGCGTGGACACAGCAGTAATCGAATTCGATTCCCTGTCCGATGCGGTTGGGGCCGCCGCCGAGGATCATGACGCTGCCCTTTTCGCCCTCCTTCGATACCTGTCCGTCCGCAGACTCTTTCCCGGACGGAAGTTCCTCATAGGTGGAGTAATAATAGGCGCTGTTTTCCGTGCCGCAGACATGGACGCCCTCCCAGCTGTGCGTGATGCCCTCCTTGATGCGCGCCGCGCGGACTTCCCGCTGCGGGATCTCCAGGATCTCGCTGATGTATTTATCGGAAAAGCCGTCCTTTTTTGCCCTGCGCAGCATATCGACAGGCGGCACATCTCCCTTGTATGCAAGGAGAGCCTCCTCCTCTTCCACCAGCTCCTTCATCTGCTCCACAAAGTAGGCCTTCACGCCGGTGCGCGCAAAGATCTCCTCCACCGAAGCGCCCTTGCGCAG
>CACZQP010000189.1 GCA_902783385.1 uncultured Lachnospiraceae bacterium | reverse complement strand
TCTGCTGCAGAACGGACTCACGATGCACGGGGACGTGTTCGGGGACTTTACGGTCCCCGCGGAAAATGTCACCGACGACCCCTCCACGCTCCCGCCGCAGGACATCGTCATTATCTGCGTCAAAAATGATGCGCTGGAAAAAGCCGCGGACGCGCTGCGTCCAGTCATTCATAAGGATACGGTCGTCGTCCCGGTGATGAACGGCGTCACCGCCTACCAGACGCTCCTCGACCGCCTGCCGTGCGGAAGGGTGCTGCCGAGCGTCATCTATACGGTCAGCATTTCCCTCCCCGACTATTCGGTCGTCCAGAAAGGCGGATATACGACGGTATTTGCGGGACCTCTGAAGGTCAGCCCGGAATATCCGCAGGGGAGCAATGCGGATGCGAACATGACAGCAGGCGAAGAAGAGGTGGCCCTTCAGAATAAAGCCGCAGAGTTTTTTGTGAATACACTTGCTGCGGCGGACATCGACTGCCGGCTCTCGGACCACATCCTGGTCAACGTCTGGTCCAAATATATCCTGAACTGCGCCTACAACGTCTCGACCGCGCGCTGGGACTGCACGATCGGCGACGTCAAGAGCGATCCGCAGAGGTACTCCGATTACCGGCGTCTCATGCAGGAGGCCTACAGCGTCGGCTGCGCGCTCGGCATCCCGCTCCCGTCCGATCTTCTGGAAAAACACATGAAGCGGCTCGACAATACGACCGACGACTCCACGAGCTCCCTTTCCCGCGACTTTGCGGAAGGCAGGGAGGGCGAGATGGAGATCTTCTGCGGAGATGTCGTCCGCATGGCGGAAAACCTGGAGATCGACGTCCCGATCACGAAGGAATACTACAAGGCCCTGCGCGACATCGCCGCGACCTTCCACTGAATTATCCCGTTACTGCATCTCGTAAGTCACAGTGACCTGCGCGCGGACATCGACTTCGCCGGGAAGGATCATCGCAGAGTCCTTCATCGCCTCTTCGGCGGCAGGCGCTGCCAGGGCATAATTCAAGTTCTGGTAGCTGTTGCGCAGGCTCACGTCCTGGTAGCCCTCCTGTACGCTCAGGATCTCGCCAAGGGTTTTTCCCGCTGCCGCCGCGATCGCCTCCGCCTTGATCTGCGCCGCCTTCGTGGCATTTCCAAGCGCCTCGGCGTAAGCTTCGTTATAGCCGCTGTAGGTGTAGGTGATGCCGTTCATGCTGTTGATGCCGGCGGCCACGCACTCCGTGACAATCATCCCCGCGTTCTCAATGCTCTGATTGCTTACGGAAAGATTCGTGTGCATATTGTAGCCCGTGATGGTCTGGCCGTAGTTGTCATACCTCGGATACATGTCGTATCCCGTCGTCCGGATGTCTTTTTCGTCCACGCCGAGCTCCTTGAGCTTTGCAATGACGTTGTTCACATCCTCTGTGTTCTTCTCCTGTGCCTCCTTTGCGGTCCGTGCGCTGGTCATCACGCCAAAATTGATCTGTGCGGTATCCGGGACTACCGTGACGCCGTGATCCGCGCCGACGGTGATCTTCTTCGGCTCCTCCTTCTCCTCACTTGTTATACCGGCCGCGTCAAGTACCAGCGACGCGCCTGGCGGCATGGCTGCCTGCGCTGCGGTCTGCACCGCCTGCTTTCCGCAGGCCGTGAGAACCCCCGCCATCAGGATGCCTGCTGCCACAATCAGTCTTCTTTTCATTTTCCTGCTCCTTTCTTTAAACCTTTATTCCTTTACGCATTTTTGCTCTTCTATTCCCGGCGTTCCCACAGCGTATAGATCACGCCGTCCGCGGTCTTCTCTTCCCGGATCAGGAATGCCGCCGAATCGATTCCTTCCATGCCGTACCACACTGTGCCGTCCGCCTGAGCCAGCGGTTCACCGACCGACTGCGGGAGTCTTTCCGTTTCCTCCGCCGACAGGAAGACCTGCGCATATATGCCGCGCGTGCCGTCGTCAAAGACAACTGTCTCCATGGTTTCTTCTGCCGCATCCGCATCGTACTGCGCACTCTCTTGCGCGCCGGTCAGCGCTGCCTGTTCTGCTTCGGGCACTGCTTCTTCCGCTTCAGGCGCTGCCTCGCTCGGCGCTGCGGCTTCCGTTTTTGCTTCAGAGCTGAACTGCTCACTGTTTGATTTCCGCTTTGATCCCTGCGTTTCGGCCTTCTCTTCCGCAGTGATGTAGGTATGACTGTCTGCCGCACCGCCCGCTGCGGGCGCGCCCCCTTCATCAACCGCTGCCGGTGCAGCCTCCGCTGGTGCAGGTGCCGCCGGTTCCTCTGCGGGTGCGACTGCAGCTGTCGATTCCTCTGCAGGTGCGACGGCGGCGGCCGAATCTGCGGCGGGTGCGGAGCTCGGCGCGGCGGAGCCCATTCCTAACGGGCGCTGCAGGATCCCGCTCCTGCCAAGGATCGCCACAACACAAACGCACGCCGCCAGAAGCGTCACCCATCGGAGTGCAGATCTGCGTCTCCCGGCTGCTGTATTTGAGGCGCTGTCGGATGCCGCCCTGCGCTCTCCTCTGCGGAAGGCATCCGCCTCCTCGATCAGCGCATCGTCGATATATTCCATAGCTTCCAGGATCATCTCGCCGGAGAGCTTTTTCCCGGTTTCCGCACTCATACCGCGTAACCTTCCCTTCTCAGATATTCGCGCAGCGCCTCCCGTTCCCTGTGGAGAATACTGCGCAGCGTCACTTCCTTCATCCCCGCATTTTCAGCTATCTCCGGAAGCGGATCCAGGTAATAATAGCGGCACAGGAACAGCTCCCGGTTTCTCTCCGGCCTCCCACGCAGAAACGCGGAGATCGCCCGCGCAAGCGCCTTTTCCTCCGCAGCTTCCTCGACTGCATTGCCTGCGCTGATTTCCATCCCTGTACACTCCTTCATTTCTTCTAGGGAAAGCGCATACTGCGAGCCCTCCCGACGGGCGCTGTGTCTTTTCCGATATATATCAATCGCACCGCGGCGGATGATCTTGCCAAGGTACGTGGAAAGGACAGCCGGCCGGTTCACCGGCATGGAATTCCAGGCCTTCAGGTATGTGTCGTTCACGCTTTCTTCCGTATCCTCGTGATCCTGCAGGATGTTGAACGCGATCCGGGACAGATATGCCGCATACTTGCCCGCCGTCTCCGAGATCGCCCGCTCATCTCTTTCCCAGTAAAGATCCACGATCTGCTTATCTTCCATCTTTTCTCCTGACTGTCTGCGGCCCTTCCCGCACGATGCCTCTCCTGATTATTTCACGCAGTTATTCCCGTTTTGTTGCGGATACGTTTCATTTTTTCCCTGCAATTGCAAAGCATCTTCCTCTGGTCTATGATATTTGCGTTATCCGATTATCTGCGAACCGGGGAAAAACTTGAAATCCCCAGTGAGGTCTGCCATGGAGATTGCGGTAATCCTGATATTTAGCCTGATCCTGATCACCAGTGTGATCCTCGGGATCGGCACCTCCTATGCCCTGCTCGCGGGATCGGTGCTCTTTTGTATCTACGCGCGGCTGAAAGGCTTCCGGGCCAAAGAGATCCTCCGGCTGCTCTATTCCGGTTTTGGGACGATCTATCCGATCATGATCACCTTTTCGCTCATCGGCATCATGGGTGCGCTCTGGCGCAGCGCAGGCACGATTCCGATGATCATCGTGGCGGCCTCTCCTGTCATCTCGCCGAAGACGTTCATACTTGCGACTTTTCTCCTGAATTCGCTGGTCTCCACGCTCATCGGCTCCTCCTTCGGAACCGCTTCGACTGCCGGCGCGATCTGTGTCGTGATGGGCAAAACGCTCGGCGCGGATCCCGTTCTTGTCGCCGGCGCGCTCCTGGCCGGCGCCTATGTGGGGGACCGTTGGTCGCCGGTCTCGACGACGTTCAACCTGACATCGTCCCTGACGGGCACAAAGCTGCGCTCCAATATTCCCGACTATGTCAAAAGCGCTGTCGTTCCGCTTCTGATCACATGTCTATTATATCTTTTCATGGGATGGTTTTCGACAGCGGAGGGAAGCGTTTCGGATCCGCGCGCCCTGTTTGAGGGAGAACTGATCCTTTCTTATTTTTCGCTGATACCGGCGCTCCTGATCATCATACTGACTCTGTTTCACTGCACCGTAAGGGTCACGATCTTTGTCAGCACACTCTCCGCATTCCTGATCTCCGTCTTCCTGCAGCATTATCCCGCGGCGGATCTTTTGCGGTTCTCGCTGACCGGCTTTGTCGCAAGAGATGCATCCGTCGGCGGATACTTAAACGGCGGCGGCATCAAGTCCATGCTGGGCGTCATCACCATGATCCTGATCGCCTCCACCTACAGCGGGTTTTTTCATGAGACAGACCTCATGAAGCCGCTGCATGACTATATTCACGTGATCTATGAAAAAACAACGCCCTATGCGGCTGTGCTTGTCACCTCGGTGTTCACGACCATGGCATTCTGTTCACAGCCTCCGGCCGTACTGCTGACGGAGCAGCTCTGTGAAGACCTGATCCCGGACAAGAAAAGACTTGCGCTCTATATCGGCAACTCCGCCGCGATCATCACGCCGCTCATTCCGTGGACTGCCGGAGCCATCGGCCCTCTTGCCAGCGCCGGCGGACCTCGCGCAGGCATCCCGCTTGCGGTCTATCTGTATATCCTTCCGCTGTATTGTCTTATCATGAGCTTTCAGCAAAAACAGCGGAGGCATCCGTAAGGAGCCTCCGCTGTTTCTGTTTTAGATGATTCCGTTTGAATCTCAGGTCAAAAGCTTCAGTCTTCTTCCGGCGTAAGCTCCAGGGAAGCGTTCTTCGGCGGCATGATCTTCGAGAAGATCAGGAAGAAGATGAGGCCGACGACAAGTCCCGGA
Organism: uncultured Lachnospiraceae bacterium; assembly: GCA_902783385.1. Classification (GTDB taxonomy): domain Bacteria; phylum Bacillota; class Clostridia; order Lachnospirales; family Lachnospiraceae; genus CAG-791. Next base: position 15,704 of record CACZQP010000189.1, on the reverse strand, counting down.
ATGATGGGCTGGCTGAATGCCTTGTAGAAAGGCATGCCTTCCTTCGCAATCTTCTCCAGATAAACAACGACGACAGAACCGCTGATGACCGATGCGATCGTACCTGCGAGCGATCCGCCCGTCCAGTAGTGCCCGAGCACATACGGGAAGAAGGTTCCCGCCGCGCGGAGCGTGAATGCAAAGGTCAGGATTGCGATCAGGCTCGCCGGATTGAACAGCGCGGCGCACATGGAGATCAGGCTGACGCATACCATGGTGATCTGCGTCACGCGCATGACTTCCTTGTTGTCCGCCTTCGGCTTTAAGACCGCGCGGTAGATGTCATTGGCAAAAATAGATCCGGCACCCAGAAGGTCTGAGTCGGAGGACGACATCGTAGCGGAGATGATGCCCGCAAACAGAAGGCCGCAGATCAGAGCCGGCATGGTGCGCACCGCCAGGACAGGCAGCGCATAGCGCGCGCCGACGGATGCGAATTCATCCGCACTGAAGGTGCCCATGTTGATAAGCGCCAGAGTAATGATACCAAGGATTGCGGGAACAAATGCGTAAATGAAGTTGATCAGTGCCGCGAGGATGGAGCCCTGACGGGCTGCCTTGCCGTCTCTGGCGGCATAATAACGGGAGACCGCTTCCTGTCCGACGGTGAAGGTCGCGACGTACATGACCGTCAGCGAAACGACCGCCATCGGGCTGTAGCCCTTGAACATATCAAAGGTTTCGGGCGGGACGTTTGCGACGACATTGCTCCAGCCGCCTGCCGTGCGGAGCGCAAACGGGATTGCGAGAATCATGCCGATGACGATCATGAAGACCTGCACGAAGTCGGTCATCGTGACGCTCCACAGACCGCCCATGACAGAGTATGCCGTGACGATCACAGCCACAATGACGATGGCGGGCTTATAGCCGATACCCAGCATCGTGGAAAGAATCGTCGCGGATGCGACGAACTGACCCTCCGTCAGGCCGATCAGCGGAATGAGCATGATAATGGCTGTGATGACGCCGGCGCTCTTTCCGTAACGACGGCGGAAATACTCCGGAACCGTCTTGACGGAAGCGGCGCGGAACTTCGGCGCAAGGAACGTCAGAATGACAAAAGCCAGGCCCATGGTGATGATGTACCAGGCAGCCGAGATCCCGTGATTCTGCATGCCCTGCTGCACGACGCCGAGTGAACTGCCGCCGCCGATCTCCGTGGCTGCAAGCGTTCCTGCCATGAGGAACGGGCCGAGTCTCCTGCCGGCAAGCATGAAGTCCGTGTTGGAGCTGATCCGCTTGGAGGAGTACCATCCGATCCACAGCATGAACAACATGTATATGACGACTACGATTGTAATGACTCCATTTGCCATAACATTTCCTCCCTCATTGAAAACCGATTATGTTATCGCGCTGCCCGGAACCTTATTCCCTGCTCACCCCCTCTCATTGTTTTTTCCAGATCCAGCCTGCCACCTCGGGAAGGTCCTCGCCGTACTTGTGAATGTACTGCTTGTGTTCCACAAGCTTGTCACTCATCTTCTGGTAGAGGTGTGCCCCTTTGTTGCCCAGCTGCGGCAGATACATCAGCGCTGTCTGCACCAGATGGAAGCGGTCGACATCGTTCTGGACGCGCACGTCGAACGGCGTCGTGATCGTGCCCTCCTCCCTGTAGCCGCGCACATGCATCAGGCGGTTATTGTGGCGGCGGTAGGTCAGCTCATGTACCAGTGATGCATAGCCATGGAAGTTGAAAATGACCGGAACATTCGGTGTAAAGAGCATGTCATACTCTGCGTCGGTCAGGCCATGCGGATGCTCGTTTGCCGGCTGCAGCCGGAACAGGTCCACGACATTGATGAAGCGGATCTTCACATCCGGCAGCTCCCTGTTCAGGATCGAGACGGCGGCCAGCGCCTCCAGCGTCGGCGTCTCGCCGGCGCACGCAAAGATGATGTCCGGCTCCTGACCGGCGTCATTGGACGCCCACTCCCAGATGCCGATGCCCTGTGTGCAGTGCTTCACCGCCTGCTCCATGGTCAGCCACTGCGGGCGCGGATGCTTGGATGCCACGATCACGTTCACGTAATTGCGGCTGCGGATGCAGTGGTCAAACGTGGACAGGAGGCAGTTTGCATCCGGCGGCAGGTACAGGCGGACGACGTCTGCTTTCTTGTTTGCAATATGATCCATGAACCCGGGATCCTGGTGCGTAAAGCCGTTGTGGTCCTGCTGCCACACGGTGGAAGCCATGATGAGGTTCAGCGAAGCGATCTCCTCGCGCCAGGGCAGCTGGTTGCAGACCTTCAGCCACTTCGCGTGCTGCGCTGCCATGGAATCGATGATGCGGGCGAACGCCTCGTAACTTGCGAAAAAGCCGTGCCGGCCGGTGAGAAGATATCCCTCGAGCCAGCCCTCGCACATGTGCTCGGAGAGCATGCCGTCCATGATGCGCCCGTCCCTTGCGAGCGCGTCGTCGTTCTTGTATATCTCCGCGTTCCAGTTGCGGTTTTCGACCTCAAACACGTGGTTTAAGCGGTTGGACGCTGTCTCGTCCGGCCCGAAGATGCGGAAGTTCTTTGCATCCGCGTTCAGCTTCATGATGTCGCGTACGAACGCGCCGAGCTCCGTCATGTCCTGTCCCAGAACCGCGCCGGGCTTTTTCACCTCGAAAGCATAATCCCGGAAATCCGGAATGCGCAGGTCGCGCAGCAGAAGGCCGCCGTTCGCATGCGGGTTTGCGCCCATGCGTCTCTTTCCCGTCGGCGTCAGCGCCTTCAGCTCCGGAATGAGCTTCCCGTCCTTGTCAAAGAGCTCCTCCGGGTGATAACTCTTGAGCCATTTCTCGAGAACCTTTAAGTGCTCCGGCTTCTCCATGGAGACCGGCACCTGGTGTGCGCGCCAGTAATCCTCCACCTGCTTGCCGTCCACTTCCTTCGGCCCCGTCCAGCCCTTCGGCGTGCGCAGCACGATCATCGGCCACACGGGGCGCGTCGCGTCGCCCCTTTCTCTCGCGTGCTTTCGGATGGCGAGAATCTCCTCGATACAGGTATCCAGCGTCTGCGCCATGAGCCTGTGCATCTTCATCGGGTCGCTCCCCTCGACAAAGTAAGGCTTCCAGCCGCAGCCCTCAAAGAACTTGGTGAGCTCTTCCTTTGAAATGCGCGCAAAAATGGTCGGGTTCGCAATCTTGTAGCCGTTTAAGTGCAGGATCGGCAGGACCGCACCGTCTGTAATCGGATTTAAGAATTTATTCGACTGCCAGGAGGTCGCAAGCGGTCCCGTCTCCGCCTCTCCGTCGCCGACGGTCACTGCCGCGATCAGATCCGGGTTGTCAAAGACCGCGCCGAAGGCGTGCGCAATGCCGTATCCCAGCTCGCCTCCCTCGTTGATGGAGCCCGGGACCTCCGGCGCGCAGTGGCTTGGCATGCCGCCGGGGAAGGAAAACTGCTTGAACATCTTCTGCATTCCGTCGATGTCTTCGCTGATATTCGGATAGACCTCGCTGTAGGTGCCCTCGAGATAGGTGTTGGCGATAAAAAAGTTTCCGCCGTGCCCGGGACCCGACAAAAGGATCATGTCCAGATCATAGCGCTTGATCACACGGTTTAAATGTGTATAGACAAAGTTCTGGCCAGGTACCGTGCCCCAGTGCCCGACAATCTTTTTCTTGACCTGGTCCCGTTTGAGCGGTTTCCGAAGAAGCGGGTTGTCCAGCAGGTAAAGCTGCCCCGCGGAGAGATAGTTTGCCGCGCGGAAGTACGCGTCCATCTTTTTCAGGTATGCTGTCGTGAGCGGCTGCTTTTCCTCACAGACCGGTACGGCGGCCGCTTCCCTTTCCTTTCCGGTTCCCGCTTTTACTGTCTTTTTTCCCGTCATACATTTTCTCCTTACTCTTGTCCGCAGATCACTTCACCGGCAGAAGACCCACTTTCTTCTTCACTTTCGCGATGGTCTTTCCGGCGACGTATGCCGCTGTTTCCGCACCTTTTCTGTATGCTTCCTGCAGATAGGCCCTATCCTTCATCAGATGGCTGAATTCCTCCCGGATCGGGGTCAGCGTCTCCGCGACGCAGGTTCCGACTGCCATCTTGAAGTCCCCGTAGCCCCTGCCCGAAAACTCCGCCGTGATCTCATCCATGGTTTTCCCGGTGATGGCGGAATAGATCGTCATCAGGTTGTTGATGCCGTCTTTCCCCTCGCGGAAAGCGACCTCCGTCTCGGAATCCGTCACCGCGCGCTTGAACTTATTGATGATCACCGCAGGCTCGTCCAGGATGGAGATGAAGGCGTTCTGGTTCGTATCGGACTTCGACATCTTTTTTGTCGGATCCTGCAGGGACATCACGCGCGCGCCGTTTTTGGAATAATAGCCGTCCGGCACCTTGAAGACATCGCCGTAGATGCCGTTGAAACGGATTGCGAGATCCCGCGTGAGTTCCAGGTGCTGACGCTGGTCCGCGCCCACCGGCACAAGATCCGCCTGGTACAGCAGGATATCCGCGGCCATGAGGGAGGGATAATCAAACAGCCCCGCGTTGATGTTGTCCTTGTGCTTTGCGGATTTGTCCTTGAACTGCGTCATGCGCGAGAGCTCGCCGAACTGCGTATAGCAGGAAAGGATCCAGCCGAGCTCCGCGTGCGCCGGGACGTGGCTCTGGATGAATACCAGACTCTTCTCCGGGTCGATCCCTGCCGCCAGAAGAAGCGCAAACGCTTCAAGCGAGTGTTTTTTCAGCTCCGCCGGATCCTGCCGCACCGTCAGGGAATGCAGGTCCGCAACGAAATATGCGCAGTCGAATTCGTCCTGCATCGCCCGCCAGTTCCGGACCGCCCCGAGATAATTGCCGAGTGTAAATACTCCAGTCGGCTGAATGCCGCTCAAAATCACCTGTTTCTTTTCCTGTCTCTGCTGCTCCATTGTCTGTTCCTTTCACAAAAGCTGTATCCGCAAATCAGATTCCGCACAGATTCTTCAGTATCCGCTGCTTCCCCCGGGTTTTTGCCCATAGGTCGTAAACCTCTTTTTGGCCTCCTGCATCTGATCGTCCGACAGCACATATGCGCCGCCCTGCGCCTGATACTGGAGCTGTGCAAGGTATTCGAGGTCCTGCATCAGAGAAAACGCCGCTTTGATGCTTTTCCCGCAGACGACGATCCCGTGGTTTGCGAGGAGCACGGCATTCCCTTCTCCGCAGGTCCGCACGGCGGCTTCGGCGAGCTCCACGGTCCCGAAGGTTTGGTAGGGCGCCACCGGAACGATGCTCTCCGTGATCCTCTCCGGATCATACGCAGGAAGCGCCGGCGCGATGCAGTAATGCACTGCCCTGAGCGGCTGCCTAAGAACGGCAAACGTCGTGCAGTACAGTGCATGCGTGTGAACCACCGCGCAGGCGTTTTGCTTCTCCCGGTAAAAGGCTGCGTGCAGCGCCCACTCGCTGGAGGGCTTTCTTGTTCCGTCCGCGACATTCCCGGCGAAATCCAGCACGGTGACATCCTCCAGACGGATCTCCTCGTATGCCATGCCGGAAGGGCTGACCGCAAACAGTCCCTTTTCCCTGTCGCATACACTTAAGTTCCCGCTTGTACCCGGACAGAGCCCCGCTGCCTGCATGCGGCGGCCGTATTCCGCGACCTGTTGTCTTTCATTCTCCAGAAGCATTTTCCATCCTCCCAGAATCCATACCTATTTATTATTATACACAATCTGCCGCCGGTTTCGCATTGCTGCGGCGCGATTATGACAAAAACAAGGCAAAGGCGCCTCAAGTGATTACTTTGGAAGACGCCTTTGCCTTCTATACAGTTTTATAAAGCGATGCAATCCGGACCGCCCGGCGCTCGTCCGTCACAGCAGCGCCTTCACGCAGGCCTCGACTTCCTTCATATCCGCTGTGGGCTCAAATCGCGCAACAACGTTTCCTGCTCAGCGTATAATCATAGATCTGTGCCATGGCTTTTATTTCCCCTCGTAAGATACTGCGGAGAAGACAGGGTATCCCTTAAGGAGTTCTCTCCCGTTCAGTCCGGAAAGCTCCAGGAGGACTGCGATGCCCGCAACCTTTGCGCCGAGTTTTTCCACCAGTCTTGTCATTGCCTCCAGTGTGCCTCCCGTTGCCAAAAGGTCATCCACCAGCAGGACCTTCTGTCCCGGCAGGAGCGCATCCTCATGAATCTCCAGGGTCGTCACGTCTCCGTACTCCAGAGTGTAGTCCACCGAGATCGTTTTACTTGGAAGCTTTCCCTTCTTGCGGACGAGAACGAGCGGTTTTTTCAGGTTATAGGCCATCGGCGCGCCAAAGACAAAGCCCCTGGACTCCGCTCCCACTACAACGTCAAAATCGATATCCTTCACAAGCTCCTGCATGGTGTCGATCGCAAGCGCAAATCCCTCCGCGTCCTGCAGTACCGTCGTGATGTCGCGGAACATGATCCCCGGTTCCGGAAAATCCGGGATCGTCCTGACATAATCCTTGATTTCTTTCATGGCTGTGACCCTCCCCGTCATTCATAGTGCCAGATAAGCGGCGCCCCGTCCTTTGTCCGGTGCCGCTCAGACTTCAAATTCATTCATTCCGATCAGGTGATTCTTCTTGGAGTACATGATCAGCTGGTCTTTTTCCCGAAGCTGCAGGTCTCCGTTCGGGATCAGCACCGTATTCCCGCGCCGCACCATGACGATCATGGTCTGGCGGGAGATATCGATGTCACGTATCTTCTCTCCGTTCCACGCATTGTGCGGTCCCAGCGTGATCTCCTTCATCTCGATGTGCTGGTCATCCTGGAACGGCTCCGCTCCCAGCACCACTGTGTCGTCCGCCATCAGGATGACATCTCCCCGCGGGATGATGGTCTCCTTTGCCCGCCGGATCGCGGCGACGATCACGCCGTGCGGAAGCTCCAGCTCGGCGATTTTTTTCCCGGTCCAATTGTCCTTCTGGCTGAGGCGGAGCTTGATGAACTGTATTTCCTTTTCCTCAGCATATTCCGCGCGGTGCTTGACGTTCGCGTACTGCTCGACAAAGCCGGCGGAAATGATACCTGTCGGGATAGCGACCATGCCGACGCCCAGAAATGTGATGACCGTACTGAACAGTTTTCCGGCGTAGGTTATGGGATAGATATCTCCGTACCCTATCGTCAGAAGGGTCGACACAGCCCACCAGATTCCGGAGAATGCATTGTTGAAGACCTCCGGCTGCGCCTCGTTTTCCAGGGAATACATCGCAAGGCTCGACGCCAGCATCAGGATCACGATGATGAATACCGAAGATACCAGCTGCTGCCTTCTCGCCGAGAGGACCTCGGTGATGACGTTGAGCGAATCATAGTAAGCGTTGATGCGGAACAGCCGGAAGATCCTGATCACGCGGAACATGCGGAACGCGGCCGCACCGGTCGGGAAAAAGAACGGCATGCAGTAAGGCAGGAAGGACACGAGGTCGATGACGCCGCCTATGGAAGTCATGTATTTCAGGATGGCTTTTCCGGTCGTCCTGTCCGGGTAGCGATACTTTGCGGCGAGGATCCGCAGAAAATAATCGATGGCAAAATAGGCGATCGTGACCGCCTCGATCGTCTCCAGCAGCTTGCCGTGACGCTCTTCCATCCCCGAGAAGGTCAGCATGATGCTGACAGTCAGATTCAGGAGCACAAAGAAAACGCCGACAAAATCGTATGCGCGGCTGAGCGCGTCATCCGATGCGCCGACCTCGACGATCTCGAACAGGCGTCTTCCTCTTTTATCGATCAATGCCTTTCTTTCGGCATCCGTGAGCTCATGGGTTCCCATATGCAGCGGTCAGCGCAGGAGCATCCGCGCAAAGACATAGGCGATGCTCGGGACATTCTCTATGATGTTGACGATCATGTGGGCCATGATCGGCACATAGATATTCCGCGTGAGCACATAAGAAAGACCGAGCGGCACGCCGATGATCAGGTATTCCAGGATCCCGAGCCATCCCAGTGCATGAGAGAGCGCGTAGAGAACCGTGCCACAGATAAAAGTGAGAACGAGCACGAAAGTTCCGTGCTCCGTCCGGATACAGGCCTTGCGGAAAAACAGCTCCTCCGCCACGGGCATGAGGAAAATGGTGGAAAAAGCAAACAGGATGATCTCCGCGCTGCCCCTTGTGACGATGCCGATCATGCCGTCCGCGACGCCCAGATAATTCTCCGCGATGAATTTGTCCGTGCACCGGTAAGAAAGCCAGACAAAAAGTACCGTGACCGCAACGGGAAGCCAGAACCGCATTCCGTAGGTCAGGCACTTTGCAAAACGGCTGAGGAAAAACTCTCTGCGGTAGTAAAAAATCAGACCGACGAAGAACAGGAGCTGTAAGTACAGCGTCTGCGTCCACCAGACCTTTGCGGCGACAAGATATAGAATTAACCAGACAACAGGAAGCAGGATCCCCTTTTGTCCGCTGCTGCGCACGGCGGATCCGTTCCTTCTTTTTCTGCTCATATCAACGAAAATTTTACCACGTTTTCGCTTCCGACTTCAATCTTTACACAAATCTGTAGTATAGTATTACAAAGAAAGAGAGGACATCATGCTGAACTACTTAAAGATCGCCCGCCCGGACCACTGGGTCAAAAACATTTTTATCATTCCCGGCATTGTATTTGCCGTACTCTTAAGCGGCACCGGACTCGCCGCGGTCTCTCCCGCACGCGTTCTGACCGGCTTTTTTGCGACGTGCTTCATCGCCTCCGCCAACTATGTGATCAACGAATGGCTCGACGCGCCGTTTGACCGCTTCCATCCCATCAAGAAGAACCGCCCCGTCGTCGCAGGGAACATGAAGTTCTCCCTGGTGATGACGGAATACGCGCTGTTTGCGGCCGCAGGCATCCTCCTCTCACTTATGATCAACAGGGCCTTTCTCCTGACGGAGCTCTGGCTCCTGGTCATGGGCGTTGTCTACAACGTCAAACCGCTCCGCAGCAAGGACGTCGTGTTTCTGGATGTACTGTCGGAATCCGTCAACAATATGATCCGGCTCCTTTTGGGGTGGTTCATCGTCACGGATGCGGCGCTTCCGCCGTCATCGCTCCTCTTGGGCTATTGGATGGGCGGCGCCTTTCTGATGGCGATCAAGCGCTTCTCGGAATATCACATGATCGGCGATCCCGAGACTGCAGGTCTCTACCGCAGGTCATTTGCTTTTTACTCGGAAAAGAGCCTGATGGCGTCAGCGTTCTTCTACGGTCTCATTTCCACGTTCAGCATCGGCGTCTTCCTGATAAAGTACCGGATTGAGTATCTTCTCGCGATGCCCTTCATCTTCCTGCTGTTTTCGTACTATGTCTATATTTCCTTTGACCTCGACTCCGCGGCGCAGAAGCCGGAAAAGCTCTACAAGGACAAGATGCTTGTCCTTATCCTGCTGCTTTTGGTCGCAGTCTTTCTCCTCTCGACCTTCATTCACATGCCCTTCCTGGATGTGCTCGTTTCCAATGAGTTGATCCGGATCGGCGGCAGGTAATCCGCCCCGTGCCTACGGCAGCATACCCGCTATGATCTGATATCGGAATACATCCCACAGGACGATCGTCAGGTTCATCAGGAGCAGATAGTCCACAAGCCACGTGCGAAGCAGGTAGCCTGTGCCTTTTTTGTGCTGCACATGGCCGCGCATCGTCCGAAAGCCGACGACGGCAAACAGCATGAACGGCAAAAACGCCGTAAAGTAGCGGCCCTGAATGACAAGCAGGTGGCTCTGTCCGACCGGTGTCCAGGTCGCGTACATGCTTGCCATCACAAGCAGGCATCCCATCAGTCCCGTCACGGCAAACAGAGACAGCGCCAGCTTTGCACGGGACGCGAGCCTGTCGGAGTAGATCGTATCCATCGTCACGTAGACAAGGAGGGCCAGCGCAAGGAACGTCAGGATCGGCGCCGTCTCGATGTCAAGCTGGCCGAGCGCATCCGTCGTCATGGATGCAAACCATCTGTCTCCGCCCAGAAAAACGGAGCGCAGGAAAATGAAGCCGGCTTCCAGAGGATTTTGCAGCACAAAGCGGATCTGCGCAACTGCGTCCACGCCCTCAATGTACTCCTGCAGGTAGCCGCGCATAAGGGCGGAATAGCCGAGGTTTGCACCGACCGGACAGATGAGGAGCGCTGCGCGAAGAAGCTTACCCTTTCGGCCTTCCGCAAAGGAGGCCGCCGGGATCAGCAGGATCATCAGAATAACGACAATATAGACGATCTTGCACAGGGCGATGGCAGCACACAATAGGATGAGCAGGAGAAGTTCCTTTATCTTCAGCTTTTCTCCCCTCTCCGCCATGTCCAGCACACAGGCCAGAAAGAAAAACACGAGTGCGTTAACGAAGGCATCCGAAGTAAGCGATCCCATTTCCTGGAGTGTGATCGGCAGCATCATAACTGTAAACAGGAGCTCTCGTCCGAAGGGCATCTTTTTCAGTGCGCCGACGGACAAAACATACGCTCCGGCAAAGCTGGCGAGCCGACCCGCATAAAAAACCGTCTGCACATGATCCGTGAAGGTCCGCACCAGCTTGATTCCAAGCATCTGCGGCAGGTAGCAGACGGGCGAATACAGCGCGGTGTTCGGGAAGCTGAAAGGCTGAACATTGTTCCAGTCGATGCGCGCGGAAGCATCCCTGAAGCCGGCAAGCGCCGCAGGCAGGTAATCCCCCGGTGCGCCGGCCTCACCCACCATGCGGGCAAAGATATTGCCGCAGGAGAGTTCAAATGCGCGGTAAAAATGATTGGTCTCATCCGGCGCCATGCCGGGCGGCATGAGAAATACGAACGAGAGACCGCCGATCAGAAGGAGCAGCGCCATCATTTTCATCCGGCTTACATGCAGGATCTCCATCACGCACAGAGCAAGAAACAGTACCGTCACAGCGATGCCGAGCCGAAGTGCGAACGCGGACTCCGCCGCGTGATCCGTCAGGTACTGGATGGACATCGCACTGCACAGGAGCGCGGCGATGATCTTTGTGGCGGCGACATTCAGCGTAATGAGATTGCCGTCAACGCCCAGGACAGGTCTGTCCGGCCGGCTGCCGACAAACAGAAGAACCAGGATGAAAAGGACGCCGAAAGCCCACGCAGCCGCATAGAGCGTCACCGTGAGCTCCATGCCCGCGCGCTCCACCCGCGCTTCGTCAGTGTGCCGGATCACGACAGGTTCTGAAGTCTTGTCCCAGCATTCGATCCCGACGACCGCTTCGTCGGGGAGCGATATGACAAACTGATAGTCTTCTCCATCTGTCAGGAGAAGACTGACCGGTATCGTGTAGACTCCCTCCTCCGGGAACGGGAAAATATGGATGCTCTCATCCAGCACGCGCCGGCCCGCCTCGTCCATCAGATAGACCTGCAGCCTTGTGTCCTCCGGCACCTGTGCCGTCTGAATGCGCGCGCGGAAGGAAATGGAGGTGATCTCTTTTCCCTGGCCGTGCCAGATGCCTGTCGCGTACTGGCCCTTTGTCAGAAAAGCGTGCGTATAATAGCGGTTGTCATAAATCAGCCGGGAGGATGCGTTGAACTCTCCGGGCGTCAGGACCCGAAGCGGAAAAATGAGGAGAAGGATCACAAAGATAGCTACCGCAGCGAAAACTCTGGTTCTTTTCATGTGACGGTGTCCTTTATGAATGCCGCAAGCTCTTCAAACTGCATAAATCGGGAGGCCTTGACCAGGAAAGCCGTATCCGGCTGCAGCAGATATTCCTTAAGGACTGCCTTTGCCTCCTCCTTATCCGCGCAGTGGTGCACTTCGGGCACCCCGTCCTCCTGTGCTTTGCGCGCGGCTTCTTCGCTGTCTTTCCCTACCGTGATCAGGACATCGACCCCGAGGCGTGCCGCGGCAGCGCCCACATCGCGGTGCAGCTCCCTGGAGCGGCTGCCCAGCTCTCCCATGTCCCCTATAACTGCGATGCGGCGTCTCTCCTTCTGGCCAGAAAGGATCTGCAGTCCCGCCTCCATGGACTGCGGATTTGCGTTGTAGGTGTCGTTGAGCAGAATTCTCCCCCCCGAAAGCTCTTCGATCTTCATCCGCATTCCCGCAGGCGCGTAGGTGCGGATGCCCTCCGAAATCTGTTCCGGCGAAAGGCCCAGACAGGTACCGATCGCAGCGGCTGTCAGTGCCGGGTAGATCATATGCCGGCCGGGCGCAGGCACAAAAACCCGCGTCTTGTTGCCGTCCGGGAAGCAGATTGCAAAAGACATGTGCTCCGCCTGTGAATCATCGATCTCCGTCGCCCTGTAGTCCGCGTCGCCGGCCTCGCCGACCCGGATAAGCGATACTTTTTTCTGTAGTGACAGGTCGTCCCGCAGCCTGTTCAGGTAAGGGTCGTCCGCATTCAGCACAGCGGTCCCGCCCTCCGGAACGCCTTCAAAGATCTCGCACTTTGCCTTGAGAATTCCTTCCTTACTGCCGAGGTTTCCGATGTGCGCATCACCGATATTCGTGATCACCGCAATGTCCGGCCTCGCGATGCGGGTCAGGTAGGAGATCTCGCCGAAATGGTTCATGCCCATTTCGAGCACTGCTGCCTCGTCCTGCTCCGCAAGGCGCAGGATCGTCAGCGGCAGACCGATATTGTTGTTGAAATTCCCCTCCGTCTTGAGTGTGCGGTATTTCCGGGACAGGACTGCCGCAATCATTTCCTTTGTCGTCGTCTTGCCTACGGACCCGGTAACGCCCACCGTCGGGATCGCAAACTTCGTGCGATAATATCGCGCGAAGTCTCCGAGTGCAAGGAACGTATCCGGCACCAGCAGGTAAAATTTACCGGGCATAAGCTGCGCCGGTTCCCTGGATATCACACATCCCGCGGCGCCCGCTTCCAGCGCGGGCCCGACATAGTCATGGCCGTCCGACCGCTCGCCGGGAAAAGCAAAGAAGACATCTCCCTCTCTGATCTTCCGGTTGTCGGACTGAACGCCGCCGATCAGGATCTCCTCCTTAAGACAGCTCCCGAGCAGCGATCCCTTTGTGGCTTCCTTCAGTTCGCGGAGCGTGATCCGTTCCATAAGCTCTCCCCCGTCCGGCATATCCTGCCGGAGTGTCTGTCATTCTTTTTCCGTATATCGCGCAAGGCCGTCCGTCAGGATCATCTCGCAGAGTTCTCCGTAGGAAATGCCGACTGCCTCCGCTTCCTGCGGCACGAGGCTTGTCGGCGTCATGCCGGGAAGTGTGTTTACCTCGAGAAAATAGACATTATTATCCGCATCGATCATGAAGTCGGACCGGGAATACGTGCGCAGTCCGAGCGCTTCGTGGACCCTGAGCGCAATATCCCCCATGCGCTTTTCGGTATCGGGATCCGTGCGGCCGGGACAGATTTCCTCCGTAGCGCCGGCGGCATATTTATTGGAATAGTCGTAAAAGCGCGTCTTCGGGACGATCTCAACGGAAGGGAGTGCCCTGCCCTTCAGGACGCCGCAGGTAAATTCCCTGCCCTCAATGTATTGTTCCGCGAGGATATCCGGCCCGAACGCCAGGCAGCTCTCCACCGCGGGCTTTAATGCCGCTTCCTCCCGCACGATAAAGACCCCCACGGACGAGCCGCCGGTCGGCGTTTTTACCACGCACGGGACGCCGAATGCAGCGCGGATCTTTTCCGCTGTCTCCTCCGCCTCCCCGATCGAAACGCCCCGGAAGGGCATCCAGGCCGGCATCGGAATGTCACGGGAACGCAGCAGCTCCTTCGTGATCATCTTGTCCATGGCGATGGCGGATCCCAGGTGACCGGAACCCGTGTAGGGAATCCCCATCATGTCAAAGGTCGCCTGCACGCGGCCGTCTTCTCCGTTCATGCCGTGGAGCGCGACAAAGACAATATCCGCCTTTTTGCAGATCCCGAGCACCCCCTCGCCAAACAGAGACGCATCCTTGAGCTTTCGCGATGCGCGGACTGCCTTCAGGTCCGGGGCAACGCCGTCGAATACAACCGGTGTAAGCTCCGGGAGCCGTTCAAAAAGTATCTCCGGATCCCTGCGCACCTCTTCGCTCTCATTTTCCAGTCCCAGGAAAAGATCGACCAGGACTGCCTGATGACCGCGCTCCCTGAGCGCTCCGCAGATCTTTGTTCCCGAGGAGAGAGAAATCTTCCGCTCGGTCGATAGTCCGCCGCATAATACCACAACCTTCATATTGCCTCATTTCTGAAAATGTGCCCGGCAGATCCTGCCGGGCACACCCGTAAAATCCTATCTCGCGCGATGGAGCATACGTATTATATCACGCAGTGACTTTTGTGCTCTCCCTGACGAATGCGAGGATATCGCTCAGTCCGCCGCAGAGCGTATACCCGCTCTCCGAGGGGACGAACAGTGTCGGCGCAGCTGTCACCCCGTACTGCTCCGCGAGCTTTGCGCCCGCCTCATCCTCCGCATATACGACCCGGTACTCAATGCCCGCCTTGTCCATGGCGGCTTCTGCCTGCCTGCAGTTCGGGCAGGTGTGTGTCGCAAGGAGCAGAATCCCCGACGGCTTTGCCAGTGCGGCCTCCGTTCCCTCAAGCGTGGGATCCGCCTTGATCTGGGGCGCCTTCGGCACATTGCAGTAGGCGTCGCTCGATGCGTCGACTCCGCTGAGGTCGAATTTCTCCTCCGCATAGGTCTTGCGGTTCCGGAATTCGGAGACCTTGCCGTCGTTCCAGTTGCGGACCGGGCGGTAGTAGCCGGTAATGCGGGAGTAGACCTCCGCCTCGCCGCCGCAGATCGGGCAGGTGAAGTGCTTGCCGGAGATGTATCCGTGGTTTACGCACACCGAATAGGTCGGAGACAGCGTGTAGTAAGGGAGTCTGAAGTTCGTCGCGATCTTTCGCACCAGCGATGCAGCGGACTTCCAGTCAGGCAGCTCCTGGCCCAGGAATCCGTGGAACACCGTGCCGCTCGTGTAGAGCGTCTGCAGCTCGTCTTCCATCTCCAGCGCATCGAAAATATCGTCCGTATAGCCGACCGGCAGGTGCGTGCTGTTTGTATAGTAAGGCGCCTCGCCGTTCTTTGCCGCGGTGATGATGTCCGGGAACTCCTCCGTGTCATGCTTCGCGAAGCGGTAGGTCGTGGACTCGGCGGGCGTCGCCTCCAGGTTGTACAGGTCCCCGTACTGCTCCTGATAATCGGACAGGCGGGTCCGCATATGATTCAGGACCTCGATGGCAAACTTCCGTCCGCTCTCGTCCGTGATGTCGCCCGTGAGCCACTTTGCGTTCTCGATCGTCTCGTTCATGCCGACCAGACCGATCGTTGAGAAGTGGTTCGTAAAGGTGCCAAGATACCGCTTCGTGTAGGGATACAGGCCCTCATCCAGCAGGCGCGTGATGACCTCGCGCTTGATCTTCAGGGAACGAGCGGCGATATCCATGTACTTGTCGAGCATCGCATAGAACGCCTCCTCGCTCTCCGAGAGGTATGCGATGCGGGGCAGGTTGATCGTCACGACGCCGATGGAACCCGTGCTTTCGCCGGAGCCGAAGAATCCGCCGCCCTTCTTGCGCAGCTCACGCAGGTCAAGGCGCAGCCTGCAGCACATGGAGCGGACATCCGACGGCTTCATGTCGGAATTGACATAGTTGGAGAAATACGGCGTCCCGTACTTTGCAGTCATCTTAAAGAGCAGCTCGTTGTTTTCGGACGCGCTCCAGTCAAAGTCCTTCGTGATGGAGTAGGTCGGGATCGGGTACTGGAAGCCGCGGCCGTTTGCGTCGCCCTCGATCATGGTCTC
>CACZQP010000188.1 GCA_902783385.1 uncultured Lachnospiraceae bacterium | reverse complement strand
TTCGGACTCTCTTTTTGTGATAGCGAGAGGGGGACTTGAACCCTCGACACCGCGGGTATGAACCGCGTGCTCTAGCCAGCTGAGCTATCTCGCCATATAACACTGCTTCATCTGGTACATAACTGAATGCAGCTTTATTATTTTACGATTAAGATATATAAAAGTCAACATCCGTTTTTCCGCAAATTTCACCTGTACTTTGCACCGGTTTCAGTAGTTTAACATCCGGCGTGAAATCATATACAATAAGCCATAGTTATTCGTTGAGGAGGCGGTTTACATGAAACTGACGGATCTGTTCAGCCTGCAGGGTACGCTGTTTGCCATCATGCTGGTCGGCGCTTTTCTTAAAAAGCGCGGCATCATCGACGAAAACGGCAAGAAGTGCCTGAGTGACCTGTGTATCAATGTCGTCATCCCCTGCAACATCTTCAAATCCTGCCTGATCACGCTCTCCCCCGGCATCTTCCGCACCTGCGGACTGCTCCTTGCGTCCGCCGTCATCCTGCAGGGTCTGTGCCTTGTCCTGAACCGGTTTCTATACAACCGGTACGACCCGCAGCACAAAAAGGTTCTGCAGTACTGCACGATTGTCCCCATGAGCGGTTTTTTGGGTAACCCGATCGCAGAGGGTCTGTACAGCTCTGTCGGCGTACTCTACACTTCGGTCTTCCTGGTCCCCATGCGGATCATCATGTGGTCCGTTGGACCCACCTATTTCTCGGCGGACCTGTCAATGCCGAAGCGCGAGGTCGCGAAAAAGGTCCTGACGCATCCGTGCCTTGTCGCGATCTACCTCGGGATGCTCTGCATGGTAACGCAGTTTACGCCGCCGCGCCTCATCACGGAAACGGTGCGCTATATCGGCAACTGCAACACCTGTCTCACGATGTTCATTGTCGGAACGATTCTGGCGGACGTCAGGTTCACCACCATATTTAACAGGAATACGCTCTACTACTGCCTGATCCGACTGCTCGCACTTCCGGCGGCCGCATTTGTGATCGGCGCGGTACTGTCGCTCGATAATGTCTCACATGGCGTCAGTGTACTGATGACCGGCATGCCGGCAGGCGCGACCGCTGCGATTTTTGCCGCGCGCTATGACAGCGACGCACCTTTTGCGACAAAGTGCGTCGTCTCTTCCACGCTTCTGTCCATGCTCACGCTGCCTCTGTGGGGGTATCTCGTAGGATGACGAGCTTCCTTTTGATTGCGTAGTAGCACATCACATGGACCGTCATCGTGATCAGCCATGTGATCGGATAGGAAATATAGAGAGCTTCCAGCGAGCGGAAATGACTGAAGACCGTCATGATCCAGACCACGCGGAACAGGCAGCATCCGACCAGCGAAACCACCATCGGGACCATCGAATGTCCCATTCCTCTTACGCCGCCGCAGGCGGTATCCATCAGGCCTCCCAGAAAATAAGGAACGCAGATATAGCGCATGCGCAGCAGTGCGTACGCGATCGTCTGCGCATCGGAGGAATAAATGCGCAAAAGCCACGGTCCCATGAAATAGAACAGATTTCCTAAAATGAGTCCCACCACGGCGACCGTTCCCATGCAGGTCCAGAGGACTCTCCCCAGCCGGTCGTATCTGCGCGCCCCGTAGTTCTGGCTCGTAAAGGACAGGCAAGCCTGATAGATCGCCGTCATGGAGATGTAGACGAAGCCCTCCAGATTGGCGGATGCCGCGTTGCCGGCCATCACGACGGAGCCGAAGCTGTTCACCGAGGACTGTATCAGGACATTCGAAATGCTGAAGACAACGCCCTGAAGGCCTGCGGGAATCCCGAACTGCAGGATGCGGCGCACCTTTTCCGGTTTCAGGGAAACCTGCTTCAGATCGAGGTGATATACATCGTCCGTCATCACAAGGTCTCTCGTGATCAAAACGGCCGACACGGTCTGTGAGAGGATCGTGGCCAGTGCGACGCCGGCGACGTCCATCTTCAGTACGATCACGAAAAACAGATTCAGGAGAACATTGATGATGCCCGCCGTCGTCAGGAAATACAGCGGCTTTCTGGTATCCCCGACCGCCTGGTGTATGGCGTTTCCGAAGTTGTAGAGCAGCGTCATCGGCATGCCTGCGAAATAGATCCGCAGATAGGCTGCGGAAAGATCGATGACGTCGTCCGGCGACCCCATAAGCAGCAGGATACGCCGGCACAGGAACACGCCTGCCGCCGCAAGGAGAATTCCTCCCACAAGGCTCAGGGCGATCGCTGTGTGCACGGTCTCCCTTAAATCTTTTTCCTGTCCCGCAGCATAGTATCTTGCCGTCAGGACATTGACTCCCGCGGACATACCGACAAACAGTGATATCAGGAGATTGATCAGAGAAGTTGTCGACCCGATCGCTGCGATGGCGAGCGTCCCGGACGCGGAAAACTGGCCCGCGACGACGATATCCGCCGCATTAAAGAGCAGCTGCAGGACCCCGGAGAGCATCAGGGGAATGGAAAACAATAAAATTTTCGGGAGCAGCGCTCCCGAAGTCATGTCCATAGAGTAATTCGTCGATTTCATTCCACCATATTATCATGCCTGCAATGAAAGTCAACTGACAGGATCATCCGGATCCGCAGCCCGGCCTATCACCTTCCGAAGCATGTCCTGCGCCCCCTCCGGAAACCTGCAGGGATAGTTCGGCGCCTGCGTTTTCTGTCTGTCGTACTCCTTCATCAGGACGTACTCTCCGCCCGCCCAGTCAGATACAAGCTCCCGGTTCCCGATCAGGAGCTCCCCGGTCAGCATATCTGCGATCTGCCCTCTCTGTGACTCCTTTGCTGCCGCGCTTTTCGCAAGTTCCGCACAGTCGCTGCGGATCTGTTTTTCCAGATTCTTTTCCACGCGGCAGATTCTTTCCTCCATCGCAAGTAGCATGCCGCAGTACTCGTCGGTCCGGACCGCATCAAGCGTCGGCCGGCGCAGACTGTAAGGATCAAGCTCTCTACGATAACCCGCGAGCTCGCGCTTCTGCTCGGACAGCGCCGCACGCACGGCGGGAGCGCGCAGGAGCTCATCCGTCACGTTCCGAAGGAGAGACTCTGCATGTATGTCAAACCGCATGCCGATCTTCTCCTGCGCTTCCATGATGTGTCCCCATTTTACGGCGCTCTTCATGTCCCGGAGAAGGATCCCCGTCGCCGCGGCGCCCGCGAGAGCACCGACACCGGCGCCGACTGCCGTGCCGATCCCCGGCGCGACGACTGTCCCTGCAGCGCCGCCTGCCGCAGCGCCTGCCTTGGCAGAAATCGTCTTTGCACCGATCCGCACGGCATCTCCGATCGTATTGACCTGCCATTCTCTCCGGGTCTGCCGGCCGCTTCGCAGCTGCCTGGTATTCAGGTACAGACGCCTCCCAAACAGGAGCAGCGCAATATAGGGTAACGCATCCGTTCCACCGCCGCCTCCTTCAGAGACGTCCTCCAGTACTTCTCCGGCTTCGCCGGCATTCTCCATTGCTTCTCCTGCCGCCTCCAGGGCGCCATCCGAAAGCTCCTGCGCTGCTTCGGAGACCTCTTCGACCGCATCCGCTGCGGCCTCCGCTGCGGCCTGTGCCGCGGCATAAAGCTCCATGACCGTGAGTGCCGATGCGCCGGCGGACAAAAGGATATCCTCTCCCATCTCCTCGCCATGGAGTGCGGCCTGTCTTTTGACCTCGGCCCTGAGTCGTTCGATCTGCTCACGCTTTTTCTGCGCCCATTCGTCCCTGCGGCGCCTAAGCGCCTCCCGGATTCTCTTCCTGTTGAACCAGATGAGAAAAGCGAAAAAGACTAAAACGCCTGCGGGAAGCCAGTACAGGACCGCCTGCGCCGGGGATTCATGACCCTGCACATCCGAAGATATCCGCCATATGTAATAGACTGTCCGATAGACCAGAAACAGGCCCGCAAGTCCCGCCAGCGTGTAGAAAATCTTCTTCATCGCCATTTCCTTTCGCCTTTTTCTTCATTCTATGGTGCGGGAAGACTTCCGCGCAATAGCATCGGTGCGCTTTAGAAAACTTTAATAAAGCAGGAGCCGCGCATAAGCGCAGCTCCCGCTCCTTTAAGGCCGCATGCGCCTTCGGCGCTGCAACCAGCTTTGTTCATATTTCTCCGGAAATTACTTGCCCAGCTGGGAATCGTTGTTGCCGGATGCGGATGTGTACATCTCCAGCATGTTGACCGGATCGTCATAGTCCGCAAGCCATCCCTGGCGTGCAACGTCATAATTGCCCTGCTTACGGTCGTTCAGGAATGTCTGCCAGTCCTCCACGGAGATTTCCATCGTGATGCCGATGGCTGCGAAATCCTGCTGGATCGACTGCGCGATCGCCTCGTGACCGGTGCCCTGGTTGGTCAGGTAGTTGATGTGGATCGGCGTGGATGCGGAGAGCATCTCGCCGTCGAACTCATAGCCCGCTTCCTTGAGCATCTCGATCGCGCCGGGGATATCGACTTCCGCACCGTAGTAGCCCTTCTCGTCCGCGACAGGGAATGTATAAGCGTCGTCGTTCTCTTTAAAAATACCGCCGTGGCCGTCGCTCATGCCCGTCGGGATGAAGGACGTCGCCGCTTCCTGCTCGGTCTGGCCGATCGTGTCAATGATGTACTGTCTGTCGATCAGCTTCGCCAGTGCGCGGCGCGTCAGGCTCGCCTGATCCGGTGTGAGACCGTCAAACATGGAGCTGTTGACATTGAAGCCGACATAATAGGTTCCCATGTTCGGGATGACGTGGAATTCCGGCGTGTCCTTCAGGTTCTTGATCTCGCCGTTCGGAACGGTATCCGCATAGTCGAGGTTGTCCGCCTGGAAAGCCGCAAGGATCGCTGTGTCGTCCGCGCTCAGCATGAAGTGCAGTTCGTCGACTGTGACGTTCTCCGCGTCATAGTAGTTCGGGTTCTTCACATAGACCATGGACTCGTTGTGCTTCCACTCCTTCAGCGTGTATGCGCCGTTGGACACAAAGCCGGCTTCCATTGCCCATGCGCCGGGGTTCGTCTCCCAGTCGGGTGCAGCTTCCACTGCTGCCTGCGGAACGGGCATGAAAACAGGGAATGCCAGAAGGCTCATCATATACGGGCAGGGAGCGTTCAGCTTGAAGGCAATAGTGTTGTCGTCAACAGCCTTCACGTCGATGGAATCGCCGTCCGTTGCAAAAATGTCAAACAGATATGCGTAGTCGGAAGCCGTCATCGGATCGTAAGCTCTCTTCCAGGAATAAACGATGTCGTTCGCGTTCAGGTCGCTGCCGTCGCTCCACTTGAGGCCTTCCTTCATCTTGATCGTGTACTCCGTGCCGTCCTCGGAGATCTCCGGATCGCCGTCAGCAAGGGCCGGTGCATAGCCGCCGTCCGCCGTGGAGATATAGAGGCCCACGAAGGAGTTGGACGCGAGCGCCGCGCCGTCGACGGAGGAGTTCAGTGCGGGATCGAGGTGATCCGGCTCGGAAGCAAGGTTGATGCGCATGACATCAAACGGCTGGCCGTCCTTTAATGCGTTCATGAAGTATTTCGTTCCGAACACCGTCGCGAAGTCGCCGGTGATGTTCGTCTTCTCCAGGAACAGGTCGTTGTAATAGTAGATCGGCAGGACCGCGCCCGTCTCCATGAGCATGTCTTCCGCTTCGTGCATCATCGCTTCGCGCTTCTCGAGATCCATCTCCACATAGATCTGCTGGATCAGCTCATCGTAATGCGTCCACACAGGCGAAGCCGCGCTGCCGGGGCCGTGCGGGACCTCTGCCGGTGCCTCAGCTGCCGGGGCTGCCGCTTCCGCTGCAGGCGCTTCTGCTGCCGGCGCTGCCGCTTCCTGTGCGGGTGCAGCTGCAGGTGCTGCCGCTTCGGGCTGCTTTGCTACGGATGCGCAGCCGGAAAGAGCGCCGACTGCAAGCACAGCAGCAAGAATCGTTGCCATCAGTTTCTTTTTCATAAGTTACCTCCTTTTATGTATTGTTGCTTATCAAGAATGCATGATTGCATTATTGCCTTATCGACAAACGGAAGCTTTACGCATTCCAGCAGGCGACCATATGTCCGCCGCCGCGGTCCGTCAGGGACGGACACTCCTGACTGCACTGCTCCGTCGCATAGCGGCATCGCGTCCGGAAGGGACATCCGCTCGGCATCTTCAGGGGGCTCGGAACATCCCCCTCCAGGATGATCCGCTTGCCCTGTCTGGCCGTCTTCGGGTCAGGGATCGGCACTGCGGACAGGAGCGATAATGTGTACGGATGGACGGGGTGCGAATTCAGTTCGTCAGCATCCGCGATCTCGACGATCCTGCCGAGATACATGACCGCGATCCTGTTGGATATGTGGTGCACGACAAGAAGGTCGTGCGCGATGAAAAGATACGCGACCCCTAGCTTTTCCTGGAGCTCCTCAAACATATTGATGACCTGCGCCTGAATCGAGACATCCAGTGCGGATACCGGCTCGTCGCAGACGATGAACTGCGGATCCACCGCCAGTGCCCTGGCGATGCCGATGCGCTGGCGCTGTCCGCCGGAGAACTCGTGTGCGTAGCGCGTCGCATGCTCCGCATTGAGACCGACAAGCTCCATCAGGTGCAGCACCTTTTCCCGGCGCTCCTTTGCATTTGCATACAGATGGTGGACATCCAGCGGCTCCCCGATGATGTCTTCCACCGTCATGCGCGGATTGAGCGAGGAATAGGGATCCTGGAAGACCATCTGCATCTTTTTCCGCAGTGTCTTGATATTCCGGTCGGTGACCAGCTCCCCGTCAAAATAGAACTCTCCGCCCGTGGGCTGGTAGAGGCGCAGGAGCGAGCGGCCGACGGTGGTCTTGCCGCAGCCGGACTCGCCGACAAGTCCCAGCGTCTCGCCCGGGCGGATCGAAAAGCTCACGCCGTCGACCGCCTTGAGCGGGATCGTCTTAAACAGGCCCACCTTGACCGGGAAATGCTGCTTTAAGTCTCTTACATCTACGAGGTACTCGCTGTTTTTCGTCATGTTTTCTCCGCTCATGCCCGTACCTCCGCTTCCTGGTCCTTCGGCTTCCCGGTGCCGTTTTTCACGTTCAGCCAGCAGGACGCATAATGTCCGTCAGGCATCTGAAGCTCTTCCGGCACCTGCGTCAGGCAGATCTTCATCGCGTTGTCGCAGCGCGCACAGAAGGCGCAGCCCTTCGGAAGATTTAAGAGGTTGATCGGCGTCCCGGAGATCGGGACAAGCTTCTCCTTCATGTTCTCGACGTTCGGAATGGAACGGAGAAGCCCCTTTGTATACTCGTGCGCCGGCCGGTAGAATATGTCATCTGCCGTGCCGCGCTCACAGACGCGGCCGCCGTACATCACGATGATCTCATCGCACATGGTGGCGATGACTCCCAGGTCGTGCGTAACCAGAATAATGGCCATCCCGAGCTTTTCCTGGAGGGATTTCATGAGCTCCAGGATCTGGGCCTGGATTGTCACGTCGAGAGCCGTCGTCGGCTCGTCCGCGATCAGGATATCCGGCTCACAGGCGAGCGCCATCGCGATCATGACTCGCTGGCGCATACCGCCGGAGAGTTCGAACGGATACTGATCGACGCGCTTCTTCGGCTCGTTGACGCCCACCATTTCCAGAAGCTCTATCGCCCGCGCGGTCGCGGCAGAATGAGACTTGTAGTCCGTGTGCAGCCGCAATGCCTCGCGCAGCTGGTAGCCCACCGTAAATACAGGGTTCAGGCTCGTCATGGGGTCCTGAAAAATGGCTTATAGGACA
>CACZQP010000187.1 GCA_902783385.1 uncultured Lachnospiraceae bacterium | reverse complement strand
GATGCTGTCGTTTGGAATGAGCTTCATACATCATCCCCATTTCCTGAGATGTGGAACTAGCCACCAACTCTTTTTGTCCTATAACCCTGAAAGGCGGCTATGCCGCCGGAGCGATCCCCGTCGGTTCCATCAGAAAAGAGGGTATCGCAAAGGCGATATCCTCTTTATTTAACTCTCCAGAGCAAAGCCGGTAGTGGTCCGGATCTCTCCATCCGCCCCGATAGACAGGGCTTCAAATCCCGGCATAGACTCGATGAGCTCCATGGCGCTCTCCTGTCCGAGCATCAGGCATATGGTTGAAAGCGCGTCACAGTCGGCGGAATGCCCCGCCGAAGAAACAACAGAAATGCCCAGGATGTCGGTATCTGCCGGATATCCTGTCGAGACGTCAAGGATATGATGATACCGTCTGCCGCCGGCATCAAAGAAACGTTCATAGATTCCGCTCGTCGCCACTGTTTCATCTGACAATTCCGTGGTGCCGACGATCTCTCTCCTGTCAGAGAACGGCAGTTCGATGCCGATCACGAAGGGACGGCTTTTCCGGCCTGCCCCGTCCTGCGGCTTTTGTCCGATACAGGAAATATTTCCGCCCAGGTCGATGACGGCGCTGGTTACGCCCTTTTCCCTGAGCAGGGCGTCGATCCCGTCAGCGGCATAGCCCTTTGCGATCGCGCCCAGATCGATCACAGCCAGCGGGTCCTTGAGCGTTATGGTGTTTCCATTGATCAGGATTCCTGTATCATCGATGTGCAGGACAGCCTCTTTCAATGCGTCCGGATCGGGAAGCTCCGTTTTTCCTTCATGAAAATCCCAGAGCTGCGTGACAGCGCCGACTGTAAGCGCAAATCTTCCCCCGGAAAGCGCGTGGTAGGAAAGACCCTTTCGAATGAGCTCAACCGTGCGCGCGTCACAATTCACCGGCTCCCCGCCCGCGTGATTGATCTTCCAGATATCCGTACCTTCCCTGGTCCTGCTGAAGAGGCTTTCATATTCCCGAAGCTGACCAAAGGCTGCCTCTATGGCGTCAGCGGCATTTTCTTCCGACATGTTCTCCATGTCGAATATCGTGACGGAACAGACCGTATCAAAATAGAAGCTCTGCTTTGCGACCGGCTCCGGGCGCATCGCACAGCCTGTGTATGCTATAATTACGAACAGCAGCACCGGGATCAGAAACCGTGCGGCGTGCGCGCCGTTTGCTCTTGTCTTCGTGTCTGCCTCCTCCATGGAAAGGAACTTTCATAAAACAGCAAATGCATGAATAATAGTAGCATTTTCAGATCAATAAAAAAAGCGGATCTCCTTCTTGCGGCGGCCCTTCTTCTTCTGTCTTTTTCGGGATTTGTCTTTCTGCGCCCTGCCGCATCGTCTGACGGCGTCGTTGTCATTCGAATAAGCGGCAGGATTATCGCGGAATATCCGCTGGATACGGATCTTACGGTGCGGATCCCTGACGATGAGACAGGGGCCGGGACGGCGGAAAGCGGCACCATGGCTGCCGATATGCCCTTTAACGAGATTGAGATCCGAAACCGCGAGGTCTGCATGCGGGATGCCAACTGCAGCAACCGCCTGTGCATATTACAGGGAAAGATCTCAAGACCCGGGCAGTCGATCATCTGCCTGCCGCACCGTCTCACAGTAGAAATCCGCGCGGAGGGTACCGGAAAGGAGGTGCCGGATGCCGTCACACGCTAATCGCTCCTCTTCAGTCGCCGGAAGGATCAGTCTGTGCGCCATGCTGGCCGTTGTCTCTCTCCTGTTTTCCTACGTCGAGGTCATCCTGCCGTTCCAGTCGCCCGTACCCGGGATCAAACTTGGTCTGGCCAATCTGGTCGTCCTGATCGCGCTCTTTCGCCTGGACGAAAAAGAAGCATTTGTGATCAGCCTCCTGCGCGTCCTGCTTGCGGGAATCCTGTTTGCGGGCGCCTACAGTATGCTTTATTCGCTGGCCGGCAGCGTCCTTAGCTTTGCCGGGATGCTCCTTCTTAAAAAGACCGGGCGCTTTTCCATGATCGGCGTATCGATGGCGGGCGGCGTACTGCATAATCTGGGGCAGCTCCTTGTGGCAGCCGTCATGATATCCGGCACAGCGATCTTCTATTACCTTCCGGTCCTTACGCTTTCCGGCATGATCTGCGGCATCATCGTCGGCATCGGCGCCCATATCCTGATCCGCCGCATTCCGGAGAAGCTGTTCCCTGTCAGCTAAATCGTCTTCTCCCCCGCAAGATGCGGGCGGACGCAGGGAGAAACGCTGTGTTATAAAAGCATGCAAAGAGGAGCAGGATACGACGATCCTGCTCCTCTTTTAAGATCTCGTGGTACTCGCCGACGATTTCGCAGGCGCAGTATAAAGACCGTTAAGCGGTCTCCTGCTCCGGTTTTGCAGCGGGCTTTTTGATGACGCGCGTGTTCAGGATTGCGCCGGTCGGGCATTCCTTCGCACACAGGCCGCAGCTGATGCACTTCTCGACATCGATCTTCGACAAGAAATTCTCCACATGGATCGCATCCTTCGGGCAGACCTTGACGCACTTCTGGCATCCGATACAGCCGGTCTTGCACTCCTTCATGACATCCGCGCCCTTCTGCGTATTGCTGCAGAGGACCGTCACAAGGCTCTTTACGGGTTTGATCTCGATGACGTGCTGCGGGCAGGCCTTTACGCAGGCACTGCAGCTCGTGCAGTTGTCCTCAAAGACCTTTGCCACACCGTTCACGACATGGATTGCGTTGTAGTTGCAGGCTTTCACACAGTCACCCAGGCCCAGGCAGGCATGCGGACATGCCTTGGAGCCGCCGAACAGGGACTTCGCAGCCTTGCAGGACGTCATATCCGAATAATTGTAGAGAGGCTTGCAGTTTTCGCTGCTGCCCTGGCAGAGCACGCGCGCTGCCGTCTTCTCCATGGAGCCGGCATCCGCGCCCATGATCGCAGCGAGCTTTTCCGCAACGGCGGGGCCGCCGACGGAGCACTTCGTGCAGGGTGTCTCGGGATTTCCGGCAATGGCGTGCGCATAATCGTCGCAGCCGGCAAAGCCGCAGCCGCCGCAGTTTGCGCCCGGAAGCTCCGCGCGGAGCGCCAGAAACGTCTCATCTTCCTTGACCTCGAAGACCTT
>CACZQP010000186.1 GCA_902783385.1 uncultured Lachnospiraceae bacterium | reverse complement strand
GCTCGAGTCGCCGGAAACCCTGCTGTGCGGCTTTTCGGAAGGCGATGCGCTTCCGACGGATCCGGCCCGCTTCAGCGTCGAAAAGAAATGCGACCTTCTCGGCAGCTACCGCATCTGCAGGAATTACTGCGTCGGTGATGACGGCCTGACCGCTCTCGACAGCTCCTACCGCATCGACGGCGAGACGATCCGTCTGCGCTTAAAGCGCGATATCCCCGCGGAGGAAGTTGTCCGCGACGGCGACGGGAGCCGGCTCCGCACAAGACCTCTGCCGGAGGGAACGGAGCTCATCCTTCGCGCGACGGACGGCGAGAGCACTGTCGATCTGTACGAAGAGCTGACGGGCAGAACCTATCGCTTCACTGTGGAGCCGGGCGTTCCCCAGCTCATACAGGGCGTGAGCGTCACGGATCTCTTTGAGTTCCTCTGACCTTTGGCGCCGTTTACTTTTGTTGTATGCTATGCTAGTATTTTTGTGCTTTGACAGCGCGTTTATCCACAGTTTCCGGCAGTCTTTCCCTGCCACAGGAGGTCTTTTTCATGAACAAAATCAGTGAACTTCTGAAGAGCTATGAGATTCCGAAAGTCGCAAAGGTGCGCCAGACATTCAACAACGATGTGATGGAGAATGTGCAGGAATCGCTGCAGCAGCAGCTGGAGGCGACCTGTGCGCCGATCGCGAAGGGCGCGCGCATTGCCATCACCTGCGGAAGCCGCGGGATCGACCAGTATGCACTGATCATCAAGACTGTGGCGGAGTTCGTAAAATCAAAGGGCGGCCAGCCGATCCTGATCCCCGCGATGGGGAGCCACGGCGGCGCCACGGCTGAGGGCCAGGAGGAAGTCCTGCGCCGCTACGGCATCACCGAGGAGTCCATCGGAGCCCCTGTTGTCTCCAGCATGGAAGTCAACCAGATCGGCACGACCCCGAAGGGGCTTCCCGTCTATATCGACAAAAACGCCTGTGAGGCGGACGGCATCATCCTCGTCAACCGCGTCAAGCTACACACCTCCTTCCGCGGGAAGCATGAGAGCGGCCTGTTGAAGATGATGGCGATCGGACTGGCAAAGCAGAAGGGCGCGGAGATGACGCATTTCCTGCGCTTTGAGAACATGGCGGAGAATATCATCGCCGTGGGTACGATCGGAATCGAAAAGCTGAACATCCTCTGCGGCGTCTGCACGATTGAGAACGGCTACAACCACCTCGCGGAGCTCCATGTCATCCGCAAGGACGAGATCCTCACGAAGGAGCCGGAATACCTGATCTCCTCCCGTGAGCGGATGCCCCGCATCGCGCTGGACGAGATCGACTGCCTGATCGTTGACGAGATCGGCAAGGAGATCTCCGGGACCGGCATGGATACGAACATCATCGGGCGGTATCACACGAACGCGGCATCGGGCGGCCCCAACACCATCAAGCTGGGCGTCCTGAATCTGACGGAAAAATCCGAAGGGAACGGCAACGGCATGGGTCTCGCGGACTTCATGCCCCGCCATATGTACGAGGCGGTCGATCTGGAGACCTCCTATATGAACACCATCACTTCCACGGAGCCGAACAGCACGCGGATTCCGATGGTGCTGGAAAACGATAAGGAAGTGTTCCAGGCCTGCGTGAAGCTCTGCGGCCAGATCAACAACGAGGACATCCGCCTCGTCATCATCCGCAGCACGAAGTATCTCGACGAGGTCTACATGTCAGAGGCGGCAGTCCGCGCGGCGGTCAAGCCGGTCGAGGTCGTCGGCCCTTATGAAGAGGTTCCTTTCGATGAGAACGGGAATCTGACACTGTTTGACGGGCACTGAGCCGCTTTTTCAAAAGCATCCCTGTGCCCGGCCGGCACGAAGAGCATCTGCCGGTTCGGAAAAAAGTAATAGGACGCGTCCTGAAATTTCAGGACGTGTCTTATTTCTTTCTGATCATATGTAAAATGATCATCCCGCGTAAACAGGTGGATCCCCTTTTTGTCGACAGTGAGAAGGTACCCGTCATCTGCGGGCTTTCTCAGCTGGTTCTTCACGATCCGTCTGTAAAGCGGCGTGAACACGACGAGCTGCCCCGCGTTCATCAGGAAAAAGAGGACGAGGCAGACTGCGGCGTACATTGCCGCGCCCTCCGTGAGCGCATAGGAGGCAAGCATGAGAGGCAGCAGGAAAATGGCGATCGACGCCGGCGTCCATCCCGTAAAGAAGCTGTAGCTGTGGCGCTTCATCCTTACAATGTGATCGACCAGTGTCTCCTCGTCCATCCGTATATGCGCCTCAAAGAGCGCCTCCTCTTCCGCTTTTCCCCGGCTGCTCTCCTGCGCCTGCCTCTGTGCCGCATTCTCCGACTCCCTGATGTCTTTCAGGAATGACTTCCACTCCTCCCTGTCGGTGACGCTTTTTGGAATAAGCTCAATAATGCTGCCGCCGCTCATCAGGAAGGTCAGATTCTCTGTTTCCTTCGTACCTGTGATCTGTGCGCAGGGAATATCCGCCTTTTTGGATCCGTAGGATATGGTCAGAAGGTTTCCGTTCCTTGTGAGGCGATGCTCCCGCCAGAACTCCCCGGTGGGATCCTCCCGCTTTTGCATATTCAGCGCCATTTTGGCCCTCGTCTTAAAAAAGCCGAACCGGAAGATCGTCTGTCCGGCCCAGAGAAGCGAAAACACCGCCAGGAGAATACGCAGGATCATCATCACATCGCCCGGCCGGAAAACCAGATACGCGATCGCGGCCATCTGGCCGACGGTGAACAGAATCAGCTTAATCACCGAGGAGGGTCGTCTGCTTTTCTCTTTCATCAAGTGTATCGTCATTTCCATATAGTCATCCGGAGTTATCGAATATCTGATCATATTCACCCTTTCTGCGCGACGTTTTATCGTATCTGTACCTTTACAACTTGATTGGAAAACTTTATAGTAAAATATGTCAGCTTTAGTGATAATCATACAGGAAAGGGAGGGTAGAATCCAGACATCTTATGCAATTGTAACAGCAAATGCGAGTGAAAAAGTAGTGTAAGAAGGAGGTTGCAGCTATGCACAAAACCAGAATTCAGGATCTGGTGATCGGCATTCTTGTGATGGCGTTGGGCATCTTTATGTGGACTTACACCATGGGTCCCAGAGTCTCTGACGCGAACAAGAGCTTTTCACGCTTCGTCCTGGCCCTGTTCATCGGCCTCGGACTGATCCTGACCGTCATTTCCATCGTCAACGGCAAAAAGCCGCGGGGAAAGGAAGTTTCCATTAAGGAATTCCGGAACCCGATGATCATGTATCTTCTGATTATTGCCTATGTTCTTCTGATGACCAAACTCGGATTCTTCTCCGCAAGCATTCTCTTTATGCCGGCCGTCATGCTCTATATGGGCTATCGCAAACCGATTCCTCTCGTGTGCGTCACAGCCGGAATGCTGGCGTTCATATATGTTTTATTTGTCGTTCAGCTCAAGGTCAAACTCCCGGATGGGATTCTGTTTTAAGAAAGGAGGTACGATATGTTAGCTAATATGTCCGGTGCATTATCGGAGTTACTGACAATTGATGCGGCGATCGGCCTCCTGATCGGTGTTGTCGGCGGCATGGTCATCGGCGCCCTGCCGGGACTTTCCGCCACGATGGGCATAGCCCTTCTGATCCCCATCACCTACGGCATGCGGCCGTCTGCTGCGATCCTGATGCTGGCTGCCATTTATACATCAGCCGTGTACGGCGGTTCCATTTCCGCTATTCTGATCCATACGCCCGGCACACCGTCCTCCGCGGCGACGTGTCTGGACGGCTACCCCATGACCCAGAAGGGCGAGGCGATCCACGCGATCGGTATTTCCACCGTATCGTCCGTGATCGGCGGTGTCATCAGCTCCTTTGCACTTTTGCTGATCGCACCCCCTCTGGCAAGACTGTCCCTGAAGTTCGGCGCATCCGAATACTTCCTGATCTCCATCTTCGGTCTTACCCTGATCGCATCCCTGGCGGGCGACAACATGGTCAAGGGTCTGATCGCGGGCGCGTTCGGTCTGGTGGTCGGTCTGGTCGGTCTGGCCGCTGACGGACAGTTCCGTTACACCTTCGGCATCACCGGCCTGATGGGCGGCATCTCCCTGATCCCTGCCATGATCGGTCTGTTCTCCGTCTCGCAGGTCATGATCCAATCGGATGAACGAGGAAAGAAAAAAGAGAAGGCTGAGGTCGCCGAATTCAAGGGCCGCTTTATTCCGCCCGCAAAGGAATTCCTCGGACTTCTTCCTATCATCCTTGAGTGCTCGATCGTCGGTGTCTTCATCGGTATCCTTCCCGGCGCAGGCGGAGACATCGCTTCCTGGGTCGGCCTGAACATCGCCAAGAACCAGTCCAGGCATCCCGAGAAATTCGGTACCGGTATTCCGGAAGGCATCTCCGCTCCGGAAGCGGCAAACAACGCCGTCACCGGCGGTGCGCTGATCCCGCTCCTGACGCTCGGTATCCCCGGCAGCTCCACGGCCGCGGTCCTGATGGGCGGTCTTACTATCCATGGTCTTGCGCCGGGATTTGAACTGTTTGATAAGTATGCGGATATTACGTACTGCGTCATCCTCGGTTTCCTGATGGCCAACATCCTGATGGGTCTTGTGGGCTGGGCTGCAGGCCGTTACCTCACAAAGGTCTCGCAGGTCCCGATTCCGCTGCTGCTTCCCTGCATCGCGGTGCTCTCGCTTCTCGGCTCCTATGCCGCGTCCCGCAACATCACCGATGTCTATGTGGCAGTCGTGTTCGGTCTGATCGGTTACCTCTTCCGCAAGTACGGCATCCCCACGGCTCCGGTCGTGCTGGCTCTGATCCTCGGACCCATGGCGGACAAATATATGTACCAGGGCAGCATCATCGCTTCGAAGAGCGACCTGTCCTTCTTCCAGTACATGTTCACGCGCCCCTTGAGCATTTTCTTCATGATCCTGATCGTTGCGGCGCTGTTTGCTCCTCTGCTCTCCAAGGCGATCAGCAAGGCGTACTCGAAGAAGAACGGGACGATCGAGGCAGCGGAGGATATTTAAGAAAATACACTCCCGCAGTGATCTGCGGCAGCGATTCCTGCGGGAGATTTTGATTTTCTTTCTCTCCGGCGTTACAATAAATGTATGTTTTCAGTTAAAAACTGAGATCATAGAAACGGCAACCAATGTTTGATGTAAGAAGGAGGATTCAAAATGAAAAAGTTTGTGGCACTGGCTTTATCATTGGCGATGGTCATGAGCCTGACCGCTTGCGGCGGATCTGCTCCTGCACCGGCTGCAGCTCCTGCGGCTCCCGCTGAGAGCGCTGCACCTGCTGCCGAGGCGGCTGCTCCGGCAGAGGCGGCTCCGGCTGACGCTTCGGGCGCTCCCGCAATCGACTGGCCGAAGGGCAACATCGAGATCATCGTTCCGTTCAAGGCAGGCGGCGCAATGGACCTTTCCGCTCGTCTGACAGCAACCTATCTGAAGAAGTATCTCGGCACTGAAGTTACGATCAACAACGTCGAAGGCGGCGCAAACTGGGTCGGCTACATGCAGATCCTTGGCGCGAAGGGCGACGGCTACACGCTCGGCTTTGCAAACTATCCGGGCCAGGTCGGCGGCTACCTGAATCCGTCCAACAACATTGACGTAACGTATGAGAGCTTCACGAACATCGCTGACATCGTTCACGATGCAGGCATCATCGTTGTCAAGGAAGACAGCCCTTACCAGACCCTGGCGGATCTGCTTGAGGCAGCAAAGACCGAGAAGCTGATCGTCTCCACCGGCGGCGGCGCCGGCTCCGATGACGACGTCCTTGTCCGCAAGATCAACCTGGCACTCGGCACGCAGCTGGTTCCTGGCGGCAACGAGAACGACGCGGAAGCCAAGAACGCACTCCTTGGCGGCGAAGCGGATGCGCAGGCCTGCAACGTCTCCAACTACTGCAAGACCTACACCTCCACCGGCCAGACCGACTCCGTCCGTGTCCTGGCAGTATTTGACGCTGAGAAGCAGGCTCTGATGCCTGACATCCCGACAGTTGACGAGGCTGGCATCGAAGAGCTCAAGGGCATGTACAGCTCCTCCGACCGCGGTCTGGTCGCCTGCAAGGAACTGGATCCCGAAGTCCTGGCGAAGATCGTCTGGGCTCTGGAGCAGACGCAGAACGATCCTGAGTTCATCGCGGAAGCTACCGAGATGGGCATGGGCATCAACATGCTGTTCGGCGATGACTTCAACGCTTACATCAAGGGCGTGGAAGACACGATGAAGAGCATGCTTGCAGACTTCGGCTGGCAGTAATCTGCTAAAGCAAACAGTCTGAAATGTGCGCTGCGGCGCACGGAAAACGGGAGCTGCGAAATGCAGCTCCCGTTTTATATTGCGCGAATCCTGCGCTGCCGTAAATTACGGCTTTGACCCGATGCGCCTTACTTACTTCGAATAATCGTAGAAGCCCTTGCCGGTCTTTCTGCCGAGCTGGCCGCCGCGGACCATCTTCTTCAGCAGCAGGTGCGGACGATACTTCGGATCGCCGGTCTCGCTGTAGAGGACGTTCATGATCTCGAGGCAGACATCCAGGCCGATCAGGTCGCCGAGCGCCAGAGGGCCCATCGGATGGTTTGCGCCGAGCTTCATTGCGGTATCGATATCCTCTGCGGTCGCAAGGCCTTCCGCATAGATGCTGATGCCTTCATTGACAAGCGGGATCAGGATGCGGTTGACGACGAAGCCGGGGCCGTCCTTGACAATGACAGGCTCCTTGCCGACTTCTTTGCTGATCTCATACATCTTGTCGGTCATCTCCTGCGGCGTATTGAGGCCAGGAATGACCTCGATCAGCTTCATGACAGGCGCGGGATTGAAGAAGTGCAGACCGATCATCGGACGGCCGACCAGGCTCTGGATCTCCGTGATGGAAAGGGAGGATGTGTTCGTAGCGAAGATCGCGTCTTCCTTGCAGATCTCTTTGAGCTTGCCGAACACTTCGATCTTCGCCTCGAGCGTTTCGATCGCGCTCTCGATGACGAGCTCAGCATCCGCCGCCAGGTCCAGAGGACCGAACGTAACATTGCCCTTTACCTGATCCGCTTCTTCCTGGGAGAGCTTGCCCTTGTCAGCGAGCTTCTGGATATTCTTGTCAAACTTTTCCTTCTTCGGAGCGGGATCCTTGCCGGTGACAATGCACATTGCGACCTGGTCGCCGTGCTGCGCAAATACCTGACCGATGCCCATTCCCATCGTACCTGTTCCGACTACTGCAACTTTCATGTCTTTTTCCTCCATTTATGTGTTTAAATAATGAACGTGCCCAATAAAAGTATTGTAACATTTCAGGCAGTTCCTTGCACCATGAATTTCCCGCGCTTTTTTTCTATATCATTTTTTCTGCAATCTGTTATAATATTGTCGACATGTGATTTTCGGAGATTACGACAACATGGATTTTAACGACCTGCAAAAGAAAATCGAGGAGTTGGAAGCAAAACTGGAAGAGACGCAGGCACTTCTCAGTTTTGTCATGACCGCAATTAATAATCTTCCGAATCCGATCTTTATTAAAGACGAGGAGCTCCGCTTCTTCCACTTTAATAAGGCCTATTCGGAATTCTTCGGCATGACGCCGGAAGAATACTTCGGCAAGACCGTCCTCGATCTGGATTACATTCCGATGGAAGACCGCATCCGCTACAACGATGAGGACTCCCGCCTGATTCAGACCGGAGCGATCAAGAACTATGATGTGGATTTCCTCTGCGCAGACGGAAAGCTCCATCCCTCGTTCTACTGGTCCCGCGGCGTGCACGACGAGAAGACCGGAAAGCGCGGTATCATCGGAGAGATCGTGGATATCTCCACAGAGCGCAATCTCCAGACCGACCTGTCCCGCACACTGGACGACCTCCAGTCCGCGAACAGCAAGCTGGAGCGGGCGATGGAGATCGACGCGGGAACCGGCATCTTCAATCGTTTCCTGCTGAACAAGATCATCGGCGAGATCGCGCATCGCAGGACGCAGGAGGTCCGGATGACCTGTGCGCTCCTTGCCGATCTTGACCACTTCAAGCGCGTCAACGATTCATTTGGTCATCTGAAGGGCGACGAGGTCCTGATGCAGTTTGCGAACATCATCAAGACCGAGTGCCGCGCCGACGATATGCCCATCCGCTACGGCGGCGACGAGTTTCTTCTCGTCCTTTCCAAGGCCTCCGAGGAGATCGGCTATGCCGTTGCGGAACGAATCCGCTCTCGCTGCGAATCAGAGATCATTCTGCCGGACGGCTCGCCCCAGACGGTCAGCATCGGTATCTGCCGCGTCGGAGACAGCCAGAATCTTGAATCCGTCATCCACAAGCTGGACAATGCCCTCTATGAAGCAAAACAGGAGGGCCGCAACCGCGTCGTCGGCGCATAGATCACAGTGCCGGCAGGTTCCTTTGATAACAGTGCAAATGGCGGCTGGCACCGCACCCCGCCGCAAAGCCTCTTCACAGAGGCTTTTTCTTTCGCTAAAATAGGGGAAAAGTTTTCAGATTCAGCAGAAATGGGGGAAGGAGAATATGAAACACGAAAGCTTCGCTTCACGAATCGGATTCATACTGGTCAGCGCAGGCTGTGCGATCGGCATCGGAAACGTATGGAAGTTCCCGTACCTTGTCGGCGCAAACGGCGGCGGCATCTTTGTCCTGTTCTATCTCCTGTTTCTCATCTGCATGGGCATTCCCGTAATGACAATGGAGCTGGCG
Source organism: uncultured Lachnospiraceae bacterium (assembly GCA_902783385.1). Lineage (GTDB taxonomy): Bacteria > Bacillota > Clostridia > Lachnospirales > Lachnospiraceae > CAG-791. The sequence goes on along the minus strand of CACZQP010000186.1, from coordinate 9,907 downwards.
GTCGGCCGCGCCAGTCGCAAAAGCGCGGTGGCAGGCTATAAGGAGCTGGAGCCGAAGGGGAGCTTCTGGCATATTCACGGCTGGTTCTGCATCCTGGGCTGCTACCTGCTTATGATGTACTACACGACCGTGTCCGGATGGATGCTCTCGTACTTCTTCAAGTTCGCGTTCGGCAGCTTCGACGGCGTCAGTGCCGATGCCGTCGAGGGAGTCTTCGGCGCCATGCTGGGAAATCCCGCCGAAATGACGATGTGCATGGTCATCACAGTGCTGGCCGGCTTTCTGGTCTGCAGCTTCGGCCTGCGACGCGGTCTTGAAAAAGTCACCAAGGTCATGATGTCACTGCTGTTGCTGCTGATCGTCATCCTTGCCGTTCACTCGCTCACGCTCTCCGGCGCGGCGGAGGGAACGAAGTTCTACCTGATGCCCAGCATCGCAAACGTCCAGAAAGCGGGGCTCGGAAACGTGATCACCGCCGCGATGAACCAGGCTTTCTTTACCCTGAGTCTCGGAATTGCAGCCATTGAGATTTTCGGCAGCTACATGTCGGACAAATATACGCTGACCGGCGAGGCGGTACGCATCACTGCGCTGGACACCTTCGTTGCACTCATGGCCGGCATGATCATTTTCCCGGCCTGCTTCTCCTACGGTGTCGAACCGAATGCCGGTCCCGCCCTCCTTTTCATCACACTGCCGAAGGTATTCCTCAACATGACCGGCGGCAGGTTATGGGGCACGCTCTTCTTCCTCTTCATGACCTTCGCGAGCTTTTCGACCGTCATCGCCGTCTTCGAAAACCTCCTTGCGACCTGCATGGACAACTTCGGCTGGACGCGCAAAAAGGCTGTCCTTGTCAATTGCATCTTCATTCTGATCGCCAGCATGCCCTGCGTCCTCGGCTACAACATCTGGAGCGACCTGCGCATCATCGGAAACCGCGACGTCCTTGACAGCGAGGATTTCATCGTCAGCAATCTCCTGCTGCCGATCGGCTCACTCGTTTACCTGCTCTTCTGTGTCACAAAATGTGGCTGGGGCTTTGACAAGTATCTCGCCGAGTGCAACAAGGGCGAAGGACTGAAAATGTCGCCGAAGTACAAGAGGTTTTTCCAGTTCGTCCTGCCGGTGCTGATCCTCGTGATCCTGGTGCAGGGTCTGTAGTTTTCTCAAAACGTGTAACCTGCGCCTGCCAAACAGACATGTTATGAACTGTGTGCCGATATATGCCTCCGCGCGGCGCTCCCGCTCCGCAGGAAACGCAGCGGATACTAAAGCCGCCAAATACGCGGCTTAAGTACCGGCGTTTCCTGAGGCGCGCTTACGGCATATATTTGCACACAGTATGAATTAAAGCAGTAACTGAAAAAGGACCCGGATATATGTACCGGTTGCGCGCCTTAAAAAACGTCGGCACTTATGCTTTGTGTTGTAAAGCATTAGTGCCGTTACGTTTTTTACGGAGCGAAAGCGTCGCGCAGAGGTATGTATATCCGGGTCCTACAGTTATTCAGTTCTTTTAAAAATATGTGTCCAATTCAGCGCAGGAACGCCCGATTCGCGATATTCGGGATCTGCGCGGGATCCGTTCCCTCCAGTACCGCCGTCACGCCGCCGATGACTTCCTGCAGCATGTTGCTGCGGTTTTCAAAGGTGTAGGTGCCGATGTGCGGCGTCAGGATGACATTGTCAAACGCGAAGAGCTCCTTCGTCACCTGCGGCTCGTTCTCGTACACATCAAGACCCGCACCGGCGATCTGCTTCTCCTCCAGCGCCCTCACGAGCGCGGCTTCATCCACGATGGGACCGCGCGCCGCGTTGATCAGGTACGCCGTTTCCTTCATCAGGGAGAATTCCTTTTCTCCGATCAGGTGATGATTCTCCGGGATGTACGGGCAGTGGATCGATACATAATCCGATGTCTTCAACAGCGTCTCCAGGTCCACCTGCTTCGCGTCCAGCTCCGCCTCCACTTCCGGCGGCGCCTTGAACGGATCATAATAGATGATGTTCATGTCGAGCGCAGCCTTTGCCTTCCTGGCAAGCGTCTTTCCGATACGGCCGAAGCCGACGATTCCAAGCGTCTTGCCGTGCGGCGTCCTGGCAAAGTTGAAGACGTCCGTGCCGAAAGACGGCAGCGAGGAATTGCCGAGCGTCCGCACACGTTTGTCGAAGAAATAAATGCCTCTCGAAACGTTCAGCAGGAGTGTTAAGGCAAGCTCCGCGGTCGGGTCCATCACCGCCATGGGCGTATTGATCACGGGAATCCCCTTTTCGCCCGCATATTTCGCATCGACCTGGTCAAATCCCACTCCGTTGGAACCGATGACCTTCAGGTTCGGGCAGGCATCGATCAGCTCTTTGTGCATTTTGCACCTGACGTGCGAGATGATCGCATCATACTGCGGCGCGATCGGCAAAACATCTTCCGTCGTATAGGAGCCCTTGTCCTTCGGCGGCATATCAAATTCGTACCTGTCCTTATACTTCTCCAGTGCCTCCTCCGGCACCCGGATACAGATCAGAATCTTTTTCATCTATAAATCTCCTTCCCTTCCGTTTCCCGGGACATCCGGTCTTCTTATTTCTTCTTCCCGTAGGTTCCGGCAAACACGCTCCGGATGATCTCCGGATCTCCCTTGGAGGAGCGGATCGCTTCCTGCATCTTCTTCTCCTTTGCAAGGATCCTCCTGGAGCGGATCAGGACCTCCTCCAGATACTCGCGCGGGAATTTGACCGCGCCGTTTTCGTCCATATGGATGATGTCACCGGTCTGCACCGCCATGCCGCAGATCTCGACCGGCACATTGACGGCCTGCAGTGCAAATGTGCCGTGCCCTGCCGTCACGCCGGTCAGCATATACTGGATCCCAAACGGCCGGATCTCATCCACGTCGCGGGAGGGACCGTCCGTCAGGACGCCGACCGCGCCCGCCGTCTGGAAGGTCGTCATCATGTTGCCGCCCAACAGGCCGTTCTTGTTTTTGATTTTTTCGGGAAAATTCTGTTTGACCGCCAGGATGACAGGCTTCGGAGAAGCCGCGATCGCCTCCGCGACGTCTACGATGTTATGCCTGCGCTGATATGTCGCATCCGGCATGCCGTAGACGCAGGTCACCGCATAGCCCACGACCGGTCCGATCTCCGGATACATGCAGCGCAGTGTCTGGTCCGTATACCAGTCACATGCCCAGGGATCATAGAGTCCCAGGCAGTTCTCCTGATCTCCGGGATATGTGGCTACTGCGTTTGTGATCGTCGGCGTATCGATCTTCTTTAATTCCTCCATGATCTCAAGTTCTTTTTTGATCTGGGCGTCCGTCGCTTTTTTCATGTATGCTACCTCCTTTTATCTTTAAAGCTGTATCGTGTACCTTTTTCAGGAGCCGGCGAATGCCGGCCGGCTGCATTGCGCAATCTATTGTATCACAGGAGCCGCGTAGCTTCGCATAAGCTCTTCCGAATCGCTGTAGAGCTCCCTGACCGTGTCCGATATCATTTCAAAGCACGCACTCATATAGGCGGGAAGATAGGTATCCCTCCGGTAGATGATCTCAAAGCGCAGCTTCTCCTGAAGCTCCCTGACCGGGAGAACATACAGCTTCTGGTCCTGCGGCCAGATCACGTTATTGCGCAGGATAACGGACACATAAAACTGCGGGCAGAATGTGGCGACCGTTCCTTTCCTGCTGATAGAGGACAGTACGTCGTAGTCACTGGAGGAAAAAAGGTTCTCGACCCGCACCCCGTGCTCCTGAAGCTGCTGCGAAATGAGCCGGAACAGTGTGCTGATGCTGAAGTTCATCGCCATTGGCAGATTTGAGAGCTCTGTCAGCGAAATCTCCTTACTGCCGGCGGTCTGCGCATCCCTTCCGAGATGCCGCCTGATATATTCCCCTGTGGCGACCAGATAGATGGTCTCGCGGCGGAGCGGAACCACGGCGCAGTCCTTCTCCGGCAGGTCGTTGACGCCAAGGTAAAAATCCACCTTGTTTTCCTGCAACAGCCTGTGGATCTGGTTGTTTTCCCCGAATGCGCACTCGATCCGCACATGCGGATAGCGCTCATGAAACCGCGTAAACAGCGCCGGCAGGATCAGCTTTGCACGGACATTATTGATCCCGATGCGCAGTGTCCCCCGCGCTCCGTGCTGCAGCTCACCGAGCTCTTCCTCAAGTCCTTTCTCCATGGCCTCGATCTTAAGGAGCGCCCTTTGCATCGCAAGGCCCGCCTCCGTCAGGCTGACGACGGGACGGCGGTTGAACAGAGTCATTCCGCAGGATGCCTCCAGTCTGCGGATGTGGTCGCTCAGTCCCTGCTGGGTGATACATGCGCGCGCGGCGGCGCGGCTGAAATTCAGCTCTTCTGCGAGCAGAAGAAACGCTTTTTCCTGTTGTGTCATGCTGATCCTTTCTTTCCGGTCCCGGACGATTTGACTCTATCAGAATTATTTACTGCTCACAAGTTTTTTCTTGTTAATATAAAGAGATATTCTGTTTTTCAACTGTGGTTTTGACTTATATAATTAGAATCAGGAGGTGAAAAATATGCATAATCACGATATTAATGATAAAACACAGGCATATTTTACCGGCTTGATGCATGCGTGCGGCTATGACGGCGACGCACTGCAAAGCCCCGTGATCGGGATCGTCAACTCCTATACGGATGCAAATCCCGGCCACCGGCCGCTGCGCGAGCTGGCAGGCTATGTCAAAGAGGGCGTATGGCGCGCCGGCGGGACCCCGGCGGAATTCGATGTCCCCGCACCCTGTGACGGCATGGCACAGGGCGCAGGCATGCACTTTATCCTCCCCTCACGCGACCTGATCGCCGCGAGCATTGAGGGTATGGCAAAGGCACATGATTTTGACGGACTCGTCTTTCTCTGCTCCTGTGACAAGATCGTTCCCGGCATGCTGATGGCCGCCGCCTCTCTCAACAAGCCGTGCATCTTCCTGACGGCGGGCTGCATGCTGCCGTATGAGACGCCGGAGCGCACCTTCGTCACACCGGATCTCAAGGAATCCATCGGCGAAGTCAGCGTCGGCAAAATCTCCGAGGCGCAGTTCTCCGACTATAAGCGCAATATCTGTTTTTCGCAGGGGACCTGTTCCATGTACGGCACCGCCAATACGATGGGTGTCTTTTCGGAGGTGATCGGCATCACGCCGATCGGCTCCACAACGACGCTCTTCTGCGCGGCGGAAAAGGTCCGGCAGGCGCGCGCCGCGGGTGAGCGCGTCGTTGCGCTCGTAAAGGACGGCATCCGCTTCCGGGATATCGTCACGGAAAACTCTCTCGCCAATGGTCTGATGCACGTCTCCGCGACCGGCGGATCCACGAATGCCCAGCTCCATATCTGCGCGCTCGCAAAGGTCATGGGGGTCCCCCTGAGCCTTGCGGAATTCGGAAAGATCCAGAAAAGGATCCCCGTCATTGCGAAATTCAAGCCTTCCTCCCGCTATAACATCAGCGATTACCACAAGGCGGGCGGCGTCGGCGCGACGCTCCTTTCCATAAGGGAACATCTCCATACGCAGGAGAAGCTTGTCATGGGCGGCACGCTCGGCGAGTATCTGGACCGCTATGACCGGAAGATCGATCGTGAGATCATCCACAGTGCGGACGACCCGCTGTATGCGGACGGCTGCTTCGCCGTACTGTACGGCAACCTTGCCCCAGGCGGCTGTATCGTAAAAAAGAGCGGCGTGGAAAGCAGCATGCTCTACCACCGCGGTCCGGCGGTGTGCTTCGATTCCGAGGAGTCGCTGCGAAGCGCCTTCCTGGATAAGCGGATTGAGCCCGGATGCGTTCTCATCATCCGCTACGAGGGACCCAAGGGCGGACCCGGCATGCGCGAGATGTCCATTCCCGCCGCGATGCTCGTCGGTATGGGACTGCATACTTCCGTCGCCATGGTGACTGACGGCCGCTACTCCGGCGCAACCAGGGGGCCATGCATCGGGCACGTCACGCCGGAGGCCTGGAGCGGCGGTCCGATCGCCGCCGTACGCGACGGCGACATGATCGAAATCGATATCCCCAATGAGACGATCCGGATGGAGGTGTCCGACGAAGAGATCGCACAGCGGCTCTTACAGGTAAAACGTCCCGACCACCCGGCGGAGGGCATGCTCTCCGCTTATCGGAGAAATGTCTCGGAGGTGGACGACGGCGCGGTCTGGCTCTACTGAGAATCCATTCGTGCAGCGTCCCCCCGCGAAGCCGGCATCTATACGGCTTCGGCGGCGGGGAGAAATATATTTCACAACTTATAGAAAGGAGAGAAAACCATGTTATTCAACCTGCCACCCATTTTCGGACTGTTGCCGCTGCTGCTCTACATTATTCTTTCATTCCGCAAGGGCATGCATCCGCTCGTCAACGTAGCGATCTGCGTTGTGTTCGGATGCATCATTACGGGAAACAATATCGGCAAGCTCGGCGCTGTCATCTATGAATCACTGGGCAGCTTCCTCGGCCTGGTCGGCTTTATCATCATGCTGGGCTCCGGTCTCGGCATGGTCCTTCGCAGAGCCGGCGTCGCGGAGAACATCGTCCAGTTCCTGATGCGTAAGATCGGCGTCAAGACCCAGAAGCGCGCCATCATCGCAACCGGTGTCTGCTCCTGCGTACTGGTTACTCTCCTCGGCACACTGGCAGGTGCGAACGCGGTCATCGCTCCGATCGTCATCCCGCTGGTCGCTGCAGTCGGCCTCACGCCTTCCACCCTCGCCGTAATCTTCCAGGGCATCGGCCAGACCGGCCTGTTCCTGAGCCCGTTCTCGCCGCCGATGGTCACCCTGATGGGCATCACGGGCCTTGAATACCCCACGCTTTTATTCTGTGCAGGACTTCCGGTCTCCATCGTCATGTGGATCGGCACCTTCCTGATCGCCCTCAATGTCCAGAAGCGCACTGCCGGCAAGGAAGACTTCGGCGCTGACGCCGTCACCGCAAAAGAAGACTATGTTCCCACACCGGAAGTGCAGCGCGCAACTAAGGCGTTCCTCATCACCATGGCCATCATGGTCGTGTACGGAATCGTCACCAAGGGCGGCGCCTCCTTCGTCATCCTCGTCATGCTGACAGCGGCTGTCGTCACCGGTATCGCGGCAAAGATGAAGCCCGCCGAGATCTTCGATGCGATCACCGAAGGCATGGGCAAGATGATCTGGCTGTACCTGATGTTCGTTCTGTTCAATCCGTTCCTCAACTTCGTCACCGAGTCCGGTGCGTTTGACGCGCTCCTCGAGCTGTTAAAGCCGCTCATCGCCGCTGCAGGTCCCGTCGTATTCACGCTGCTTACGGTCCTTGTCGGCATCTTCGGCATCAACGGCGCCGCAACCGCACAGGCGCTCATCATCCACGAGCTGTTCGGGCCCTTCCTTTCCACGGTCGGCATCGGCATGCCGCTCTGGGGCATGATCGTCCTGATCGGACACCAGATCACGTCCTTTGCGTATCCGGGCGTTGACAACATGGGCGCCATGGGCCTTGCACACGCCAAGAGCATCAAGCCGATGATGCAGCTGGGCTACATGGCGATCATACCGAGCACGATTCTGCTCGCATGCATCACAGCCGCACTGTTCGGCTGAGAACAGGAGGAACAAATGGGACGTATACCGCAAAATGAAATCTATAAAATCCTTTCCGAGTTAAACGGCAATGCCGCCGTCTATGTGGAAGACTGCGAGAGCGGCGAACTTTTCACCGTCAATCCGGACCGCGTTTTTCCCTCGTGCAGCGTCATCAAGATCCCGATGCTGGGACTTCTCCTTCTGGATGCCGCGGACGGAAAGGTCGACCTGCAGGCGCCTCGCCACATTGCGGACAACAACCGCGTGGCCGGCACCGGCATCCTTCATGAGCTGGACAAGACCTATGATCCCTCGCTTTACAACATGGCGAAGATGATGATCATCATGAGCGACAACATGGCCACCAATGAGATCATGGACATCATCGGCATCGAGCGCTTCAATGAGTGGGTGCACGGCCAGGGACAGAAGAATACGCTGCTTATGCGGAAAATGATGGACTTCGAAGCCATCAAGCAGGGCAAGAACAACTATATGACCGCGGGTGATGCGGGCGTCATCTGCTCAAAGATCGCGAAGGGCGAGTACCAGAGCAAGGAGATCTCCGACACGATCCTGACGATGATGCGCAGCCAGCAGTATCGGAACAAGATCCCGGCGCTGATCCCCGCCATCCCGTCCTACTCCGGCATCTCGGGCGAGATCCCCGAGGGATCCGTCCTTGTCGGCAACAAGACGGGCGACCTCGTCGGCATTCAGCACGACGTCGGTATCTTTGAACTTCCGGATCATCGCCGCTATGTCGTCTCCATGTTTACGGACGGTCTCGAAAAGGACTGCGACGGCATCCAGGCGATCGGCAAGGTCTCGCTTGCCGTGTACGAAGCGCTGAAGTAGGCCGTTTCAGACGCACTTTGCCAGAGGACTCCCGGGCAGCCGGGAGTCCTCTTTTCACAACGCACGGCCGCTGACATAATACTGGTGTTTCAGACCGATGTGCTGTACAATCTATCTGATTTTTATCCGATATATTTGTGATTCAGGGAGATAGCGCCAAATCATGAACGAAAAAAAGCTGTCCGCCACGGACGCCCAGAAACTGTTTATAGCCGCCATGATGCTGCTGACCTTCGCGGAAGGCCTCAGCAGCAAGATCTTCAATAACTATTTCAAGGAAGTCTATTTTGTCGACTCCGTCCAGCGCGGTCTCCTCGAGATCCCCCGTGAATCGCCGGGGATCCTGTGCGTCGTCGTCATGGCGCTCCTCGCCGGTACCGGAAACCTTTCGCTCATCATTCTCGCCAACGCGCTCTTTTCTTTCGGCGCGCTGGTTCTCGGCGTCTTCTCTCCGTCCTATGCCATGATGCAGGTGTTTTTATTCATCTGCTCCCTGGGTGAGCATCTTCTGATGCCGCTTCGGGACAGCGTGGGCCTCGATCTCTCGAAGGAAGGAAAAAGCGGCACATTCCTCGGAACGCTGCGCGGCCGGATGAACGCCGCATATATGCTAGCTTCCGTTATGGTCTTCCTCGGCTTCCGCTTCGGCTTCTTCTGGTTCGGTGAAGGCGTGATCCCGAGCTTCGTCGCCGCCGCCGTCTTCGGCATCCTCGGCATGCTGTGCATGGTGAGGCTCCGCAGCACTGCGCCCCGCTACAATAAGCACGAACCGAAGGAAAAGAAAAAGCTCCGCATCCGCAAGGAATACATCCCCTACTACATCGTCACCGCCGTCTATGGCTGCCAGAAACGGATGCGCATCGTCTTTGCGCCCTGGATCATCATCGAGCTCATGAATATGGGCGCGGACGTCCTGGCGCTCCTTGGTATCGCCGCCTACTTTGTCGCCACACTGACCGCTCCCGCGATCGGAAAATACCTCGACAAAAACGGCGTCAAAAAAGCCCTGCGCCTCGAGTCGATCGTCATCGCGGCGATCTTCCTGTTCTCCGCATGGGCGACCGTCAATGTGACAGGCAAAGAGAGCATTCCCATCTTCTTTGTGATCTGCGCGTTTGTCGCCTATGTCATGATCATCCAGACAGACTACTTCGGCACGGTGCACACCATGCTGATGAAAAAGCTCAGTCTCGATCCGCAGGACATCACGGAGAATCTCTCCATGGGTCTCTCCGTGGACCATGTCCTGGCTGTCACAGTCTCCGGAATCCTCGGCCTGATGTGGAAGGCATGGGGCCCCTATACGGTCTTCCTGTTCGCTGCGGCAGTCTGTGCGATCCAGTATGCGGTCTCCGTGTTCCTGCCGGAAGATATGTAATCCTGCAGTTCCGCAAAAACGCAGCCTACTCCCACGGCAGCATACATATGTACTCCGCGCGACGCTCCCGCTCCGCAAAAAACGC
>CACZQP010000185.1 GCA_902783385.1 uncultured Lachnospiraceae bacterium | reverse complement strand
GAAAAGCAGCTGTTTATGAGCAGATTAAAAAACGCAAACAGTCAGATTCAGCCACATTTTCTCTATAATACGCTTGGGTCTATTCAGGAAATCATCCTGATGAATCCCAAATACGCATCTGATCTTTTAGGCGATTTCACTATACACTTAAAAAGCTGCTTAAAAGCAATATCAAGTGACGCCTTGGTGCCCTTTTCCGAAGAGCTCGAAACGATTAAGGCCTATGTTAATATTGAGAAAATGAGATTTGGCGACAGACTCTCCATCCAATATCAAGTTGAAAAAGACGATTTTCTGATTCCTCCATTATCCATCCAGCCAATCGTGGAAAACGCGATAAGACATGGATTATACCAAAAGGGCAAGAGCATTGGATTACTGATTGTTCGCACAAAGGACTGCGGATCTTACATCATTATCCAGGTGCAGGATAACGGCGCGGGATTTGATGTTTCAAAGTATTATGATGATATAAAAAACGGAAAGATGGATGCTACTGGTCTCAAAAATATAAAATTCCGTCTGGAAAAGCTGATTAATGCGTCAGTCAATATCGGAAGCGTACCGGATATGGGTACAACAATTACGATATGCATTCCCAAAGGAGATGCAGCATGAGAGCAATCATCGTGGATGATGAATCTTATATGCAGCGTAAATTTCTGCGCCTTACAGAAGATATCCAGGATCTTCAAGTGGTCGGCTCGTTTCATTACCCGCTTGAAGCGATACAGTTTGCAAAGCAAAACGCTTTTGAAATCGCTTTTTTAGATGTTGAGATGCCTAAAATAAGCGGCGTGCAACTGGCCGGAGAACTCCGAAAAATACATAAAGAAATCATTATAGTATTTATTACGGCATATGATGAGTATATCCGGGATGCGAATAATATCGGCGCTGATTATTATATCGTAAAGCCTTATACAAAAGAAACGCTGCAGCTGATGATGGAAAAGCTTCGTCTGCTTACGGCACGGCAAAAAAAGAATATCGAAATACAGATGTTTGGAAGATTCACCGTCAAAAAGGACGGGAAACAACTGGGGCTATCCGGGAAAGCAAAAGAGATTCTGGCATATGTTGCTTTAAAAAGAGGGAAAGAAGTCAGCAACGAAGAACTGTTTTCCGTTATATGGGAAGGGAAGCCTTATAGCAATGCAAATATGAGCACGTATTACAATGCCGTAAGAAGGTTAAAACATATTTTGAAAAAAGCAGATGCATGTGATCTTTTAATTTCGACAAAAAACGGCAAGGCCATCAATACAGAGATCATAAGTTGCGATTATTATAACTGGAAAGATAAAAACATTGATCAAGCGAATCAATTTGAAGGTGAATTTTTAACAGAGTATTCCTGGGGAGAGTATTTCATCCAAGAATTAGAGCAAATGGGAAACTCTAACTAGTTTACGTCTCCAAATAAAATTTCAGGATATCCCTTGCCCGCTCTTCGTCGTGGTCATCGACGAGAATATCCACGCCGTATATCCCAAACCCATAGGTACTGTGCGTACTGATACAGGGAGGAGCTTGTCGATAAAAAGCAGAAATCCTGTTTTCCTTTAAAATGCGAATAATGCGTTTTGCTTCGATAACATTCAGTGCGTTATATACTTTAACCATCCGTTTTTCTCCAGTTTTCTTATTGGTTCAGCATCCGGACATAAGATGACAAAAAATCGATCTTCTCGGATAAATAGTTCGAGTTCGAATTGATCTGTGTAAAGGTTGCTTTGTTTTGCCGGATAATAACAATCTGCAAAATAATGATAACGATAAGAAGCGTATGTAAAACCCTGTTCTTCATGCTTTTCCTCCACTCTTAAAACTTAATTATAGCGGCGCCTACTAACCCTTCACCAACAACGCGAAAAAGAGGTTTCTCATTCGTTTGTTATAAAGGAAGATAATAAAACAAACAAAAAGCAGCACACAAAGAGGAAAACAAATGAACAAAAAATTGTTTGCAGCGATTTTGTTTGTAATTTTTATATTAGCCGGCTCTGCTACAAGCATGGTTTATAAGGAGTCGGAAATGGCACATGAGGGGTCTTCCATACGGGAGCAGGGTCCTATGCCGGATCAGTTGTCATATAAAAATAAGTTGGACGAAGTTGATTTTTATCAAACTGAAATCGAAATACCAAACCCGGAGAATATAAAACAGGTTCAGCTAGACACTGACGGAACGTTACAGTTCCCAAAAGGCAACATCCTCGCGATTGCCATTCATAAATACGGAGAGGATATCACAGTCCTTGAGGAGAATGAAGAGGTTGCTGCTGAACTGTTTCAAATATTGCAGAGCATCACTTTTAAACAAGAGACAGACAATGCAGAAGAGATCCTTAACGCTGAACAGGATACGGAAGCAAATATTGTTTTATTGACAAAAGATAAAAGCTACGCATTGCTTGCGATTCAAACATACAAAGACGGATCCATTATAGTGATTGTAAATCAGGAAAAAGAGACGCGTATACTGTCAGCAAAATCTGAACCGCTCCGAAGTTTTATAAGAGAGTTAAGCGGCCTTAAACAAGGCGATGACCGATGCATAAAAGAGGCGCAGGAAATTAAATTCTTTACAAATGATCAGTGGGTCACACTATCGAAAGATGATCAGAACGACTTATATGCCATCATAAAATCGGCAGAACTCATTCCCAACTATTCACGCGAAAGAATCTTTGCGGTAAAAATAATCCTTAAAATCAACGGAGAAAGTTACAACGCGAAAGTATCTACAGAAGGAGATGTGTTCATCCTGGAAGATGCTACATTCGAGGTAAACGATAAAGACACAGAAGTGATAAAACGTGTTTTCCAGGTAGCACAATAAGATAATACAATAATAATCTTTAAAGACAAAGAGGAGCTATCATGAAACAGACGATTCGACTTGGGATCGGGTTCGCAACAGGAAGAAGGATTTTCAAAAAGGTTTTGCTGTCGCATTTAAGCATATGGCGGGATACGCAAAAAGATGTTCCGGAAGACGTAGAGATCCGTTTGAGTCTCTTTGTTTCATATGATACAAATTATCAACATACAAGCGCGTCTGACTTTGTTAACTTAAACAAAGAGATACTAGAGGCGTTTGACAAGATTGTTTTTATCGGACCGAAAGGGATGTCGGAAAAGTGGCATGATCTTATGGCGCGCCACGACATTTCCATCAACGAAATAAAAACAGTGTTCAACAACGGTTATGCGGGAAAGAGAAATGCAATATTGTATTCCGCTATCGAAAACGAAATGGATTATCTCTTATTTCTTGATGACGACGAATATCCGACAGCCGTAACCAACAAAAAGGGGACATGCCTCTGGAGCGGCCAGAAGGTTATTCTGGAGCATATAAGAAGAATACAAGGGGCGGATTATACGAACGGATATCACTGCGGCTATATATCTCCGATTCCGCAGATTAAATACGACGGATATTTAAAAGAAGAGGAATTTAAGAGCTTTATCGAGGCTCTCAGCAACGACATTATTTCCTGGAGGAGCATCAGGGATATCATGGATAACGGCGGCGTCACTTACGCTTCAACAGAGGTCCTGTCCCAAAATACATCCGAGAGTGTCCCATATAAAAGCGGATGCAGGTTTATTTCCGGAGCGAATCTGTGCATCAACCTGAAAAATAAAAAGAGAACGCTTCCATTTTATAATCCGCCGGCTGCACGAGGCGAAGACGCGTTTTTATCTACCATGTTAAAAGACAGAGCCGTTTTAAGAATCCCAACCTATACTTTCCACGACGGATTTTCGAGTTATCCGCATATATTAGACGGGGCTCTCCCTGTCAATTTAAAGTCAATCGATCCGGCATCACCAAAAACCATTACAAGGTTTGCGTATGCATGTACCGGATGGATCAGATATAAGCCGCTGTTTTTGTATGTCACTGACAAAAATAACTACGCTCAACGAATCGTGGACGTAAGGCATAAACTGAAAACAAGTATCGCGCCGCTCGCAAACTACTTTAAGGACGGAAGGTTTTTAGAGATCCCGAAAGACTTTGAAAGGTATCACCAAAACGTCGGAAAGCATTTTTATGAGTATCTGCTTGTCCAGGAGACATGGGAGAAAATCATGGACACGTTATAAGCTCATTTCAATCCCGGTCTCTGCCACCACCCCCGGGATGTTCCGTTGGGGGCTGAGGGAATCCCCTTCCACTCAGCCTCCATAATCAAGCTCCACTTACGGCATCAGCCTAAGGCATATCCAGCACAATCCATTTGCCTTGTTCAGCGTCATACAACAAATAAAGAAATCTGTCAATAAACCCATCGGGCTCAAAAGTCTTTTCGCAGGTATAATCGATGCAATATCTTACGCGTACAGCCAGAAAATAAGCGTTTAGGTACTCATCTGTTATATCGTGCATGCGCATAAAATCACTCCCGCGATATACAGCAAGCATGCGTTCCGTCTCATCAGCATCAATCGAAAGATCGTATATATGAAACAGCGTCACATAATCTGTACAAAGAAATTGTTCGACGGAATCTCGCACTTCGCGATATATTGCTTCTGAATGACGATCTGCAAAATCAAACAGAAAGAAACGATGCATAGCAGATGCGAATGCAGGCAAAATAAACAAAATACACAAAGCACGAAGGATGATCGTCCAATGTGTTTTAACCTGTGCGATAATTTTTAAAACATAAGATCTCATCGACAACTCCATTTGTCTCAGTTATACAGAAATATCATATAAAAACGTATCTAACATATTCCACACATGGAAAAATCCACCATATTCCATATACAACATGATGGGGGTGAATATGAAAAAATACTTATTTTTATTCCTGATGCTTGTCAGTCATATGACGGTATTATATGCAAATAATAGCGCTTATGTATGTACCATGACGATTCCGGAATATGGGATGAGCGTCAATACCTATACGAGTACATTCGATTCCTATCAGGATGTACTCGATGCGGAAAATTCAGCATTTGAATTCGATGCGTATGGTCAAAAGGTCATTGTTGACCACGGAAACCAATCGTTTATGGTATTAAAAAACACAGACATAGTTGGAAAACGTATGTTTCGAACCAGCGCAGATGGAAGCACAGAAACATATGAGTGTTTTTATTATGATTCTAATATGTTTAATCTTCATTATGATATCGTCGATGCAAATGGCGTAAGCTACGTGAAGCCGAAGGGAGAGACGATCGTTATGTACACCTGTAATGATGAGACTGGCGTATCTACTTGGATGACATGGTGGAAAAAGACTACATAAGAACATCAGATGAACGTATGTCGGTATTTTTGGAAAATAATATCATACATATTTTATGTGAATACTATTTATGAAGGGGAGACTCATTATGTTTAAAATCAAGAAAAACATTCTATCCACTGTGTTAACAATAGTAATGCTTTTCGGAAGCATCCTGCCACTGTATGCGCAGGAGCTGTCTTTTGTAGAGGATCCAATTGCTTTGCAAGACGATTCCGGGTTCTTTGCAGAACCGGAAGAAAATAAGGTGTCAGACACGGAAGACCTGATTGGTTTCTCGGAATCAGGTGACGCGCCGGAAGAAACATTAGCGGAAAACACCATCGTCTTACCGAAAGAAGAGGTAGTTGAAAATAAAAAAAAAACAGAAGAGTCCGAAATCGATCTGGTAGCTGTAGACGATGAAATGCCGCATGTTTTGATTAATGAAACGGACGTCGGTTCAAATTTATATGACGGCTGGGAAAAATGGCTGTCATACATTTCCGGGAATGAAACACGTATTACCAGAACTCCCACAATCGATCAGATTGAAATTGACACGAATATGACATACAAGCTTGCCCATCAGACAGGATCGACCGCGCGACGATCCTGTGAAAACCGAATTTGACGAAAGCCAAGGCCGCCGCCCTGGCTGAGTCAGATGAGAAAAGTAATATTGACAAAGAAGGCAAATAGTGGAGTTTGAAGGTGGCGGTATAAAAATGCTGCAGGCTCCTATGGTATTTAAAAACCATTATCTTACAATTCTCGACAGCTAACCACTAAATTGTTACAGTTTTCCGCATAAAAAAAGGGGTCCCTTTGTTTTTAACAAAGAGGCTCCTTTCTTGTTGTTCGTCAAAAAGCTCTTAACTTAATGACATTGCCGTCGGACCGGGGCTTTTTCCATTCACTTATTCCGGAGAGCAACGGGTTTTAAAACCCGGTACCGTCTTTTTACCGCAGCGATTTGAAGGCGCGCTGCTCCGCCTGCGAGATCTCCTTTTCTTTGGACTCCGCGATCATCGCGTCCAGATTGGATAGGTTGTTGACCTTCAGCTCTTTGTCCCATACTTCCGCAAAGGAGCCGTTGCGGATGTTCTCGTACTGCTTTGCAAGGAACTCGCGGATCGGCGTAGGATCAAAAGCGGCAAAGCTGGTCAGCTGACCGAACTGGCTGGTGTGGGAGTGGAAGGGTACCTGACCGAACAGGCCGTTCTCCGCCGCCTTTTCCATCATGTACATCGCCTCCTTGGAGAGATACTCCTCCATGAGGACCGCTTCCTCAGGATGCCCCTTGGAGGTCTCCAGCTTGAAGGTCTCATTGAAAACGTGGTAGACCAGAGGCCAGAAGCCCTGCTCCGCCATCAGGTCCAGCATCGTCTCATCCAGGAAGGAGACCTCGATGGAACCCTTTCTCGTGCCGCCGATCGCCTTTGCGAGCGCCTTTGCGATCTCCAGCGCGCAGCCGGAAGCGTCCTGCTCCACACCCACGAAGCAGGGAGAGCTCTCCTTGCGCAGATACATGTCGCGCACGCCTTCCCCGATCATGCGGGGTGCGACCATGACGACGTCAATGTCCGCCTGCGGGACGATGTGCTTGAAGGTGATGTTATAGCCGGAAGCATAATTCACGACATTGCCCTTTTCAAGGCCGGGCGCGATCTGCTTCTCATAGATTTCCGGCGCGAATTCATCGGGGAGGAGCAGGAAGATGATGTCCGCCATCTTGCTCGCGTCCTCGATGGAGTATACCTGGAAGCCGTCCTCATTCGCCTGATCGAAGGACTCGTCGTGGCGGCTGCCGATGATGATGTTTTTAATGCCGGAGTCGCGCATGTTCAGCGCCTGCGCGCGGCCTTGCTTTCCGTATCCGATGATGGCGATCGTCTTGTCCAGAACATAGCTTAAATCCGCGTCACTGTCATAATAAATCTTGGCCATTGTCTTTCCCCCTTATTCGTGATATACATAAGACATCAGACGTCCTACGTTTGGCAGTATAAAGCATGCATTGAAAGAATGCAAGAGCGGAACAGGGGGAATGCGCATGAATCTAATGGATCTTTTTTCTCTGGAGGGAAAAAACGCGGTCGTGATCGGCGGCAGCAGGGGCCTCGGAAAGGGAATCGCAGTCGGGCTCGCGCAGGGCGGCGCGACGGTAACGGTCTGCAGCCGGAATGAGAAGGCCTGCCTGGAGGCGGCGCAGGAGATCGCGGAGAAGTCCGGCCGTCCGGCTTTCGGTGCGGCAATCGATATCGAAGACGAGCAGAATATCGCGGAGGTGTTCGAAAAGATCATTGCGGAGAGAGGCGGACTCGATATCCTGGTCAACAGCGCGGGAATCAACATCCGTAAACCCGCGGAAGAGTACACGCCGCAGGATTGGGACAAGGTACAGAATATCCAGCTGCGCGGGCCCTTCTTTACCTGCCAGACGGCCGCGAAGTACTGGATCGCGAACGGGATTCAGGGCAGGATCATCAATATTTCGTCCGTCAACGCAAAGGTGGTCGCAAGGCCGAATATCGTATCCTATGTGGCGGCAAAGGGCGGCGTCATGCAGATGACGAAGGCGCTCGCAGCGGAATGGGCAAAGTACGGCATCCGCGTCAACGCGATCGCACCCGGATTCTTCAAGACGGAGCTGACAAAGGTTCTTTTTGAAAACAAACAGTCGAATGACGAGATCTGCGGGCATACCCCGATGGGACGTCCCGGCGATCCGGACAGGGAGCTCGCGGGCGCCGCGGTCTACTTTGCTTCCGACGCGTCGTCCTATACGACGGGGCAGCTGTTGTGCGTTGACGGCGGTTACACGACGATCTGACAGGAGAAACTTACGAATTTTTCTTCGCGGCAGCTTTCAGGTAAGCATCCCAGTTCATGATGCTCTCGTCCACCAGGTGCTCGATGAGATCGATGCTGTGGTTGCGGACGACGTCAAAGCTCTTGCGGTGGACATTGATCAGGAAGTCCCTGTCGCCGCGCTCGATCATGATCCGGATGGTCTGGAGCCTGGACTCATAGAGAAGGAGACACACGATCTCGTTGATCTTTAAGAGGATCTGGTTGTGGCCGCAGGAGCAGAGCGTGTTGTGGAAAGCCGCGTCCAGGTCGGAGACGGCGCGGTAGTCGCAGGGCTCCTTGCTGATCTCGGCGATATAGCGGTCAAGGGCGTCGGAGAGACGGCGGATGTCGTCCTCCGTCGCTTTGCGCGATGCCAGGTAGTAGGAATAGGTCTCCACCGCCTTGCGGACTTCCACGAGGTCGGCGGCGTTGCGGCTTAAGATAATGCCGTAGACCATGGGATCCAGCATGCGCGGCGAGAAATCGGAGCACACGAAAGTGCCGTCGGCGCGGCGGATCTCCAGGATCCCGTAAGCGGAGAGGATCTTGATGGCCTCGCGCACGCTGTTGCGGCCGACGCCCAGTGCGGCGGCGAGCTCCGCCTCCGTGGGGATCCGCTCCCCGGGCTGGAATGTGCCGTTTATGATGTTGGTGATGACCTGATGTACGATCGCATCCACTGTCGTCTCGACAGCGATTTTCTTAAGCTTTTCCATTCAGTCGTGTCTCCTGGTGAATAATAACCTATATAGTTTATCCGTTCCCGAATAAAAATTCAAGACGGCCGGATTCTGGCAGTTTTTCACAATTAAAGCATATAAGCAAGATCGACTATTGACATTTTCGTGCGAAATCAGCTAAATTTTAAATATCCTAACATCCTATGTTAGTATGATACCACAACCAAGGCAGAAAATGCAGACCGCAGGAAAGGGACGAAAGGAGGGAAAGCGCAGTCATTTCGGAACAGTAACTGGTACGTTGTGTAACTTACGCAAAAGGGGGGTATGTCATGAGTATTGGTTCAATTATTCTCTGGATCGCAATCGCAACAGCAGTGATTCTGCTGCTCATCGTAAAACTGAAGGTCAATCCGACGATCGCTCTGACGATCGGCGCGATCATCGTCGGTGTGGCCTGCAAGATCGGCCTTGTCAACACGGCAACAACGATCGGAACCGGATTCGGCAACCTGATGACGAGCCTCGGTCTTCCGGTCGGCTTCGGCGTTATCCTCGGCGAGCTGCTCAGTGTCAGCGGCGGCTGCCGTGTCATCGCATCCACGATCATCCGCAAGGCAGGCCCGAAGATGGTTCCGTTCGCAATGGCGCTGACCGGCTTTATCCTTTCCGTGCCGGTGTTCTTTGACGTTGCGTTCATCATCCTCGTTCCGCTGTGCATCGAATTCAGCCGCGAGCTGAAGAAGCCCCTTCCGACCACGGTCGTTCCTACCATCGCCGGCACGATGGCGGCGCACTTCCTGGTTCCGCCGACCCCCGTTCCGCTCCTGATTCCGGATTACTTCCCGATCAGCATGGGCATGGTCATCATCCTCGGTATCGTCATCGGTATCCCGGTTACGATCGGCGTCATGAAGGTCTATGATTTCCTGATCAACCGCGGCTGGTGGACAGCTTCCTGCGTCCGCGAGGAGAAGGTCAACGTCGAAAACGAAGAGATCAAGGAGAACGCTCCTTCCTTCGCAGCGGCTATGCTCCCGATCATCCTTCCCGTTATCCTTCTGATCCTCAGCACCGTTTCCAGTGCTATGGGCATAGAGAGCGAGATCATCGGCTTCATCTCCAACAAGAACGTCGCCATGATGCTCGGCGCGATTGCAGCATACATAATCGCACGCAAGAACATGACCGGCGCAGAGATGGAAGCGGCAGCCAACAAGGCAATGGCCGATGCGGGCGTCGTCCTTCTGGTCACCGGTGCAGGCGGATCCTTCGCAGCAGTCATCGGTGCGACGGGCCTTTCCAAGATGCTTGCAGACGCGATGGCATCCGCAGGTGCGGTTTCGAACCTGGCGATCCTGGGCGTCGCATATGCGATCAGCTTCATCTTCATCGTTTCCCTCGGATCCGGCACGACGGCATCCATCACTTCCATGACGATCATGTCCGGCGTCCTTGCGGCAACCGGCTCGGGGATCAACCCGTACTGCGTCGTCCTGGCCTGCATCGCAGGTACGATGTCGCTGCACCACTTCAACGACTCCGGTTTCTGGGTTGTCACGAACATGTCCGGCTTTACGCCTACCGGCGGTCTTAAGACTTACACGACGGCGCTGACGATCATGTCCGTGTTCCTGTTTACAATCGCGGTCGTCGGATCCTTTATTTTCTAAGTAACCCGTAAAGTCGCAGTAATGCAGATGCCCGCCCGGCGGGAATGCCTGTGCCGGCGGCCGCAATCATCGGCTGCCGGCCCGGGCGGGCAAAGAGGAATTATAAACGGATGACAGCGCTTCATCTCTTCTTTTCAAATACGGCTCCCTTGCCTGCGGCGGCGATCTGTGTCGGCAGCCTTATTCTCGGGATTCTGCTGTGCCGGATCATCAGGAAAAAGAAGATCCTGATCTGCTTTGCGTCTTTCTTCGTCTATGCGCTCGCCGAATATGTGGTATCCGGCGGGAAGGCGGACGGGAACGTCCTCTATGGCGTATTATCTGCTGCGGCATCCTTTGTTTTCATCGGCGCGATTCTGCCTTCCGCATTCAGGAGGTGGACTTTCGAGAGCCCCAAGGAGCAGAACTAACAGATCATGAATTATGAAAAATTGTTTGAGCCGGTGCGCATCGGCTCCATGGAACTGAAGAACAGAGTCATCATGGGTCCTCTGGGAACCGCGATGGCGGACGAGAACCACTGGCCGACCCCGCGCCAGGTCCGCTACTACGAGGAGCGGGCAAAGGGCGGCGTCGCCATGGTCATGATGGAACACACCGGCGTACAGGAGATGGGTGTGCGGAGTGCAACGGCGACTGGTATCTGGGATCCGGCGGGCGTCCCCGCGTGGAAGGCGCTTGTCGATGCCATCCACAAAAACGGCGCGAAGGCCGGCATCCAGCTGGGCCATCAGGGCTCCTGCACGGACTACAGCAGGATCCTCGGCGGCGAGTGCGTCGCCGCATCGAATATTCGCTGCTACAAGATCCAGGAAAAGACGCGTTTCATGACCCGCGAGGAAATGGAACAGTTCAAAAAGGATTACGTAAAGTCCGTGAAGCTTGCGATCGAGGCCGGCTTCGACACCGTCATGTTCCATATGACGAACGGATACTTTCTCGCGTCCTGGCTCTCCGGCAGGACGAACAAGCGCACGGACGAGTACGGCGGAACGCTGGAGAACAGACTGCGCTTCCCGCTGGAGCTGGTCGCGGCGGTGCGCGAGGCGGTCGGTCCCGATTACCCGCTGATGGCGCGCCTTGCGACGCGCGAGGTAAACGGCGGCCGCACGATCGAGGAGACGAGAGTAGTGGCGCGGGCCCTGCAGGATGCGGGGATCGATGCCATCGATTTAAACTCCGGCTCGTGGAGCGAGTACGACTGGGAGTTTCCGTCTTACTTCCAGCAGGAGGGTTTCCTTCTGGAGGACGCGGAAAAGATCAGGGCGTCCGTCCATATCCCGATCATCAGCGGCGGCAGGATCACGGAGCCTCTGATGGCGGAACAGGCGCTGGAGGAGGGCAGGTGCGACCTCATCTCGGTGACGCGCGGTTTCCTTGCGGATCCGCAGTGGCTGATCAAAACACAGACCGGCAGGACACAGGCGATCCGCAGGTGCGTCGCGTGCACGCGCTGCATCAACGACCGCGAGAGCGGAGGCCTCGTCTGTACCGTGAATCCTTTCCAGGGGAGAGAAGATGAGCTTGCGATCCATCCTGCAGAGAATAAGCTCCGCATCGGCGTGATCGGCGCGGGTCCCGCGGGACTGCAGGCGGCGATCGTCGCGGCAAAGCGCGGCCATGACGTGACGGTCATCGAAAAAGAGCTGATGCCAGGCGGCATGGTGCGGCAGGCGGGCGTCCCGCCGCTCAAGTGGGAGATCCTAAGCCTCATCTCCGCGCTGGATTATGAAGCAAAGGAAGCCGGCGTAAAGGTGCTCTATGGCACAGAGGCGACCGCGCAGAGTATCCGCGACATGCAGTTCGACAAAGTCATCCTCGCATGCGGCGCGAAGGCGACCATCCCGCCGATCCCGAACGACGGCAGCCTTCCCGCGTACACGGCGGTATCCGTGCTTGCGGGTGAGAACTGGCCCGGACAGAGGATCGCCATGGTCGGCGGCGGATGGATCGGGTGCGAGACGGCGGAGTGGCTGACAAAGTATCACAGAGACATCACGATCTTTGAGATGCTGGATCACATCGCCGGCGACATGTATCCCGCGATGCGCGAGAAGATGCTCCGCTCTCTGAGGGAGGCGGACGTCAGAGTCGAATGCTCCGTCAGGATCAAAGAGTTCCGCGACGGACAGGTGATCTTCGAGCGGGACGGCAAAGAATGTGCAAAAGGTCCCTTCGACACGGTCGTCGTGGCGGCGGGAATGCGGCCGGATACGACCCTTGCCGAGGCGCTCAGGGCAGAGGGGATCGAACCTGTCGTGATAGCAAACGCAGTAAAAGCGGGCCGGATCCACGAGGCGTTAAAAGATGCCGTGGAAACGGCGATCCGGTTATAAACACACAGTTAAAGGAGGAAACTAAAATGGCGCAGAAACATGTAGACGGTATCATCGAGTTTTTAAAGAGTGATTTCTGGAACAACTTCATCGACAACCATCTTCAGCATCCGGACGAGGAAGTGTATCACGCGCATATTTACGGCGACACCAACATTCATCCGGAATCCTTAAAGAAGGTGATGTTTGCGTATTTCGAGGGCATCGGCCATCCGCTCACCCGCAGGATCGACCCCGTATCCCCTCACCCGGGCCAGGCAGGTCTCCACACGATCTATCCCCGCGGCTATGCGC
Organism: uncultured Lachnospiraceae bacterium; assembly: GCA_902783385.1. Lineage (GTDB taxonomy): Bacteria > Bacillota > Clostridia > Lachnospirales > Lachnospiraceae > CAG-791. Next base: position 2,226 of record CACZQP010000185.1, on the reverse strand, counting down.
ACTTTGACATGTTCAACCGCTACAATCCGGACGTCGTCCTCGGCCCCATGCCGCTTGACGCACCCGAGGCGGAGCACGGACAGAACCAGCTCAGCTGGGGCAAGAAGTACCAGGACTGGTACATCGGCGAGAAGAACTACAAGTTCCTGACCGTCGGCCCCCGCGAAGAGGAGGAGATCAAGCAGTTCTTCATGGGCAAGCAGTGGAAGGAGATGCGCGAGTACGTTCACGAGCAGAGCGCGATCTATCCGCACGTGCACATGAACGTCGAGATCAGCTTCGATCCGAAGGTCCTGGAGCTGTTCGCGCGTGAAGCGCTGCAGAAGATGGGCTGGACCGTCGAGCGCATCGTTCCCTGCGTCTATGACGTGCACGGAGAATACCGCGGCAAGCTCGTCTTCGTCCTGGGCAATCCGGAGGAAGTCTTCGATATCGCATGGCTGTACAATCCGGATGTCGTCATCTGCCGCGCGCAGGAGGGCTGGATCTATGACCTTCCGGGCTTCGACCTCTTCAGCAAGGAAAACTACAACAACGTTCTCGAGGCGGCGGATTTCTACACGCTGACCGACGACGAGATGAAGCAGATCTGCGACTTCTGCAAGACGCTGGAAAAGAAGGCTTAAGCGGCGGACGCAGCGAATACGGAAGGTAAAGGAGAAAAAAGAAATGTTTCTATTCCCTGAACTGGAAATAACCGAAAAGAAGCTCCGCGCCGTGCTGGTCGGCTGCGGGGAGCAGGCGACGTGCCTCATGCACGACGCCATCAGCTACAACGGTGAGATCGAGGTCGTCGGGGTCTGCGACATGAACAAGGACCGCGCGGATTTCGCTGCCAAGCGCTTCGGGCTTGACAGGTCCTGGCAGGATCTCGACGAGATGCTCGCAAAGGTCGAGGCCGATGCGGCCTTCGTCATTATGGTCCCGAAGCTTGCGCCCATTCTCGCGAAGAAATGCGTCGAGGCAGGACTTCACGTCTATACTGAAAAGCCCCTCGGCACAGAGCTCGCGGACATCTATGCGCTGGGCGAAGCGCTGGAAAAGACCGGCAAAAAGCTCGGCGTTTCCTTCAACAAACGCTTCGGCCTTGCCTACAGCGGCATGAAGAACGCGATCGACTCCGATATCTTCGGAAAACCGGGCGTCTTCAATGCGCGCTTTATCGGCGGATACCGCTCCTCGCCGACGGACCTGCTCCGCGTCGGATCCTGTCATTTCTTTGACCTTGCCAGGTACATGATCGGCGAGATCGACGAGATCTTCGCATATAAATTCGAGCAGGCGCCCGGGCAGCATATTTTCTCCGCCACGGCCCAGTTCGAAAACGGCTGCGTCGGCTCCTTCACCATGGGCTCCACAGGCTCCTGGGCGTGCGGCTACGGCATGGAAGCCGTGGAGGTCAGAGGCGACCGCAACATGGTCAGCGCCGACAACGGGCGTGATTTCATGTGGCAGAAGCCCTCGCGCATCATGAACCTCTACAAGGACGGCGCTTCCGCGCAGAACACCCAGGCGGTCGCGGAGGAAGCGGTGCCGGTCGAGATTCTGCGCAACAACTACTCCAACCCCGGAAAGGTCACGGAGAGCACGTTCTTCATCAACGGCAACTTCCAGGCGATCCGCGCTTTCGTCAAGGCAATCCTAAACGGCGAAGAGCCGCCGGTCGGCTACAACGACGGTCTGATGGCCTTAAAGATCGCGCTCGCGATCGAAAAGAGCGTCGCGGAAAAGCGCGCCGTAAAGATCTCAGAGATCGTCTGACGCATTTGAATGCAGGCAGCAGTTCCATTGGCTGCCTGCATTTTTTCCATGATCCGGTGCGGAACATGGGAAGACAACGCTGGCAACGGTTCGCCGCGATCCCTGCGGGGAACGATTTGCGGGAAGCAGACGCGCGGGGATCCTGCGCGCGGGCTTCGGAATGGTGGGAAAATGAAAGATATCAAAATCGGAATGATCGGCGCCAATTACGGGGCCTTTTTACATCTGGACGCACTCCGCTATGTGGGCGGAATTCCATATACGTTAAAGACGCTTTGCTACAACAAAAACAAAGAGCGTGCCGCGGACAAGCAGCGCGAGTACGGGTTTGAGAGCATCACGAACGACTATCACGCGATGCTCGCGGATCCGGAGATCACGGTCGTCGACATCGTCGGAACGCCGCTGACGCACACGGAGATGATCAGGGAGTCGATCCTCGCGGGCAAGGACGTCATCTGCGAG
>CACZQP010000184.1 GCA_902783385.1 uncultured Lachnospiraceae bacterium | reverse complement strand
TGGAAGAAGGCGTCCCCGGAATTCTATAATGTTGCGCGTCAATGTTTACACGGAATCAAAGCGCCGCATCTCCGCCGACGGTCTGATGCGCTGCTGGAAGGAAGAGCACTAAATGACGGTAATGATACCCCTGATCAGACAGATTGCCGCGATGGGCATCATGGCGCTCTGCGGATATGTGATGACGAAGCGCGGCATTCTTGACGGTGAAAAAGGCAAGGCGCTCAGCGTCTCGGCACTCTATATCTTTGCGCCGTTTTCCATTATCAATGCCTTCCAGACGGAGCGCACCGGGGAGAGAGTGCGATCTTTCCTTATCACGCTGGCGGTCGCTGTCCTGATCCACATCCTGTTCATCATACTGTCCGGCGTCCTCTCCCGCACCGGAAGGGGACTGACGCGGGCGGAGCGTGCGGCAGTGATGTTCAACAACGCCGGAAACCTGATCATTCCGATCGTCACAGGCGCACTCGGACAGGAATACGTGTTCTACACGGTCTCCTACATGCTGATACAGAACAGTCTTTACTGGACTTTAGGGCTCCATCTGATTGCTCCGGAGGAGAAGATCACGCCGCGCAGGATCGTGCGGACCCCGACGATCATAGCAATCGCTTTCGGACTGGGACTCTTTCTGGCGAATATCCGTCTGCCGCAGACTGCCGGCATGGCGGTTTCCCAGATGGGCGCATGCCTTGGCCCATTAAGTATGCTGGCCGTCGGCGTCATGCTTGCGGAAACGGACCTCAGGGCCTGCTTTTCCGACACGCATCTGTATTACGTGATATTCCTCAGGCTGATCGTGCTGCCCGTATGCGCGGTCCTCTTTCTGTGGGGAGTCGGGTTCTTCTGGAGAGGAGCGGAAGCAGGGACGATCCTTATGGTTTCCCTCCTGGGCTCCTGCGGGCCCGGAAGTGCGACGATCACGCAGTTTGCGCAGCTGTATGACCACCCGGAGAGGGGGAGCCTTTCATCTTATACCGCGATCAGTACCATTATCAGCGCGGTCACGATACCGTTTATTATTCTGCTGTATCAGACAGTGAGCTTTTCATAAGGAACGGAAAACATGTCGGTAATGATACCCCTGACCAGCCAGATTGCCGCTATGGTCATCATAGCGCTCATCGGCTACGTCATGACAAAAACAGGCATACTGGACAATGAAAAGGGAAAGGCGCTGAGCGTCGTCGGGCTCTACATCCTCGCGCCGCTTTCCGTCCTGAGCGCCTTTCAGACGGAGCGCACGGCGGAAAAAGTCACTTCCTTTTTTATCACCTGGGGCGCAGCACTCTGCATTCATGTGCTGTTCCTTTTGCTCTCCGGATTGCTCGCCCGCGGCGGAAAGTCCCTTACGAAAGCGGAGCGGGCGCTGGTGATGTTCAATAACGCAGGGAACCTGATTATCCCGATCGTTCAGGGCGCGTTCGGCACGGAATATGTATTCTATACTGTCCCCTATATGCTGACGCAGAACCTGTTTTGCTGGACATTAGGGTATCATCTGATCAATCCGGGCAGGAAGATCTCGCTGCGTAGTGTGCTGTGCACGCCCATGATTATGTCGATCTGCGCCGGCCTTATTCTTTTCCTTTTAAATATACGGCTGCCGCAGACGATCGGCACTGCCATCTCCCAGATGGGCGTCTGCCTTGGTCCGGTATGCATGCTTGCCATCGGCGTCATGCTCGCGGAAACAGACCTGAAGAAGTGCTTCTCAGACAGGCACCTGTACCTCCTGATCTTTCTGCGGCTGATCGCCCTGCCGCTCTGTGCGGCGGCGTTCCTTTTGGTAGTCGCGCGATTCTGGAAAGGGGCGGATAAGGGGATGATCCTGATGATCACGCTTCTTGGATCCATCGGTCCCGGCAATGCGACGATCACGCAGTTTTCGATGCTTGCGGATCACCCGGAGAGGGGAAAGATCTCTTCCTTTACGGCGATTACCACTCTCCTGAGCGCAGTTACGATCCCCCTGATCATCCTGCTGTTCCGGAGCCTCAGCACCTGAGCGTGTTAACCTGTGCTGCGCGCGGGTGACGAAATGAGAGGAAAGGATATGAGCAAAGATAAGACAAAGACAAATGCCATGCGGATCCTGGAGCGTCTCGGGATCCCGTTCGACCATCAGGAATACGAATGCGATGAATTTACGGACGGAAGCGATGTCGCGGACAGACTGGGGCTTTCCCATGAAGAGGTCTTCAAGACACTGGTGACGCTCGGGGCGGACAGGGAGCACTATGTTTTCGTGATCCCCGTCGACGCGGAGCTTGATCTGAAGAAATGCGCGCGCGCCGTTGGCGTAAAAAGCGTGCAGATGATCCATGTGAAGGAGCTCTTCCCGCTGACCGGCTATGTGCGGGGCGGCTGCACCGCGATCGGGATGAAGAAGCCCTTTGTCACAAGGATCGATGAGAGCGCGTCCCTGTTTCCGGAGATCTATGTGAGCGGCGGAAGGATCGGCTGCCAGATCCGTCTTTCGCCGGATGATCTGTGCAGAGCCTGCGGCGGAGATTATGCGCCTCTGACGGCGGATCAGCCATAAGAGACGGGACAAGGATTTTATGAAACATCTTACTGTCCGAAAAGCTTTTTACAGCTCCCTTCCGGTCCTTGCGGGCTATGTGGTGCTCGGCATCGGCTTCGGGATTCTTCTGCGGGGCGCCGGTTACGGCGTTCTCTGGGCATTTTCCATGAGTGTTTTCATCTTTGCCGGCTCCATGCAGTATGTGGGCGTGGGCCTTCTGACAGGCGGCGTTTCCGTCCTTACGGCGGCCCTGACCACCTTTATGGTAAATGCGAGGCATCTGTTCTACAGCATCTCCATGGTCGACAGATACAGAGATGCGGGGAAATATAAGCCGTACCTCATTTTTGCCCTGACCGACGAGACCTATTCGCTGCTGTGCGACGGGAAGATCCCGGAGGGATGCGATGCGCAGCTCTACCGCTTTCTGGTGTCCGCCTTCAACCAGAGCTACTGGGTGACGGGGAGCGTACTGGGGAGCCTTTTGGGCGCGGTGCTGCCGTTTTCCACAGAGGGGATCGAGTTTTCCATGACCGCACTTTTTGTCGCATCCTTCACGGAGCAGTGGCTTTCGTCACATGACCACATCCCGGCGCTGACGGGTCTTCTCGGCACGCTGGTGTGTCTTGTGGTATTCGGACCCGAAAGATTCCTGATCCCGGCGATGCTGCTGATCACGCTGGTTTTGACGCTTCTGCGGAGAAGAGAGGAGAAGGTGCTATGAGAAGCGCTGTTCTTGTCGCGGTGATGGCGCTTGTGACGATGCTTACCCGC
>CACZQP010000183.1 GCA_902783385.1 uncultured Lachnospiraceae bacterium | reverse complement strand
CCCCCGGCAGCATACATATGTCGAAGCGCGCCTCAAAAAACGCCGGTACTTATGCCGCGTAATTTGCGGCATTATGTACCGCTGCGTTTTTTGCGGAGCGAGAGCGTCGCGCGGAGTACGTATGTATGCTGCCGGGGCAGTAAACAGCGTTTTTTGCGGAGCGGGAGCGCCGCGCGGAGGGCATTTGTATGCTGACGGGGTCTTATGCGCTGATGGGCGCGTGCTCCATGAGGATCTCCCGGAGCGAAGCAAGCGAACTGGTGTGAGAGCGCACGACCTTCGTCGATTCATCGAACCCGGCCAGCGCGCTGTACACCATCTTGTGCGACACGGTGTGTGTGAACAGGATCATCAGGTCAGGCGAACCGATGCGGTCGCGCATGCTGTTCTTAAACTTGCAGAACACCTTTGCCCTGCAGCCGTGCTTTTTGCAGAGGTTCTTGTATTCGCGCTCCATGCACTCATTCCCGCCGATGATCACGATGCTCATGCAAGCGCTCCGCCCAGATCTCTGCAGGCCTGTTTTGCCGCATCATCCGGCGCATCCTGACACGTGACGGGATCCGCCGCAAGTCTGGCGCCCTTCTTTTTGCAGCGGTCCTCCCAGTCGTTCATCCAGACGCCGCCGCCCCAGCCCCAGGAGCCAAACAAGCCGATCTTTTTGCCGACGAGGGATCCCTCAACCTCCGAAAACATCGGCTCAAATTCCGTCTCCTCCAGAACTTCCGCGCCCATGGACGGGCAGCCGAAGGCGATTGCGTCAAATTCGCCGACACGCGCAGCGCTGAATTCAGACGGTCCCATGACCGTGACTTCCGCGCCCTTTGTGCGAGCGCCCTCGGCAACCGCATCCGCCATTGCCGCCGTATTGCCTGTTCCGCTCCAGAAAACCACTGCTACTTTGCTCATTTTTTTATCCTCCTTTTTATTTGCCTTTGGCACATTATCAACAATTTGCTGTCTCAGACGACCGCGACGATCAGCTCCTCAATCGGCTTGCCGTTTTCAATCATCCGACGGTACATGTCCGTGCATTTCCGGAAACGCGAAAACTGCTTCTCCGCTGTTTCCCTGTCGCCGTATACTCTCCAGAAGCCGGTACATTTACAGCCTTTATCTCTGTGCTCGATAAAGCCCTCCACATCCTCGGGCGGATAACCCAAAAACAGGCCTATCTCGTGCGGAAAATCCTTCTGCCGCGCCATCTGCCTGATCAGCTGGGCGACACACAGATCACTGTTCCAGGGGGTGTATCCCCGCTCTGACAAAAGCCGGGCCGCGCACGCGTTCTGCAGATCGCGCTTCAAAAAGCCGGGCCGGTAAATATAGATCAGCGCACGCCTTTTTCCGAGCCGCAGGGGCACTGCCCGCAGCCCCTTGCCCGAGAGTGTCCTGTTCAGTCTCCGGACTTCCCCGTGAAGCGCCTCCCTGGACTCATAGGACACGCTGAACAGGCTTCCCGTCTTTATCCCGGCAAATGTCGGGGAACAGAACTCTACCAGCAATCTGTCTGCCATAGTTTGTTTTAGCTAACTCCCTTCCAAAAAAAGATGGAGCTCTAAGGCTCCAGCCTTGCAGTTAGAATCGACTAACTATTGTTCATTTTACACAGGTGTTCTCTCTGTGTCAAGTCAGAAGTGGAAAGCCTCCTTCATCTGCTGTAGTATTTCGCGATCCTTGTGACGCCTTCGATGACACTTTCCACGTCATCATCTGTCATCCCTGCGTAAAGCGGAATCGTCAGCATTTCATCGTAGAGCCGTTCCGCCTCCGGGCACAGCCCTCTTTCATAGCCGAGCGACTCATAGTACGGGAAATAGTACACAGGCACATAATGGACGTTCGGAACAATATTCTCGGCCAGAAGTGCATCATAGAAGCCCCGTCTGTCGATTGTGAGCTTCTCCGGGACGATCCGCAGGATATACAAATGCCTCACCGTCTCAGCGCCCGGCGTTTCCTGCTGGACAAAAAGCTGGGGAAGACGGCCAAAAGCCTCATCATATCGGCGCCTGATCTCATCCCGGCGCGCCGCAAACTGCGAAAGCTTCTTCAGCTGGCTCTCGATCAGCGCGGCCTGCATGTCTGTGATACGGTAGTTCGTCGAGAGCGCAAGCTGCTCGTAATACCAGGGTCCGTCGGGCTCGTGCCGCATCAGGGAAGTATCCCGCGTGATGCCGTGCGTCCGATACAGAATCAACTTCCGATACAGTTCCTCACTGTCTGTCATGACTGCGCCGCCCTCGCCGCCGCAGATCGTCTTGACCGGGTGAAAGCTGAACACGGTCATATCCGCCAGTGTTCCGACGCATCTTTCGCGCAGCCTGGTGCCGATGGCGTGCGACGCATCCTCAATCACGGTGAGGCCGTGCTCCTTCGCGAGTGCGCAGAACGCATCGATGTCCGCCGGTCCGCCGCCGAAATCCACCGGAATGACCGCTTTTGTCCTGTCTGTGATCTTCTCCGCTGCTTTAGCGGGATCCAGCTGGTAGGTCGCAGGGTCGATGTCTGCAAAGACCGGTTTCCCGCCGCAGTATCTGACGCAGTTCGCAGAGGCCGCAAAGGTGATCGGCGTCGTAATGACTTCGTCTCCCTCGCTGATGCCTGCTGCCATGCATGCGATGTGAAGCGCCGCGGTTCCGCTCGAGCAGAGCACCGCGTATTTTGCTCCCGTGATGTCGCAGAGTGCGCGCTCCGCACTGTCGATCGCGGGGCCGCAGGTCAGATAGTCGCTCTTTAACACACGGACCACAGCATCGATATCCGCCTCGTCAATCTGCTGGTGCGCGTAGAAGATTTTTTCACTTCGAATGGGTTTGCCTCCGGCCAGCGCCGGAATCCCGTTCATGACTGCCTGATTGTCCATAACCCCTTCTTTCACCGGAGAATTACGCCTCGAAATTCACTTCTGAAAGCCTTGCCCTGATATCCTCCACAGACATCCATTCCTTGTTGGTGCCGGAGGAGTAGGCAAAGCCGTCCTCCACCTTTGTGCCGGACAGGTCCGGAACCTGCCGTGTATTGAATGTGATCTGAGGATAGACGATATAATTCTTCTCGTATTCGTATGTCGTCGCGGCGTCCTCGGTCGTCACCATGATTTCATGGAGCTTTTCGCCGGGACGAATCCCGGTCTCCCTCGTCGTACACCCGGGGAGCATTGCCTCCGCCAGATCCTTCACATAGAACGAAGGGATCTTGCTGATGAACGTCTCACCGCCCTTGGCCTCTTCCAGCGCCTTGATGACCAGCTTTACGCCCTCTTCCAGTGATATCCAGAAGCGGGTCATCCGGTAATCCGTGATCGGAAGCGTCGTCTCTCCCTTATCGATCAGGCTCTTGAAAAACGGGATGACGCTCCCCCTGCTGCCCGCGACATTTCCATACCGGACGATCGAAAAGTTGATGTCCCTGTCGCCGGCATACGCATTAGCGGCAATGAAGAGCTTGTCGGAGACCAGCTTCGTGCCCCCGTAAAGGTTCACCGGATTGACGGCCTTGTCCGTCGAAAGCGCAACCACCTTCTTCACGTCGGTATCAAGGCTCGCGTCGATCACGTTCTGCGCGCCGCCGACATTTGTCTTGATGGCCTCCTGCGGATTGTACTCGCATGCGGGGACCTGCTTTAAGGCCGCCGCATGGATCACGAAGTCCACGCCGGAGAGGGCTCTCGTGAGCCGCTGCCTGTCGCGCACGTCGCCGATAAAGTAGCGGAGCTTATCGGCGTGCGCCGCAAAGAACGGATCATTTCCCATCAGGAACTGCTTGAATTCGTCCCGCGAATAAATGATGATCTTCTTCGGCGCATAGTTTTCCAGCGCATAGCGCGTAAAGCACTTTCCGAAGGAACCCGTGCCGCCCGTGATCAGTATCGTCTTGTCATCCAGTATTCTTCCCACTTTCAACTCCCGCGCGCGCCCGCAGCGTCTGCGCTCATTTCTTTTTCATTTTTTCGTAGAACGCATTGATCTTTTCGTATGTTTCTTCATCGATCACGTGCTCGATCCGGCAGGCCTCGTCCGCCGCCGTCTCCTCGTTCACGCCGATCGCCGTCAGCACCTTTGTCAGGAGCTTATGTCGCGCATAGATCCGCTCTGCAATATCCCGTCCGGACTCCGTAAGCAGGATATAGCCCGCATCGTCCATCTCGATGTAGCCGGATTCCCGGAGCTTTTTCATGGCGATGCTGATGCTCGGCTTGGAGAAATTCATCTCGTTGACGATATCGATCT
>CACZQP010000182.1 GCA_902783385.1 uncultured Lachnospiraceae bacterium | reverse complement strand
GGCGGCTCCGCCGCATATGATTTCCTTGACCCGGACTGATGATTTCCTCATCACCGGACTGGCGCTTTCAGCGCATCGGAATATTCATCATATTCTTCCTTTGTGCCAAACAGGTACCCGATTATCAATTCATCTTCACTGGAATCATATGAAAGAAAAACGTCCACTCCATTTACAGAGTATATTCTGCTTTCCGATTCAGATTCGCCGCTCCTGTCAGATGGGGATTGTGTTCCGTCATTAGACTGCAGTTTATATTGAGCTGTCCTGTTATATGTTGCGACAAAATGATTCAAAGCCTGTTCCGCATCAAGATAACGCCGGCTCTCCAGCGAGAAGATCCAAATTATCAACACTGCAGTCGTAACAATTAATACCAGAACATATACTATTCTCTTCTTATTTCGCAGAAAATCCATTCCTTGTTTCTTTTCGCTCACAATCATCACAGTATGTATTATTCGATCGGGCGCCCTTACAGCTCCGTATACTTCTTTGCCGTTCCGTATGCCTTCTCAACGGGATACTTGCGCGCATTGGCTTCCAGCTTCTCCGTCATGATCTGTGCCGCGTCGAGGCCGGTCGCATCCGCAAGCAGCAGACAGTACAGCATGACATCCGCGAGCTCCTCTCGGACCTTATCCAGCTTTTCCGGAACCTCCAGGTCGGCGCCGGACCACTGAAATACCTCCAGAAGCTCTGCCGCCTCCAACGAAATGGAGATGGCCAGATCCTTGGGATTGTGAAACTGCTTCCAGTTCCTCTCGTCGCGAAACCTCGCGGCCTTCTGTTGAATTTCCTTGATCGTATCTGACATCGAATTCACCGTCCTTTGTTTGCTCGCTCTCTATGCCTGTGCCATCTCTTTTCCCATCTCAAATGCCTTCCGACATTCCTGCGGGAACACGGTCTCATGTCGTTTGTACTTTGCTTCCGCATTGAAATACCAAGGCCAGTCTGTCTTGGAGTAATCCGGCAGCTGCTGCGTATCTCCGCTGACAAGGACCTGCATTGACGACAACGAGCTTCTTTCCCATGTTTTTCTCCTTTTTATGATTTATTCCGGAATTCTGCCGCCCAGTCATCCCTTCGGGGGCGGGATACAGATATTTAAGAATAGTATAAAACAACCTGCGGTTGACGTGATTGCATATTTCTCTCATATATACAGCATCTTACCCAAGGACACTTATGAGAGAAAGAATCTATCATGTAATGATGCGTTCCAGCGCCCTGGCGAAGCGGCACAGGCCTTCTTTGTCCGCTTCGCTAAAGCGCGCTTTCAGCGGACTGTCGATATCCAGCACGGCGCACACTTTCCCCTGCCGATGGATCGGAACCACAATTTCCGATGCCGACGCGCTGTCACAGGCGATGTGCCCGGGAAAAGCATGTACGTCCGGCACGAGCTGCACCTCGTCCTTCACCCATGACGTCCCGCAGACACCCTTGCCCTTTTCGATCCGCACGCAGGCTGCCTTCCCCTGAAAAGGCCCCAGGATCAGGGCGTCATCCATGACCAGATAGAATCCTGCCCAGTTGACATCCGGCATAGCGGCGTACAGCAGCGCCGACGCATTCGCCATCACAGGGATGTAATGAGAGGATTCCTCCGCAAGAGATTCTATCTGACTGATCAGCAAAGAATAATCTGTCATCGCCTGTTGTCTGCTCCTTTCATCCGAAGGTCCATTCATTCTACAGCCATTTCTTTTTCTTAAAGAGCACCAGACAGAATACTACGACGAGCAGGCTAACCACGATCACAGCCAGGTACCCGAAGCGCCATTCCAACTCCGGCATGTAGCGGAAATTCATGCCATACCAGCCGACAATCAGCGTCAGCGGCATGAAGATCGTTGTGACGACCGTAAGCAGCGTCATGGTCCTGTTCTGACGTACGTCCAGCTGCGAATTATACAGATCACGAATCTGCATTGTATAATCACGGAGAGCGACTGCCGTATCATGCCGTCTTGCCATGAGATTCATGAACAGATGGAGATAGCGGAGGTTTTTCTCTTCGAAGAAACCGTTTTCGTTCTCCTCCAGTTCCTGCGTCATATCGATAATCTGCTCATAATGTACGAGCAGTTCACGTATATCGCCGCGAATCTCATTGACCCGGGCCAGATTCCCCTCGCCTTGCGAAGAAAGAATCGTATCCTCGATCCGGTCCAGCTCCTTCTCGTACCGCTCCATCATGGGCAGATCCCGGTCCACGATCTGTTCCAGGAAATCGTAAAGAAACCGCTCCAGACTGGGCTCTCGCCAGCGCTTTGTACGCCGGATGGCATCAATCATCTGCTCCGCTCTGCCACTGTCGTCGATGAAGACGATCCCCTTTTCGTCCAGCGCGAAGGCGAAGCGATAGTCCCTCTCTCTGAGATTCTCCCTGTCCGGGAGCAGGAACGTTCCTGTCAGCGAGTCATAGTTGACCTCCGCCTTCGTGTTATGAATATTCCCCGCATCCAGATCCATCTCGATTCCCATGTCGAACCGATCACGGCTGCTCTCCCATTCCTTCGTCGTCAGGACCGCAGCGTACTGATGCCTTCCTTTATCGTTAGATAGTTCCTCTTCCGTACAGGTCTGTATGGTTTCCGCCAAAAGGTAGTAATTCATCTGACTGTTCCTTTCATCCGGTCATTTCCGGCCGCCTGAGGGTCCGTTAGGATTCTCCGTCATGATCCAGCCCGTAGTACAGGATCTCATTGTACCTGGCATTTGCCTCTTCATAGGCCTTCTTGTCCCGCCATCTGTCGATGTCGCTTAAGATGGCAAGCATCTCGTCCACGATCAGCTCCTCGCTTTTCGGCTTCTCGTTATTAAGATACCCCATCATGCGTTCCATCGCCTTCGGGCTGCCCAGCTGCTTTGCGATCTGCTCTCCCAGCTCCGTCGGGAAACCCAAATCTGCGACCGCCGCAACGAGCCGGTCACGCGTTATGGACCATTCAATACGAGCTGTAGATTCCTTTTTCATTATTTCCCAATTTTTCCTTATATCTGGGCGATACTATTTCTTCCCGGGAGATTTTATTGCCACCGAATAGCGGGTGGATCTCGCCTGTCCTGTCCGGATAAGATATCCTTCTTCCACCAGTTTCTTCAGAGCTGCCTCTACAGAAGAACTCCTGATTCCGGGGCACAACTCCAGAATCTCACTCTTTGTAAAATCGCCAATCTTCTTTGTCGTGGCCCGCCTGACAAGGTCATAATAAATTAATTATACCTTGTTTACCCTGTTTTTTCGCTCTTTTACCTGTTCTTTCCATGAACAATGCTCTGAAACTCAACAGAAAAAGACCACCTCAATCTGAGGTGGTCTCCATTTGTTCTGAAACGTTTTGTTAAAGATTGATTTACATCACAGCTTTACCACGTCACCGCGATATCAAGCATGTTCGGATTCGATGCGGCGAAGCCGCCGGTGTCACAGATGATACAGGTGCCAAGGCTGCTCTCGACGAGCGTGCCGAGCGGATAGACCGCATAGTTTGCCGCGCACATGATGTACGATCCGAACATCTTGCAGCCGTCTTCCCGGACCCAGTACTCACCGGTATAGCCGAGGCCGCGCATCTTCTCGATGACCTTCGTCATGTCAAGGTTGTAATAGGTCTCTTTTCCGCTGGGACCCATATTTACGCCGCGGCGCTTGGTCAGCTTCGTGCCGGTCCATGCGGTTCCGGTCACTGCCTGGGCTGCGCTCTCCGCAAGGGTTCCCGCCGCCACAGCGACTGCCTGGATCTGCGGTGTCGCCGCGCTGACAGCTGCCTGTGCTGCCTGGAGCACCTCTGCTGCCGAAGGGATCTGTGCCGCTGCCGGTACTGGCGGTGCTGCCGGCGTCTCTGCTGCAGCGCCCGGTGCGGGTGCTGCCGGTGCCTGCGCTGCGATTTCCTCTGCCGATACAGGTGCAGGTTCCGCTGCTGCCGCTTCCGCCTGTGCGGCTGCCGCGGCTACTGCGGCCTCAATGGCAAGGATCTCCTGCTCCGCGGCCGCTTCTGCTGCCGCCCATGCCTCTGCGTCCGCCATCTGCGCTGCGTACGCCGGGACCCCCGCATGCGCCGTAAGAAGCAGCGACATGAGAAGGGCAAGGGCAGCTCTCCTGAAGTTTCTCATTCTGTTTTATCCTCCTGACTCCATTTCCAAAGAGCCAGATAAAATATTACGTAAATATTTCATTCATGTCAATACGTTTCATATTTGCTTGTATTACACAACATCTTGTACCGCAACATATTGTATTTATCTGCTTCCCGAAAGCCCGTTCGGGTCAAGATGTAGTTGCAGTTCTGTAATAAATGTAAAATGTCGAAACAAAAAAATAAAAAAATCACCGGGCCGCGATTGCGGTCCGGTGATTTCGTTTGGCGTTTTGTATGAGAACCGGTAATTACTTCTTTGCTGCCGCCTTCTTTGCGGGAGCCTTCTTTGCCGGT
>CACZQP010000181.1 GCA_902783385.1 uncultured Lachnospiraceae bacterium | reverse complement strand
TCCTGCGTGATCTTCGCAAAGGTCTCCTCCAGTTCCCGTATGACATCATTCTGACGGTTCTCGTCGGACTGGATCCCCACCAGCCGGCTCGTCAGCTCCGCCTGCCTGATCTGCGTCTCCTGAGAGAGCGTCTCGAGCGAAGCCTGCTTCGATTTGATCTGGGCGCGCTTGTTCAGAATGTCAAGAATCGTCTCTCGCGCGCGGTCCGATGACTCCGTGAGCTCCCGGATCTTTCCGACGATCTCCTCCAGCTGTGCATTCTGCACGCTCCGCTGGCTCCGCAGCTCCTCGACCTTCGCGTCGATCTTCTCCTTCTCGCCGCCGATGCGCGCGCGCTCATCCTCCTGCGCCTTCAAAAGCTCCGCGACGGAGTCCTTTCTGCCCGTAAAATGTGCGACGTTGCTCTGTGCGGCGCGAATCTGCTCCTCGTACACCTTGATGTCGCCCTCGAGCCGTCCGCGGACGATATCCGTATTGGTGATCTTATTTCTTGTCTCCTCGATCTCCTTATCCAGGTTCTCGATCCCGTTCTGAACGGTGTCGTATTCCGTGCGGATCTGCTCGAACTGGGTCCTTGCGGTCTCCAGCTCCTCCTCCGCATTCGAGGCCTTCTGCGTAAGGTCACGGATCTTTGCCCGCAGCTCCTCGTTCTCCGAGAGGAACACGTTGACATCAAGTACCTTCAGCTTCTCGCGCGCCTCCAGATATATGTGCGCTTTCTTCGCCTGCTCCTCCAGCGGGCCCACCTGCTTTTCAAGTTCCGAGAGGATATCGCCGATGCGGACCATGTTCGCACGCTCGTCCTCCAGCTTTTTGACGGAGGCCTCCTTGCGGCGCTTAAACTTCACAATGCCGGCCGCCTCGTCAAACAGCTGTCTGCGGTCCTCCGGTTTGTCGGAGAGGATCCGCTCGATCTGGCCCTGTCCGATGATGGAATAGCCTTCCTTGCCGATACCGGTATCGTAGAAGAGCTCATTGACGTCCTTTAAGCGGCATGCCGAGCCGTTAAGCAGATATTCGCTCTCCCCGCTCCGGTAAATGCGCCGCGCGACCGTGACTTCCTCGTAGGGCGCTGCCAGCGCGTGGTCGGAGTTGTCGAGCGTGATCGCCACATAGGCGTAGCTCTGGGGCTTGCGCTCCTGCGTCCCCGCGAATATGACATCCTGCATGGATGCGCCGCGCAGCTGCTTGACCCGCTGCTCCCCGAGGACCCAGCGCACCGCGTCCGCGACATTGCTCTTGCCGGACCCGTTGGGGCCGACGATCGCCGTGATGCCGTTATGGAACTCAAACCGCATCTTATTTGCAAAAGATTTGAATCCCTGGATCTCAATACTTTTCAAGTACATAAATCAACCTGTCCATTCTTCCTGCAGCGCCGCGTAAGCCGCATGCTGTTCGGATAGTTTTCTGGATCTGCCGCTCCCTTTGCCGCGGCAGATATCGTCGATAAAGACAGCGCTCACATAACTCCTGTCGTGAGCGGGGCCGTCCTCGGAGACGAGCTCGTAGCGGATGCTTCTGCCGGCCGCCTGAGCCTTCTCCTGCAGGATCGATTTTGCGTCGTAAAACAGACGCCGGCCCTCCACATCATTTAAGATATGTGCATGAATGAACGCAGCCGGGACTGACACGTCCATCCCGCTGTCGATATACATGGCGCCGATCAGGGCTTCGACGACGTCGGCGATGATCGAATCCTTCTGTCTTCCGCCGCCGCTCTCTTCCCCGCGGCCCAGAAGCAGGAAGTATGTGATCCCCGTTTCATGCGCACAAAAAGCCAGTGCCGGCTCGCACACGAGCGTGGCACGGAGCTTTGTCATCTCGCCCTCCCGCATTTCGGGATAAGTCCTGTATAAGAATGCGCTGGTCACCATCTCGAGGACCGCGTCGCCCAGAAACTCCAGACGTTCATAGTCCTCCTGCCCCTTATGCTCATTCGCGTAAGAGGAATGCGTCAGCGCTTTTTGTAAAAGCGTCCGGTCCCTGAAGTGAAATCCAAGAATGGCTTCCAGCGCGTCCGGATCAAAGCCCGGATCCCGCAGTGCCATCAGGCTTCACCCTGAGCACCTTTGATCAGATTCAAGGCCTCTTCGACCGTGGTGACCTTCTCTGCAATCTCCGGCTGGACCGTCAGACCGAATTCCTCCTCGATCCCCATCACGATCTGATAAAGATCCAGAGAATCCGCTCCGAGATCGTCCACGAAAGTCGTCTCCATCGTGATCTCGTCAGGATCCACGTTGAGGACATCCGCTATGATCGCTCTCAGTTTCCTTAATTCTTCATCCATGCCAAGATTTCCTTTCGCATTTATGATGAGACTGAGCTGTCGCCCGCGTCACTCTTTTTCGTCCGGTCAATGAGCTGCATCCGGTCCTTGAACTGATCGTTGATCTTCTGCTCCTCGAACAGGATGCACTGACTGACCGCCTTCTTTAAGTCCGCCGCCTTCGCATTCCCGTGAACCTTTACGACAAGGCCCTTAAGTCCAAGGAGCGGCGCGCCGCCATAGGCGGAGGTGTCGTACTTTTTCAGGACGCCCTTCAGCGAGGGCCGGATCAGCATGCCGCCGATTTTTCCGGAAAGCGTACTCATCAATGAAGATTTTATCTCTTTTAGCAGGACACTGGCAACACCTTCGTACATTTTCAAAATTGCGTTCCCGACGAAGGCATCGCAGACAACGACGTCCGCAGCGCCTGCCGGAATATCCCTTCCCTCGATATTGCCGACAAAACGGATCGTCTCACATTCCTTCAGGAGCGGATAGACCTCCTTGACGAGGGCATTCCCCTTCTCCTCTTCCTCGCCCACGTTATAGAGTGCGACGCGCGGGTTCTTTATGCCGACAATGTTTTCCATATAGATGGAACCCATCTGGGCAAACTGGACGAGGTGAGACGCACGCGCGTCAACATTAGCGCCGCAGTCGACGAGCAGGACCGGGCCCTTTGCAGACGGCATCACCGGCGCAAGCGGCGGACGCTCGATCCCCTTCAGCCTGCCGACGATAAGCTGTCCTCCCGCCAGGACTGCGCCGGTCGAGCCGGCGGAGATAAACGCGCTGCAGGTGCCGTCCTTTACGAGGCGCATGCCCTGCACGATGGAGGAATCCTTTCTCGTCGTGACCGCCCTGACCGGAGGCTCCGCCATTCCGATCACCTCGGAGGCATGGTGGATCGTCAGCCGGTCCTTCGGCCAGGTAAGACCCTCCAGTGCCTTCTCGATGTCATCCTGTCTTCCCACAAGCGTGACGGACAGCTCATCGTGCTCCGCCAGCGCCTCCGCGACGCCCTTTACGATCTCGCCCGGGGCGTTGTCGCCGCCCATTGCGTCCACAGCAATATGTATCTTATTCATAAATCCACTCCCCACATCGGATCAGGTACTGACAAAAGAGACTGACGAAGCCCGCCAGTCTCTTTTTCCTCGTGACATTGCATCCGTACAAACGGCTGCTCAATCTTCCGTGTTGATGATCTCCTTCTTGTTGTAGGAGCCGCAGCTCTTGCAGACTCTGTGAGGCATCATCAGCGCGCCGCACTTGCTGCACTTCACCAGCGTAGGCGCAGTCATTTTCCAGTTTGCTCTTCTCTTATCTCTATGACTTCTGGAAGATTTATTCTTGGGACAAATAGACATTTTCCCACCTCCTTTATCGTTCGTGTTCCCTCTGTGCCGCCATTTGAGAGCCGGGGTCACGGCACCGCAACGCGGACACGATAGATATTATACGGGAACGTCTCTGCCCCCGTCAAGAACTTTTTACTAATCAACTTGAACGTTTGTCGCGCCAAACAACTGTGTTGATTTTAATAAACCAATTTGAATGTCTGGCGTGCGATCATCAGCTCTTCATTCGTCGGGATGACCAGCTCCTTCACCTTGCTGTCAGCCTTCGAGATCATGGCTGCTTTGCCGCGGACATTGTTAGCGATCGGGTCAAAGTCCGCATCCAGATAATCCAGGTAGGAGCAGATCTGCGCGCGCGTATCGGGATCGTTCTCGCCGACGCCGGCCGTGAACGCGATGACATCCACGCCGTCCATGGCTGCCGCATAGGAGCCGATGTATTTTGCGACGCGGTATGCGAAGGAATCCAGAGCCAGCGCTGCGCTCTCATCGCCTTCCGCCTTGCCCTTGCCGAGGTCGCGGAAGTCGGAGGAAAGACCGTCGGAGAGGCCCAGGACACCGGACTCCTTCTGCAGGATGGTCAGGACCTTGTGGACCGTGATGTCTTCCTTGTTCGCGATATACTCGATGATTGCTGGATCGATATCACCGCTTCGCGTTCCCATCGCGAGACCTTCCAGAGGCGTCAGGCCCATGGAGGTATCCACGCACTTGCCGTACCTGACGGCGGAAATGCTCGCACCGTTGCCGAGGTGGCAGACGATGATCTTTAAGTCCTCGCGCTTCTTTCCGAGGAACGCTGCAGCTTCCTGGGAGACGTAGTCGTGGCTGGTCCCGTGGAATCCGTAGCGGCGGATCTTGTACTTCTCGTAATACTCACGCGGAATTGCATACATGTATGCCTTTGCGGGCATCGTCTGGTGGAACGCCGTGTCAAAGACCGCGACCATGGGTGTGTTCGGCATGACCGCCTGGCAGGCGCGGATACCGACAAGGTTCGCCGGATTGTGGAGCGGCGCAAGATCCGCACACTCCTCGATCGCCTTGATCACGCGCTCGTCGATGACCGCGGGCGCGGAGAAGGACTCGCCGCCGTGGACAACGCGATGTCCGATCGCGCTGATCTCATCCAGGGACTTGATGACGCCGTTCTCGGGATCCGTCAGCGCGTCAAGGACCAGCTGAATGCCGACCTTGTGGTTCGGGATCGCGGGCGTCGTGTTCTTCTTGCCGGTTCCTGCCTTGACATTTTCATAAGTAAGCGCGCCGTCGATGCCGATGCGCTCGCACAGGCCCTTCGCCAGAAGCTCTTCCGACTCCGCCTCGATCACCTGGAACTTCAGGGATGAAGATCCGCAATTGATAACCAGAATATTAAACATAATTACCTCCTTACTTCATGCCCTGCGCCTGTACGGCAGTGATTGCGACGACGCCTACGATATCCTCCCAGCTGCAGCCGCGGGAGAGGTCATTGACCGGCTTCGCGATGCCCTGCAGCATCGGGCCGTACGCCTCCGCCTTCGCGAGACGCTGCACAAGCTTGTAGCCGATATTGCCCGCATCGAGGTTGGGGAAGATCAGGACGTTTGCCTTGCCGGCCACTTCGCTGTTCGGTGCCTTGGAAGCCGCGACGGAGCCGACGATCGCAGCGTCGAGCTGGAGCTCTCCGTCCACCTTCAGCTCCGGATAGGACTCCTTCGCGATGCGGACCGCCTCGACCACCTTGTCGACCAGCGCATGCTTCGCGCTTCCCATCGTGGAGTGCGAAAGCATCGCGACGCGGGGTTCCTTGCCTACAAGTGCCGTGAAGCTCTTTGCGCTGCTGTCAGCGATGGCAGCGAGCTCCTCGGAGGTGGGATCCTGGTTCAGGCCGCAGTCTGCGAATACGAATGTGCCGTTCTCGCCGAATTCGCAGTTCGGGACGTCCATGACGAAAAAGCCGGAAACAAGCTTTGTGCCGGGAGCCGTGCGGATGATCTGCAGTGCCGGACGGAGCGTTGATGCCGTGGAGTGGCAGGCGCCTGCGACCATACCGTCCGCGTCATCTTCCTTGACCATCATGATACCGTAGGTCAGGTAATCCTTAAGAAGCGTCTCCTTTGCCTCTTCCGGCGTCATGCCCTTTGCTTTTCTGAGCTCATAGAGCTTGTCTGCGTATTCCGCCGTCTTCTCGCTCGTCTCGGGATCGATGATTGTGAGAGCGCCGAGTTCCACGCCGATCTTTGCCGCATCCGCAGTGATCTGCTTTTCACTTCCGATCAGGATCAGCTCCGCCAGGTCCTCATCCAGGATCTTTGCCGCAGCGCGCAGCGTCCTCTCGTCATTGGACTCCGGAAGCACGATCCGCTTTCTGTCGCTTCTTGCCTTGCTCTTGATTTCGTCAATAAATGACATTTCCTTTTCCCTCCTGCTATATGATTGCTGAACATAACATACAAGCGATTGATTCCGGGCCGTAAAATGCCCATACATTGGGTATTATACTACAATGTGTCCGGTTGTAACATAAGAAATAATGATGATATCATACAATTATGGAAGATCAGACAATGACCGGAAAAACGGCGGTCGTCGCCGTCATTATGGAATGCAATCCCCCGCACCGCGGGCACACCTACATCCTGGAACAGGCCAGGATGCGCACCGGCGCGTCGCATGTCATCGTCCTGATGAGCGGAAACTACGTGCAGCGGGGCGAACCGGCAATTATCGACAAATATGCCCGCGCAAAGGCGCTTCTTGAATCCGGCGCCGACCTCATTCTGGAGCTGCCGACCTACATCGCAACGGGGGCCGCCGACTATTTTTCCCGCGGCGCGGTGCAGATCCTTGACCGCCTCGGCGTCGTGACGCACCTTTGCTTCGGCTCCGAGAGCGGCGAGATCCGCCCGATCCTGGACATCGCGGGGATCCTTGCAGCGGAGCCTCAGGTCTACCGCGATACGCTCCGGGATGCTCTCAAAAACGGCGCGAGCTTCCCCTCGGCCCGCGCAGATGCAGTAAACGCTGCGCTGAAAACGAACGATGCGCCTGCTTCGAAGGTACTCTCCGACTCTTCGCCGAACGACCTTCTTGCCACGGAATACTGCAAAACCCTTCTGCAGCTGCAAAGCAGAATTACTCCCGTCGCAGTCAAACGCATCGAAACCGCTTCCGCAGGCGATATCCGTGCGGCATTAAAAGAAGGCTGCAAGATCCCCGACGAAACCGCGCCTGCCATAACGAAGCTTTTAGAAGACGCGCTCGGAGAGCGCGCGCCTGCCGGTACGAAAATCTTCTCCCAGGCACTCTTCTACCGTCTGCACACCTGCGGCGACCTGACGCGCTATGCGGATGTCTCTGACAGCCTATCGGCAAAGATCTCCGCTGCGCTTGGTGAAAGCAGGGACTGGGACGACCTTTCCATGCGGCTGAAGAGCCGGGATATCACCTACACACATATCCGCCGCGCCCTCCTGCATATATTCCTCGGCATCACAAAGCGCGACATCGCGCTGCTGGAGAAGGCAGGTCTCGTCGGATATGTCCGCATCCTGGGCTTAAGGAGCGATGCAAAGGATCTCCTAGCCGCGATTGGGCGCAGCACCAGGATCCCTCTTGTTGTGCGCCCCGCAGCAGACGGTAAGCTCCTTGCGCCGCCTTTTTCCGATGCATTTGAAAGGGACCTGCGCGTCGCGGAGCTGTATGACCTGCTCTGCAGACAATACTACGGCGATGATGCGCCGTCCACGCCCGAGGCGTCCAGACCTCTGATCATCGTCCCGGAGCCTTAAGCTACGATTAAGGATGTCATGTTATCCTGCAGACAGATTCCGGGATAAACCAGGAAAATCAAAAAGGAGAAAGACCAACGGATGAGACTGCTTCTTGCAGAGGATGAAATGGCGCTAAACGATGCGCTCACAGAGATACTTAAGCACAGCGGCTACACCGTAGACTCCGTCTATGACGGACAGGAGGCTCTGGAATACGCCCGCAGCGCGGAATATGACGGGATCCTGCTTGACATCATGATGCCCGCCATGGAGGGGACCGAAGTCCTGCTGAAACTCCGTGCGGAGGGCAATACGACCCCCGCACTCTTTCTCACCGCAAAAGGCGACATCGAAGACCGCATCCGGGGCCTTGACCTGGGCGCGGATGACTATATCACGAAGCCCTTTGACATGGGTGAGCTCCTTGCGCGCGTTCGCGCCATGACGCGGAGGCGAGACGCCTTTTCTCAGCCGGATCTCAGCTGCGGAAATCTCACCCTCTCCCGCTCGACCTACTGCCTTTCGACGCCCGGGCACGAACCGCTTTCTCTCTCCGGCAAGGAATTCCAGATCATGGAGCTCCTCATGGAACAGCCGGGCCGCGTGTATTCCGTCGACAGCTTCATGGATAAGATCTGGCCGGACGGCGAAGCCGAGGGCGACGTCGTGTGGGTAAACATCTCCAACCTGCGCAAAAAACTGAAGAATCTGGACTCCACGGCGGAGATTCGATCGAGCCGCGGAGTCGGATATTCGATCTTCGTGAATTCTTAAGCAAAAGGTGATCTGCATGGCTTCCACAGGCGATAATCAAATTATCAGGCAGCTTCGCCGCAAGTTTGTCATGACCGCCATGACTGCGCTCCTCATCATCGTCGTCTCGATGGTAGGTGTGATCAACCTGCTCAATCTTATGCAGATCCAGCGCCGATCTGACGAAGTGTTAGGGATCCTGTCCGAGCATGACGGCTCTTTTCCGATGCGGCCATTCGAAGACGGGCAGGAGCCGCCCGCTGCTCCTCCTTTTAAAAACGCGCCGCGGGCGCGGGAAATCGAAATGCCTTTTGAAACGCGTTATTTCTCGGTCACGCAGGACGGGGAAGGCGACATCATTTCCTGTGATCTCTCCCACATCGCTTTAGTCACGGAGGACAGTGCCCTCTACTACGCGCAGCAGGCTTCCGGCGAAAAGGGACAGGTCGGAAGCTATCGCTATCTTGTAAAAGAGCAGGAAGACGGCACGAGGCTTACCATGTTCGTCGACCAGGGCCTTGCCCTCAATAACGCGAAAAACCTGTTTTTCATCTCGGTCATCATTGCACTGCTCGCACTTGCGGCCATGTTTGCGCTCGTCAGCCTCTTTGCCGGCAGGGCAGTCCTGCCTGCCGTAGAAGCCATGGAAAAGCAGAAGCAGTTCATCTCCGATGCCGGACATGAATTGAAGACTCCCCTCTCCGTCATCCTGTCCAGTGTGGATGTGCTGGAGCTGGAAGGGACGAAGAACAAATGGACAAACAACATTCGCGCCCAGATTGCACAGCTAAAACGCCTGATCGATCATATGCTGATGCTTTCCCGCATGGAGGACAGCGCGGAGCAGAGGATCTTTACCCGATTTGATGTGAGTGCAGCGGTAGCGGATGCATGCCGTGGATTTGAAGCTGTCGCAGCCGCAGGGGAAAAACAATATACAACTCAGATTACAGAAGGAATCTTCATGCAGGGCGACGAAGACGGCATCAGTGAGCTCACGAGGCTCCTTATAGACAACGCAATGAAGTATTCGCCGCACGGCGGCTGTGTCAGCGTGCAGCTCCGGGAAGAGACCGGAAACAGATCTCATCCGATCCTTCTGCAGGTGGAAAACGACTGTGACAAGCTTCCCGATGTGGACCCGGAGCGGCTCTTCGACCGCTTTTACCGCGCGGATTCCTCCCGCAGCCGCAAAAGCGGCGGCCACGGCATCGGCCTCTCTGTCGCGCGCGCGATCGTGAACGCGCATGGTGGAAATATACAAATCGCTTTCGGCACTATGCCAAATAGAATTACAATTCGCGCGCTGCTATAATATCAAACCTGTTATAGATAACAGGAAGCCTGATTATTCCATCAGGCATGCAGCTCCTCTTCCGCCCGCTCAAGCGCCGCAGCAATGACGGCGTCCATGTCGTAGTATTTGTATTCTCCCAGACGCCCGCCGAAGATCACTTTCTCTTCCGCATCCGAAAGTTCCCGGTATCGCGCATAGAGGAGGTTGTTCTTTTCGTCATTGACCGGGTAGTATGGCTCGTCGCCCGGCTTCCACTCACAGGGATATTCCCTGCTGATCACGGTTTTGGGCTGCGTGCCGAATTCGAACCACTTGTGCTCTATGATGCGGGTGAACGGCGTTTCACGATCGGTGTAGTTGACGGCGGCATTTCCCTGGAAATTCGGAATGTCGAGAACTTCCGTCTCAAACCGAAGGCTTCGGTATTCCAGCGCGCCGAGCCGGAAATCAAAATATGCGTCCAAAGGACCTGTATAGACCACCCTGTCCGCGAGCGAAGACAGCGCTTCCCGGTCGGCGAGGAAATCCGTATTCAGCCGCACCTCGATCCCAGAGAGCATATGCTCCACCAGTTTTGTATAGCCGCCGATGGGAATTCCCTGATACAGTGCGTTGAAATAATTGTTGTCGAATGTCAGCCGCACCGGGAGCCGTTTGATGATAAAAGCCGGGAGCTCCGCACAGGGGCGCCCCCACTGCTTCTCCGTATAACCCCTGATCAGTTTTTCATAAATATCCGTGCCGACGAGTGAGATTGCCTGCTCCTCGAGATTTTTCGGCTCCGTGATGCCCGCGGCCTTTTTCTGTTCCTCGATCTTTGCGAGCGCCTCGTCCGGCGTCACAACGCCCCACATCCGGTTGAAGGTGTACATGTTGAAGGGGAGCGAATACAGCTCTCCGTGGTAATTCGCGATCGGCGAATTGGTAAAGCGGTTAAAATCCGCAAAACGATTTACGAAATCCCAGACATTTCCATCGTTTGTGTGGAAGATGTGTGCGCCGTACATGTGG
>CACZQP010000180.1 GCA_902783385.1 uncultured Lachnospiraceae bacterium | reverse complement strand
GATATCGTTTTCTTCGCAGAGCCGGACGATTTCCGCGATGGATTCGATCGCCTGCGTTTCAGGATTGTACTCGCCGCAGCCGAGGGAAGAAGCCATCGGCACGGGTTCTTCCGGGACAGTAAGATCCGTATTGCGCACGTCGACGCCGTAGTCGTAAAACAGCTTCCGGTTCCGGATCGCGTCCACCGTATTTTGTTCAAACAGCACGGCCGGGAGCAGCTCCCACTCCGGCTTCATCGCCAGGTAACTGTAAAAGAATCTCAGGGGGCTCGCCTCGTAATCCTGGTAGGAGCGCCGGATCGGGTCCTTTGCGCCATCGAGCGTCTGGTACATGGAAATCTCGTCGATTCCCATCACGATCATCCGGACATCCACTCCCGCCGCAAGGAACGTCCGCAGCGTCTGCAGATGCTCTATGGGGCAGCCCATGGGATATGTCATGTTGTACCAGGAAAGCGCCGTCCCGTCCATGGCGGCATCAGGCAGGCCCTCCCGCGGAAGGTTTGCCACGCGCGAGGACCCGAAGACGAAGGCGTTAAACCGCTCCGGGTGCTCCGTCACGTAACGCGTCTTGATGTAGTTCTTGTTCGGCTCCGCCTTCGTAAAGCGGATATGGTCGTAGTGAAAGACATTGAACGTATCGATAGAATACGACACGCCGGCGTACAGCAGAAGCGGCACGAGGCACAGGCAGAGCTTTAAGACAAGTTTTTTAAGATCCCGGTCAGGTTTCATTTTTCTCACATCATTATCAGAACTGGTTATAAATAAAGTTGACGGAGACCGACGCGGAAAAAAACAGGACGGCCGAAATCAACAGAAAATACAGTGTCCATCGGACTGCCGCATTTTTTTCCTTCACGATGGCAAAACCGGATCTTCCGCTTTTTCCCGTCACGATGCTGCATGCCGCAAAGCACAGCAAAAGGACCATGGTCCGGACGGGGTGGGGATCCGCGCCGAGCATCAGGATCTCCCGCCGCGCGTAGACTGCTCCGTCGGAGGCAATGAGCGCCGGCAGAAGCCCAAACAGCTCTCCCGGGATCTTCCCGAAGGATGCGATGATGGAAAGCGCCTGCGCCGTATCCTTTGCCGCAAAGAAGATCCATGCGAACGTCACGAAAAGAAAAGTCCGGACTGTTCCACCCGCATGCGCTGCTTTACCCGCATGCGCTGTCCGGCCGGCGGTCCGCGCCGCGCGCTCCAGGCAGAGCGCCGCGCCGTGTAAAAGCCCCCAGATGATAAAGGTGAGTCCCGCGCCGTGCCAGATTCCGCTCACGAGGAACGTCAGGAGAAGGTTCCGGTAGATCTTTGCGTTTTTATCCACCCTGCTGCCGCCGAGCGGAATATAGACATAGTCCCGCAGGAAGGAGCTGAGCGACATGTGCCATCTGCGCCAGAACTCCGTGACCGTCCGCGACAGATACGGGTGGTCAAAGTTCTCCGGGACCCGGTAGCCCAAAATCTGCGCGCAGCCGATCGCGATGTTCGAGTATCCCGCAAAGTCGAGATAGATCTGGAAGGAATACAGGAGCGACGCCGCGAGGTTTGCCGTTCCGTAGGCAGCTCCGACGTCCATGCGCACGCCCTGGACATACATCGCGATCGAATCGGCGAGCACCAGCTTCTGGAACAGGCCAAAGCCCCAGCGCCGCAGTCCCTCCGTCACGCGGTCATAGTCAAAGCCGGTTCCGTCCCCGCATTCCTCCAGCTGCGGAAACATCTCCTCCGCGCGCAGGATCGGTCCGCTCGAGATCACGGGGAAAAAGCACAGGAACACGGCGACAGTGAGCGGATCCTTCCGCGCTCTCAGTTTCCCCTTTGCAACGGAAACGAGATAGGTGAGCGCCTGCAGGCTGAAGAAGGAGATGCCGAGCGGAATAAGATACGGCCGGTCCGTCAGGCCTGCGGCCCGCGCCCCATACAGTCCATACTTCATCAGCGCAAGCGGCAGGAGGATGAGCGTGACAGATACTGCAAGCCTGCGTTTTTGTCCGGCCGGCATCCTTTCATCCGCGCCGGCCTCTCCCGCGTGCTCCGTAAGGCTGCCCGCGCCACCCAGCCACAATCCCGCAAGATAAGTGACCGCAATGACATAGCACAGCACCGGCAAAAAGCGCACGCTCCCGTAGGCGTAAAACACGAGGCTCCCCGCAAGGAGAAGCCATTCCTTCACCCGGATTTTCTTTTTTTCCTTCAGCGCATCCGCCGCAAGCCACAGCAGGCAAAAAGCCGCAAAGAATGCACCGAACAGCTTCGTATAAACCGGCACCCTCTACTCCTTCCAGTACGCGACATCCCGGTCAGGGAAAAACAGGTGATACCTGCCGACCTTCTCCGTCCTGCAGTCCGTGATCCCCTTAGATGCAAGTGCAGCGCGGAAGGTCTCTGCGGAGGCATCCGTCGCTGCGAAAAAGACTCTCTCCCCGGCATCCGCAAGCGGCGGATAAAAGACCGCATCACTCAGCCAGCGTGTCGCCTCCAGGGTCTCCGGCTCCACGGACGCAAACAGAACCGCACCGTCACAGACCGCCGTCAGTCTGTTTGCGTGATCAAACGTCGCGTATCCGCGTTCATACCCGCGCTCCATGAGGTACCCGGCCAGCGCTGCGTCGTCCGAAACCGCATGCCGGTCCGATGCGATCAGCAGCTGCCGGTCGGCAAGCGCAGCATAAATCCCGATAATCAGTACGAGACAGCCGAGCACGCGCTGCAGCGCCGTCCGCGCCCTCACAGGCGCGGCTTGTGTCCCGGCATCCCCCGTGCAGGATGCTGCAGCCAGGTCATAGAGTACACCCGCACCCGCGCCCGTTGCAAAGAGCGCCATGACATAATAGCGCGGTGTCGAGTCGATCGTCGTAAACGCGCCCGCTGCCGCCGACGCAAGGAACGAAAGCAGCACCGGCAGGAGCCGGTTCATATCGGGAAGGCTCTCCTGCCCTTCCGCGCAGCTTCCGCTGTTGTGCTCCGCCCTGCTTCCACAGCGCAGCCAATGCGCGGTAAGCAGGATAAACCCGCAGGCCGCTGCCGCCGCAAGGAGAGCTGATAGAACTGCCCGGATGCCATCCGCGCCGAATACCTCCGCGATCTGCGGCAGGACCGTGCCGATCAGCTTTGCGGGACCGCGCCTTAAGTTCCTCGAAATACCAGCGCCGTACGGAACACAGGTCTTTGCCGTGACGAAGGACAGCGCCGCGCAGAAAAAGACAAAAACCGCGGAGGTCCATCCCCGGGCGCCTTTCTCCCGGGGGCCGCGTTCCTGCTGCCCCGCCCGGTTTCTGCGGATCAGCATGCCTATGGCCCGGACGATCATCCGGAGAATCTCTGCCGCCGCAAGCGGCGCGTAGACGAT
>CACZQP010000179.1 GCA_902783385.1 uncultured Lachnospiraceae bacterium | reverse complement strand
GGAGATGATTCTGTTTGCGGGGGTCCTCTATGCCAGCGGTGCGCTTCCGCGCCTGACGCAGAACGAGAAAGACATCCTGAGCAAGCAGATCGTTAACCGGAAGGATTATCTGGAGCATTACCTGACAGGAACGGTCGGCGACCTTGATTCGCTTTCGGAAAGCATTAACCGAAGAACAAAACAGATGCTGGAGGACGGGATGCTCCGTCTGGAAACGATGGACATGGTCGCCAAAGAGAGCATGCCGCTGTTTAGGGCCATTGCAAACGAGCTTGTGGATGCGATGCGGATCAAGAAGGTTTCCGGCGTTTTTGTGATCCTGAATACGCGCGACCTGTCAGGCGATTACGCAAAAGGAGACTTCGGAAAGCGAACGGGCATCTATATCCGGGACATGGATCCCGCAGCCGCACCTTCGCGCAGAAATGAGGACCTCGTTCTTCAGCGTGCGTCGACGGAATTTGTCCAGTCCTACCAGATCACGACCGACAACGGCTGGAAGCCGATGTTTGATTTCACGGACAGAGCGGAGAAAGAGGACTACGACTTCTTTTACCTGCCGTTCCAGACCGCTTACGAGGTCAGGGGCGAAAAGACGGCCAGAGACTACGCGTACTGGGGCCGTGCACCCCGGATCGGAACGGGGACTGACGCCTACAACATGACATACACGGTACCGCTCATCCTGCCGGACGGAACGGTTTACGGCGTGCTTGGTGTGGAACTGGATATCCGATATCTGCGCTCACTGATTCCCTATGGAGAGCTGTCGGGAGATGAGAGCGCCTCCTATCTGCTGGCTTTCACGGACCCGGAGCTGGCCGAGCGCGCGGGCGCCGGTCGCAGGGGCCTCCATCCGGTGGCCTTCAGCGGAAGGGAAGCGATCACGGAGACAACGCTGGAGCAGATGTATATCGCGCGCGAGTCAGAAGGCGGCTACAGCTTCACGTCGGACGACGTAAGATACTATGCAAATCTCTCGGAGTTCAGACTCTATGACAACAACGCGCCGTTTGAAAACACCCGCTGGTTTCTTCTGGGGATCATTCCGGAGGAGACACTTCACAGCTTTTCCGATCTGCTGATGCGGCGGATCGTGACAGCAGCGCTCTTCATGTTGGTCGCCGGCCTGATCGGCTCGTTTGTGATCAGCCGCAGGCTCTCCGCCCCGCTCCAGAAGCTTTCGGCGGACGTCGCACGGGCACAGCAGCGCAGAACCGATGTTCCGGAACTCGTACCGACGGGAATCCGCGAGATCGACGGCCTGACCGGCGCGATTACTTCGCTTTCCAGGGATATCGCCGGCGCGAAAAAGCTGGAGCAGAAGCGGATCGAGCACGAGCGGGATCACGACCTGCTGACGGGTCTTTTAAACCGCCGGGCATTTTACCGGGATGCCGGGCGTATCTTTGCATCTCCGCAGCTGCTTGCACACGCGGCGCTGATCATGATGGACCTGGACAACCTGAAGGATATCAACGACAACTACGGTCACGACTGGGGAGACAATTACATCTACCGCGCGGCCCGCAGCTTTGAGGAGACAGCGCCGGATACGGCACTCATCGCGCGGGTATCCGGCGATGAGTTCTATGTGCTCCTGTACGGCTATCCCACACCGGACCTGTTGCACGAGGACGTGGAAAAGATCCGCACACAGCTCCCGCTCGAAACGTTTGATCTTCCGGACGGAAAGAGCATTCCGGTCGGTGCGTCCGGCGGCATCGCGAGATGCCCGGAGGACGGGAAGGACGTCACGCAGCTGATGCGTCTCGCGGACTTCACCATGTACCAGGCAAAGCAGGCGGGCAAGAACCGGATCCTGTATTTCGACAACGAGGAGTACCAGAAACAGGGAAGCGTCCAGCATTCGATTGCGGAGCTGAACGAGCTTTTGTCCAATTACGCTCTGGCGTCTTACCACTTCCAGCCGATCTTCGACGCGCGCACGGGTGCCCCGTTTGCCTATGAAGCGCTGATGCGCGTCTCGATGAAGCTGCTCCACAACCCCGGAGACGTTCTGACAATCGCGAGACAGGAGAACCGTCTCGCGGACATCGAGCAGATGACGTGGACACGGACGATGGAGTGCTTCTCCTTCCTTCGTGAAAACAACGTGGTGGAAAAAGATGCCCGTGTATTCCTCAACTCCATCGCGAACCTCTCCATGCCGCAGGACCAGCTGGATGCGCTCGCCCGCAAATTCAGCGACATCATGCCGCATGTCGTGATCGAGATCACGGAGTCGGAAACCCTGACGGCGCAGTCCCTCGCGGCGAAGCGTACGATCCCGGGCTTCTCCGGGGAGTTCGCGCTCGATGACTACGGCAGCGGCTATAACTCGGAGATCATGCTGCTCAACCTCGCACCGAAATACATCAAGGTGGATATTTCGATCGTCCGCGATGTCGACAGCTCGATCGACCGGCAGCAGATCATTTCCAACATCGTCGCCTATGCGCACGAGCGCGATATGCGCGTCGTTGCGGAGGGCGTGGAGACTGCAGCGGAGCTGCAGACCCTCCTTTCACTGGGGATTGACCTGCTGCAGGGATTCTTCCTCGCGGAGCCTGCCGCCATTCCGCAGTCCATCAGTGCGGAGGCGATGAAGGCCATCACGGATTTCATGCGCACGCAGCAGCCGCCCGCCGGGAAGTAGTTCCTTTATCAGAAATAATAGCAAGACATATAGAGAGCCTGTACCATGCAGCCGCAGGACGCTTTCGCTCTGACCTCGCTCGTTGCGTTACATAAAGCGACTAAACTACGTCGCTTAAGTAACGACGGCGAGATAAGCCGTGCGCCTGCATGGTACAGGCTCTTATTGCAGTTCGATACCAAATATAATTGCAGGCCATACCTTACAGCCGAGGGCCTGCCTCGTCGTCGCTACTTAAGCAGCGTATTCTGCTGCTTTACGTAGCGCAACGAACGAGGCCGGAGCGGGAGCGCCCCGAGGCGTAAGGTATGGCCTGCAAATAATACGTGTATCAGTGATTACTGCAGCTTCATCAGCGCGGACAGGAGCGAAGAGCCGTCGAACGCGCTGGTATCCTCCTCTTTTTTGCCACCGCCGAGAAGACCTCCCAGCATGCCCATGAGACCCGAGGGCTTCGGCTTTTGCGGAGCGCTGCCCGTGAACAGGCTGGAGAGCATGTCGGCGGTCAGGGATTCTGCCGCAGAACCCGAAGAGCCGGAGCCCATTGCGCCGCCGAAGATCGAGAGCAGGTCGGACATGTCGACACCCGAAGAGCCGCTCTGAACACCGGAAGCTGCACCCGCCGTGGTCGCTGCGGACAGACCGCTCATCAGCGCGGGAGCGATGTTGTCAAGGACGGAGTTCACCTGGGAGGATTCCAGGCCGGACTGCTGTGCGAGCCCACCCATGATGCTGTCCATATCGCCGCCGAAAATGTGGCCGAGAATCTTCGCGCCGTCCTCAGCGTCCGCTTCCGCGATCTGATCCGGGATCGCGCGGTTATTCTTGTGCTGCGCAAGCGCGGAGAAGAGTGATGACGCACCGGAAGCCGACGAGGAATTCTTCGTCAGGGACTTCAGGATCAGCGGCAGTGCGAGCGGCAGGAGCTTTTTGATCAGCGAGGAGGAGACGCCGGATTTTTGGGAGATCGAATTGACCGAAGCGTCAGACATCAGTGCTTTTGTGAGAAGGCTGAGCAGATTCATTTTTATATCCCCTTTCATTTTTGCTGTCTTTTCCGCCCCGCCCCCGTGAGGCCTTACTTGCGCCATACGCGGCGGCAGGATGTATCGTTAATTCTATTATATAATAAGCGCCGGAGCTGAAAAATACTTTAAAACCAAAAAGGGTTATAATATAGACCATGAATACGACGACACAGATAATCTATGTCTTTACCGCGATGATCCTCGTCACCCTGACGATGGGGTGCCTGATGGGGCTGGACCGCTATGAGAAGAAGACAAATGCCCTTATCGTGATGCTGCTCGCCGGCGCGGCGATGCTCCTGACAAGGGCGGCAGCGGACAGCCTGGTGCAGATGGGGCTCCGGGGACTGTCGCTGTTCTTTGCCTGCGTCTCTGTCACTTCTTTGTATGTTTCGGTGTTTATGTATACGACATACCTTGTCCGGGACATTGAACCGGCGACGTACACAGAGCGCAGGGTGCTGATGATCTCGATTGTGCTGTGCACGGCGGGTTCTGCCGCCAGGTGCATAGACCGCCTGCAGCAATACCGGGAAGGAACCGTCGGACTGATCCGCGCCTCAGAAAGCATACCGGGAAGGATCAGCTGGGGCTGCGCCATCGCGGTGATGACGATCGACCTGGTCCTGATCCTGCGATATTACCGGAAGCTCGGAATCGCCCGTACAGCCGCTTACGCGACGTATCCGCTCCTCCCCGCAATATCTTCCCTTTTCTGGGAGCAGGAACACGCAGAGCTGATTCGGAACCTGATGATCGCCTATGCGATGCTGCTGATGTATGTCGTGCTTCACGTGGACAGGAACCTGAGATTCCAGCGCCAGCAGCAGCACAATTCCGAGCTGCGCGTGGCGCTCATGCGAAACCAGATCCGCCCGCATTTTCTCTATAATGTACTGAATTCGATTTACTATCTGATCGAAAAGGATCCCATACAGGCGCAGAAGAGCGTCGAGGATTTCTCCTCCTATCTGCGCGAAAATCTCGATGCGCTGGAGCACCGCGCGCCGGTTGCCTTCGCAAAGGAGATGGACAGCATCCGGAATTATCTGGCGCTGGAAAAGCTGCGTTTCGGCGACGAGTTAAGGATCGAATATGAACTGCGCGAGACGGAATTCAAGGTGCCTCCCTACCTCATCCGGCCGGTCATCGAGAACGCGGTCAAACACGGACTGGGGAAAAAGGAGGGAGGCGGAACGCTGCGCATCACCTCCTCCAGAGCGGATGACCACACCTTCCTGGTCACTGTAGAGGATGACGGCGTGGGCTTTGACACCGGGAAGGCAAAAAAGGACGGACACAGCCATCTGGGACTTCCCACGGTACAGGAGCTGCTTGCACAAAGCGGCGGCAGGATGGAGATCGAGAGCAGGGAAGGCAGCGGAACGCGTGTATTAATCTATATTCCCGCAGATTCTGGGGGGGGGGGTGGAATGCTGACGACGGCAGACGGCATTCGACCCTTCACGCAGGTGAACAGTGCCTGGAGAAACAGGGCATGAGAATACTGGCAATTGACGACGAAAAACTTGCGCTGGAGGCGCTCATCTCCGCAATCCAAAAAGCCGCGCCCGGCGCGGAAATCGCAGGCTTCAGGAAGTCTAAGGAAGCGCTTGATTATGCAAAGAAGATGCGATGCGACGTGGCATTTCTGGATGTTGAGATGCGCGGTATGAACGGGATGGAGCTGGCGGAGGAGCTGTTGGACCGGCAGCCGAAGATCAACCTGATCTTTGTGACGGGCTACAGTGAATATGCAAGTGAGGCGTTCCGCCTGCGCGCGAGCGGATACATATTAAAACCCGTCACGCCGGACAAGGTTCGCACGGAGCTGGACAATCTGCGAAACCCGGTTGTGGACGGGCTTAAAAAGCTCCGCATCCAGACCTTCGGGAACTTTGAAGTCTATTTCGAAAACCAGCCGCTTCACTTCACTTATTCCAAGACGAAAGAGCTGCTCGCCTACCTCGTTGACCGGGCGGGTGCCATGTGCACGAACGGCGAAATCGCTGCGGCGCTCTGGGGCGAGGAGGACGGCGAGGAGTCTGGCCATGAATCGTACCTGAAGAATCTGCGCGCGGACTTGAGCGCCCGCATGCAGGAGTGCGGATGCGAGGCGGCCTTTATCCACAGGCGAGGCCTTTTGGGGCTCGTGCCGGATATGCTCTACTGCGATTATTTTTCCTTTCTTGCAGGCGCAAAGGAGGTTCGCCGCAATTATCGCGGGGAATATATGAGCCAGTACAGCTGGGCGGAGCTCACGCATGCCGCGCTCGACCGGGAGATGGGGATCCAGGCCGACAGGAATGAATAGTTTTCGCGCACAAAACAGGTTATAATAGTCCCCATAAGTCACAGCATTCAGAAATATGCAGGAGGTCTCAAATGGCGGATTTAAGCGGACTGGTCTATGAAGAGGTTAAAAAGGAATATGACGCGTGGAAGGCGCAGAACCTGACACTGAATATGGCGCGCGGAAAGCCGGGAACAGCGCAGCTCGATTTAAGCAGCGAGATGCTGACGATCCTCTCTAATCCGGCTGACTGCAAGGACGAGGGCGTAGAGGCGCGCAACTACGGCGAGCTGAC
Source organism: uncultured Lachnospiraceae bacterium (assembly GCA_902783385.1). GTDB lineage: Bacteria > Bacillota > Clostridia > Lachnospirales > Lachnospiraceae > CAG-791. The sequence continues at coordinate 1,763 of CACZQP010000179.1, read as the reverse complement.
GGGCCTTGCCAGTGCAAAAAGACTTTTTGCGGAGATCCTGGGCTGCAGACCGGAGCAGGTCTTTGCAGCCGGCAATTCCAGCCTCACACTGATGTATGACACGGTCGCAAAGGGTATGACGCACGGACTTCTGCACAGCGAAAGACCCTGGGCAAAGGAAGAGGGACTTAAGTGGCTGTGCCCGACGCCCGGCTACGACAGGCACTTTACCATCACGGAGTCGTTCGGCTTCGAACTGATCTCTGTCCCGATGGATGCAAACGGTCCGGATATGGACATGGTCGAAGAACTGATCAAAGACCCGAAGGTCAAAGGTATGTGGTGCGTGCCGAAGTATTCCAACCCTTCGGGTATCATTTATTCGAAAGAGGTCGTGCACCGGATCGCGGCGATGAAGCCGGCGGCGCCCGATTTTACCCTGATGTGGGACAACGCTTACTGTGTCCACGAGTTTGACGGGGACTTCGTCCCGTTCGAGGATATCCTCTCACTCTGCGAGGCAGCAGGAAACGCGGATATGGTCTTTGAATTCGCCTCCACGTCCAAGATCACACTTCCGGGTGCGGGCGTGGCATGCTTTGCCTGCAGCGAAGCGAACATGGCATATATGAAAAAGCTCCTGAACGCGCAGCTCATCAGCTTCGACAAGCTTAACCAGCTGCGCCATGTGCGCTTTTTGAAGAACAAGGCAAACACGATCGAATTCATGAAGAAACACGCGGCGATCATGAAGCCGAAGTTCGACCTGGTCATCGACAGGCTGGAGAAGGAGATCGCGCCGCTCGGCATCGCGACCTGGGAGCGCCCGAAGGGCGGCTACTTCGTTGCCGTCGCAGCGCCCGGTCTCGCAAAGAGAACCTGGGAGCTCTGCAAGGAGGCGGGCGTCGTCATGACAAATGCGGGTGCCCCGTATCCGTACGGAAAGGACCCCGCGGACAGCGTGATCCGCGTCGCGCCCTCGCTCCCGCCGCTCGAGGAGCTGGAAAAGGCGATGTCGATCTTCTGCGTAAGCTTAAAGCTCGCGGCGCTGGAAGCGGCAAAATAAACGATCGGATCCCGGGGACGACCCGCGGTTCCCGTCAGATACGAAAAAGAGCAAAACGGACGGCAGTCACGCCGTCCGTTTTTTGTGATATCGAGAAAAATGTGTGGGTGAGGAGTCCGGCTACGGGAGAATATCACCCAGAGAGAGCGTTGCGGACCCGTCTTCGCGGATAAAGCAGGGAATGCCGATGCGGGCGGTTCCGCGGATGTCTTCATAGAGCGGGTCGCTGTCTCGCAGGGCAAGGTATGCCTTTAAGTCGGCATGACTTCCGAGGATGTCCTTGAAGTCGACGGAGACACCGGCCTCCATGAGCTTGTTCAGCGCCGCCAGCGTGTGTGGGCAGGCGTGGCTTCCGATCACGGTAAGTTTCATATCTTCTGCTTCCTTTCCTGAAAAAACGAAGTCTTAAAACCGGAGGCCTATGCAGTGCTTACCGAAGGAAGATCGGAGCGCCGGGGCCGAGAGGCAGATCCAGGAAGTAGAACACCAGGACCAGGATGATGAGCAGGACGAGGTACAGCAGCGTGTACGGGATCTCCATGGAGATCAGGGTGCCGATACCGACCTTGTCTTCCTTGCGGATCTTGTAGCTCTCGAGCAGACCCAGGGCGATCGGGAGGTTCGTCTCAACAGGAGAAATGATGTTGAAGGTCGAATCGCCGATACGGTAGAGGATCTGCGTCATGGCGGGGCTGACGCCCAGCATGGCCAGCATGGG
>CACZQP010000178.1 GCA_902783385.1 uncultured Lachnospiraceae bacterium | reverse complement strand
CGCTGTCCATCGCCTTAATGTACTCCCCGTTCATCCAGCGGAGCTTGACGTAATCGAAAACGGCCGGCGACTTGCCCATCCTGTGATAATCAAAGATCTCCCGAAGCTCTTCAAGGGAGAAAATCTCCCGGTCACTGTCCGGGGACCAGCCGAGAAGCGCGATGAAATTCACGACTGCCTGCGGCTCGAAGCCCTGCTCGATCAGATCCTCGTAGGAGGAATGTCCGCTGCGTTTGCTGAGCTTGTGGTGATCCTCGTCCGTAATGAGCGGGCAGTGGATGTATTTCGGCACCTCCCAGCCGTAGGCGTGATAGAGCCTGTCGTACTTCGGCGCAGACGAAATATACTCATTTCCGCGCACGACATGCGTGATCCCCATGAGGTGATCATCGATGACATTCGCGAAGTTGTAAGTCGGATAGCCGTCCGACTTGATCAGGACCATGTCGTCAAGCTCCTTGTTGTCCACCGTAATATCTCCGTAGAGCTCGTCATGGAACGTCGTCGTCCCCTCCCGCGGGTTGTTCTGGCGGATGACATAGGGCATTCCCTTTTTCAGGTTCTCTTCCACTTCCTCAGGCGTAAGTGAAAGGCAGTGCTTGTCATAGACGCTAACTTCCTTCCCGTCAATGATCTGCGTAAGCCCTGCAAGCCGCTCCGGCGTGCAGAAGCAGTAGTAGGCTTCCTTCTTTTCAACGAGCTGCTTCGCGTAATCCAGATAGATCCCGGCCGCCATGCGTTCGCTCTGCACATACGGCCCTGCCGGGCCTCCCAGATCCGGGCTCTCATCCGGAATAAGCCCCGTCTCCGCAAGCGTTCGGTTGATGATCTCGACCGCCCCTTCCACCTGGCGTTCCTGGTCCGTGTCCTCGATTCGCAGGATAAAATCCCCGTCCTCATGTTTTGCGATCAGGTATGCATAAAGCGCTGTCCTGAGGTTTCCGACATGCATTCTGCCTGTCGGAGAAGGTGCATAACGTGTCCTGATTTTCATAATCTCTGCTCTCCTGGTTGTATTGATCACCTGACTCCGGTGCTTCCGAAGCCGCCTCGGTTTTCGCCCGAAAGATGGTCCACTTCTTCAAAAACAAGCTCCGGCTGCTTTTTCATGATCCGGAACTGGCAGATCCTGTCGCCTGTGCGGATCTGTGTGTCGCGCACCGCAAGGACCGGCATCTTCCAGATATCATCGTTTCCTGAATAAGAGTTGTCGATCACGCCCTGGTGGTTTGTCTGGATGATCCCGAAGTTCTGAAAGGTGCTGCTGCGCGGCACAATATGCGCTTCATATCCCTCCGGGAGGCGCACCGCAATTCCAAGGGAGATCAGCGCATATTCTCCCTTCCTGAGCGTCACGTCCTCCGCGCTGCGCAAATCGATCCAGTCGGACTTTCCGCCGATCGCCCGGAGCCTCTCTATTTTATCACTAATATAGCGCACCTGTATGGTCTCTTTTTCCATCCCGGCTAAGTCTCCTTCTTTGTTTTCATGCTGTCCGCGGCGGCTGTCGCGAGGGCATCGCACCGTTCGTTTTCCGGATGACCGTCATGCCCCTTCACCCAGTGGAATCGCACCGTGTGTTTTCCAGCAGCGGCAAGCAGGCGCTCCCAGAGGTCCCTGTTCTTTACGGGGTCCTTTCCCGCCGTTTTCCAGCCGTTTTTCAGCCAGTTGTAGATCCAGCCTTTGTCAAAGGCATCGACAAGGTATCTCGAGTCAGAATACAGGTCGACTTCACAAGGGCGGTTGAGCGCCTCCAGACCCATAATGGGCCCCAGCAGCTCCATCCGGTTGTTCGTCGTCACAGGAAATCCTTCCGACAGCTCCTTTTCGTGAAGCCTGCCGGAGGGATCCGTGTACTGTAGGATTACGCCGTAGCCGCCGGGTCCGTCCGGATTTCCCCTCGCTGCGCCGTCCGTATAGATCGATACTCTCATGATTCCTGCCATTTTCCGGTCTCTTCGAATCTGAGCGCCCGCGCCCCGGCCCGCTCGACGATGTCCTGGTCGTAGCCGAGCTTTTTAAGGAGCAGGATCGCATTCCGGCTCGTAGCCGGTCCTTTCTTCAGAAGGTAGGAGAACTGTACGTCCCCGTCAAGAAGCTCCTCCGTAAAATGGTAATTCTCATACTTTTCCCGAAGCAGCTCTGTAAGCTCAAGATCGTGCGTCGCAGCAAAGCACATCACCTTCTCCTGCGCAAGCGCCGAGAGGATCTCCGTGCTAGCGGCAATGCGCTCTGTCGTGTTCGTGCCGCGGAGCACTTCGTCGATCGCACACAGGACAGGGGGCT
>CACZQP010000177.1 GCA_902783385.1 uncultured Lachnospiraceae bacterium | reverse complement strand
GAAAGGAGAAGCACAGAATGTTTGAGACGATCAAAAACGCTTTCAAGATAAAAGAGATAAAATCCAAGGTCCTGTTCACGCTTGCCATGATGGTGATCATCCGCTTCGGCACGGAGCTTCCGGCGCCGGGCATCAACCGGATGTTCTTCCGCAACTGGTTTGCGGCGCAGAGCGGCGGTCTGATCGACGCGTTCACCGGCGGCTCATTTCTCAACATGTCAGTCCTTGCGCTGAACATCACGCCGTACATTACATCCTCGATCATCATGCAGCTGCTCACCATCGCCATCCCGAAGCTGGAGGAGATCCAGAAGGAGGGCGAAGAGGGCAGGAAGATGATCGTGTCGATCACCAGATACGTCACGGTCGGACTCGCGCTTCTTGAGTCCCTCGCCATGGCGATCGGCTTCGGCAGACAGGGCCTTCTTGAGAATTTCAACGCGGTCAACGTGCTTGTCGTTGTCGTCACCCTGACGGCCGGCAGCGCATTCCTGATGTGGATCGGTGAACAGATCACGGAGAAGGGCGTCGGAAACGGCATTTCCATCGTCCTGGCAATCAACATCATCTCCAGGATGCCGCAGGACATCGCGTCCCTGTTCTCGCAGTTTGTCGCGGGCAAGCCCGTCGCTTTTGCGATCCTTGCCGCAGTGATCATCATTGCGATCATTGTGGCCATGGTCGTCCTCGTCATTTTCTTAAATGACGCGGAGCGCCGCATCCCCGTGCAGTACGCAAAGAAGCTCCAGGGCAGGAAAATGCTCGGCGGCGCTTCCAGCAGCATCCCGATGAAGGTGAATACGGCGGGCGTCATGCCGATCATTTTCGCATCCTCCATCATGGAGTTCCCCGTTGTCCTGTCCCAGCTGTTCGGCTACCGCGGCACAGGCGCATGGGGCGAGGTGCTCAGGTACCTCAGCAGCGCGAACTGGTGTGATCCGACCAACCTTAAGTACTCGATCGGGCTTCTTGTTTACATTGCCCTCTTGATTTTCTTCGCGTACTTCTATACGTCGATCACCTTCAACCCGCTGCAGATTGCAGACAACATGAAAAAACAGGGCGGTTTCATTCCCGGCATTCGTCCGGGCAAGCCCACGAGCGAATATCTCTCGCGGATCCTGAAGTACATCATCTTCATCGGCGCTTGCATGCTGACTGTTGTCGGCATCCTGCCGTTCTTCTTCCGCGGCATATTCCATGCCTCCGTTTCCTTCGGCGGCACAAGCCTCATCATCGTTGTCAGCGTGGTGCTGGAGACGATCAAGCAGATCGAATCCCTGATGCTTGTAAGAAACTACAAGGGATTCCTGAACGACTAAGGCACAGCGTCCTTTCCGCAGGAGAGGGCGCTTCGTCTTTTGCCGGCGGAAGGTATTTTAATAAGTCCGGAGTATTATCGCAGGAGGGTTTGCAATGAAGATTATCATGCTCGGCGCACCGGGTGCAGGAAAGGGAACACAGGCAAAGGTCATCAGCGAGAAGTACGGGATCCCGCATATTTCGACGGGAGATATTTTCCGCGCCAACATCAAGAACGGAACGGAGCTCGGCAAAAAGGCCAAGGCCTTCATGGACGAGGGAAAGCTGGTTCCGGACGAACTGACGGTGGAGCTTCTTCTGGACCGCGTCGGTAAGAGCGACTGCGAGGGCGGCTACATCCTTGACGGTTTTCCGCGGACGATCCCTCAGGCAGAGGTCCTTACGGAGGCGCTGGCCAAGACGGGAGACAAGGTCGATTTTGCAATTAACGTCGATGTTCCCGACGAGCACATCGTAAGACGCATGAAGGGACGCAGGAACTGCCCTGCGTGCGGCGCAAGCTACAACCTGGAGTTCAATCCGCCGAAGGCGGAGAACACCTGCGACAAGTGCGGCGCGGAGCTGGTTATGCGCGATGACGACAAGCCGGAGACCGTCGCTAAGCGTCTTGAAGTCTATCACGAGCAGACGCAGCCCCTCATCGCATACTATGAGCAGCAGGGTGTGCTCAGGACGGTGGACGGAACGCTGTCGATGGACGGCGTGTTCCGCGCGATACAGGATATTTTAGGTTAAAGCTTTTTTGGAGGTAAATGCGTGTCAAAAGCAGATGTCATTGAACTGGAAGGGACAGTAACGGAGAAACTGCCGAACACCCTGTTCAGAGTGAAACTGGAAAACGGGGCGATTGTGCTCGCGCACATCAGCGGAAAGCTCCGGCAGAACTTCATCCGCATCCTTCCCGGCGACAAGGTAACGCTGGAGATGTCCACCTACGATCTGACCAAGGGCCGGATCATCTGGAGAGACAAATAAGCATCCGGCGCGGTTGCAGAATCTGCTTGCATATTACGAAATTGTCGTGATATACTATATAGGTTTCCGACACGAAGGCATTCCTGCAGGAAGGCTTCGTGTTTGAAATATTTACGCATTACAGCATTAATGAAAGGAGGAATATCGCAGTGAAGGTTAGAGCATCTGTAAAGCCGATGTGCGAAAAGTGCAAGATCATTAAGCGCAAAGGCACGATCAGAGTCATCTGCGAGAATCCGAAACATAAACAGAGACAGGGTTGAGAAGGCAATACGCTGCGGGTCCTTCGGGATACTGCTGGCCTTTGATACCATGTCGGTGTATATGTTGGGAAACAGATGACCGGATGGAAAGGCCGCCGATGGCGGCTGGAGGAGAGACGAAGGGGCTCTACTCCCAATCAAACAGAAATTCTATTTTATGGAGGTTATGAAACATGGCTCGTATTGCAGGCGTAGACTTACCCAGAGATAAGCGCGTGGAGATCGGACTGACCAGCATTTACGGGATCGGCCGCACTTCCGCGAGCGTGATCGTCGAGAAGGCCGGCGTCAACCCGGATACACGCTGCAGAGATCTTACGGACGACGAAGTCAAGAAGCTCAGCGAGGTGATCGCTGAGGAGTATATGGTGGAAGGTGATCTTCGCCGTGAAGTGGCGATGAACATCAAGCGTCTCTCCGAGATCGGCTGCTACAGGGGCATCCGTCACAGAAGAGGGCTTCCTGTCCGCGGGCAGCACACAAAGAACAATGCCCGCACCAGAAAGGGTCCGAAGAAGACCATCGCAAACAAGAAGAAGTAATTCGCAATTACAGCATCTAATAACACTTAGAAAGGAAGTAGGTTAGTTTTTATGGCAAAGCAATCATCTGCAGCGAAAAAAGGCGCTGCGAAGAAACGTGTCAAGAAAAACGTTGAACACGGACAGGCGCACATCCAGTCTTCTTTCAACAACACGATCGTTACCCTGACGGATACGGCAGGTAACGCTCTGAGCTGGGCAAGTGCAGGCGGTCTGGGCTTTAAAGGTTCAAGGAAATCCACTCCCTATGCGGCACAGATGGCGGCGGAGACCGCTACAAAGGCTGCTCTGATCCATGGCCTGAAGGCGGTCGACGTCTTCGTCAAGGGCCCCGGTTCGGGAAGAGAGGCGGCGATCCGCGCACTGAACGCAAACGGACTTAACGTCCTGTCCATCACGGACGTGACGCCGGTTCCGCACAACGGCTGCCGCCCGCCGAAGAGACGCCGCGTATAAAAAAACGTGAAGATATTCTAAGGTGCCATAGAACGGCACCTAAGAATATCTAAGTCACGTTTACGAGCCTGCTGCGCAGGCTCGGCATGAAAGATTATTCAACACAGTCACGTTTACGAGTCTGTACAGCAGGCTCGGGCAGTATTTCAACCACCTTGGAAGAAGGTGCCCGGCGGCAGGACGCATAGCGGGGCCGCGGGCATTGTAAACAACAGCCGGCTTTGATCCGGCAGAAATGAAAGGAGCCAAAATGGCAGTAGATAAGACACCGGTATTAAAGAGATGCAGATCCCTGGGCCTTGAGCCCTCCGTTCTGGGCTATGATAAGAAGTCCAACCGCAAGCTGAACACCCGCAGCCGCAAAATGAGCGAGTACGGCATGCAGCTTCGCGAGAAGCAGAAAGCGAAGTTCATTTACGGCGTCCTGGAGAAGCCTTTCCGCAACTACTACGAGAAGGCCGACAAGATGAAGGGCATGACGGGTGAAAACCTGATGGTCATGCTGGAGAGACGCCTTGACAACGTCGTGTTCCGCATGGGCTTTGCCCGCACGAGAAGAGAGGCGAGACAGGTCGTCGACCACAAGCATATTCTCGTGAACGGCAAGTGCATCAACCTGCCCTCCTACCAGATCAAGGCAGGCGATGTGGTCGAGGTCAGGGAAGCGTCCCGTACGACACAGAGATTCAAGGACATCAGTGAGAACGCTGCAGGCAGACTTACGCCTGAGTGGATGGATGTCGACAAAGAAGCAATGAAGGGTACCATCAGCGCACTGCCGAAGAGAGAGCAGATCGATGTCCCGGTCAACGAAATGCTGATCGTCGAGCTGTATTCCAAGTAATCGGTCACTGCGCAAATAAACGGAGGTATGCACGTGTTTGATTTTGAAAGACCCGGCATTGAAGTAAAGGAAATCTCTGACGACAACCGCTACGGCAAATTTGTCGTGGAGCCTCTGGAAAGAGGATACGGCATAACCCTTGGCAACTCGCTGCGCCGGATCATGCTCAGCTCCCTCCCGGGATCTGCTGTCAGCCAGATCAAGATCGACGGAGTCCAGCATGAGTTCTCGACGATTTCCGGTGTAAAGGAAGACGTCACCGAGATCGTCATGAACATCAAGAGCCTGCGCATCCGCAACACCAGTGAGACAAACGAGCCCAAGACCGCACGCATCGAATTTGAGGGCGAAGGGATCGTGAGAGCTTCCGATATCCAGGTTGACCAGGACATCGAGATCATGAACCCTGACCAGGTCATCGCGACCGTGAGCGGCAAGAAGAGCAAGCTCTACATCGAGCTGGTCATCACCAAGGGCCGCGGCTATGTGGCAGCGGAGCGCAACAAAAACGCGGACACGAAGATCGGTGTCATTCCGATCGATTCGATCTACACGCCGGTGGAGCGCGTCAACATCACCGTGGAGAACACGCGTGTCGGACAGCAGACTGACTACGACAAGCTCACGCTGGACGTGACGACCGACGGGACGATCGCACCGGACGAGGCGGTCAGCCTTGCTGCGAAGGTTTTAAGTGAGCATCTGTCCGTCTTTATCGACCTCACGGAGAACGCGAAGTCCGCGGAGATCATGATCGAGAAGGAAGATGACAAGAAGGAAAAGGCTCTGGAGATGAGCATCGACGAGCTGGAGCTTTCCGTCCGCTCGTACAATTGCCTGAAGAGAGCAAATATCAACACCGTTGAGGAGCTGTGCAACAAGACGCCCGATGAGATGATGAAGGTCAGGAACCTTGGCCGCAAGTCTCTGGAGGAAGTCCTCGCGAAGCTGAAAGACCTCGGCCTGAAGCTCCGCACTGGCGAACTCGACTGAAAATCAGGATATTGTCCCCCGCAGTAAAGCCAAAGAGTGTGCGGAGGGCCCGGCAGAAATCTTTCCCGGCGGGTAATCCCAAAGCGTTCCGCCCGGAATGTGCCGCAAAACAAGGAGGATAAAATGGCAGACTACAGAAAACTCGGCAAGAAGACAAAACTCAGAAAAGCGCTGCTTCGCAGCCAGGTCACACAGCTTATCTACAGAGGAAAGATCGTGACCACAGAGGCGCGCGCAAAGGAGCTTCGCAGCATCGTGGAGCCCATGATCGCGATGGCAGCGAAGGAGAAGGATAACTTCGAGACCGTTACCGTCAAGACGAAGGTCGCCCGCAAGGACAAGGACGGCAAGCGCGTGAAGCAGATCATCGACAAGGATACGCGTGCGGTTCTCTCCGAGTCCCACCGCGATGCGAATGGCAAGATCAAGCGCGTCGAGAACGGCATCACTGTCACCGTCTACGACGAAGTCGAGAAGAAGATCAAGAAGGAAGCGCCTTCCCGCATTCATGCGAGACGCCAGATGATGAAATACCTGTATCCCGTCGTCGAAGTTCCGAAGGATGCTGCAGGCCGCAAAAAGAACACCAAGGAAGTCGACCTTATCGCGAAGATGTTCGACGAGTACGGCCCGAAGTATGCGGACCGCAACGGCGGCTACACCCGCATCGTCAAGATCGGACAGAGAAGGGGCGACGGCGCGCTGCGCGTTTTGCTGGAGCTGGTATAACAGCCGGGCAGGGTCGCGCAGATACGATCCCGAAAGATAAGAGCCACCGGCTGCGGCCGGTGGCTTTTTTTACTGAACAGGAGCGGAAAGTATAGTATACTGGTGCCATGACTGACCTGATGATCCGCATCAAAAATCTCATACACGAGTATATCGAGCGGGATGACGACGGGAACGCGACGGGGAGTATTCGCGCCGTGGACGGCGTGGAGCTGTCGGTTGCGCCCGGTGAGTTCATCGCCGTGCTGGGGCACAACGGATCCGGAAAATCCACGCTTGCAAAGCATCTGAACGCGCTTCTTTTTCCCACGGAAGGAGAGGTGTGGGTCGATGACATGCTGACGACGGACGATGGACATCTCTGGGATATCCGCCAGACGGCAGGCATGGTCTTCCAGAATCCGGACAACCAGATCATCGGCCAGGTCGTAGAGGAGGATGTCGGCTTCGGGCCGGAGAACATGGGACTCCCGACAGAGGAGATCTGGGAGCGTGTGGACGAGTCCTTAAAGGCCGTCGACATGGAAAAGCACCGGAAAAAATCCCCGAACAAGCTCTCCGGCGGCCAGAAGCAGCGCGTCTCGATCGCGGGCGTGATCGCCATGCATCCCCGGTGCATCATTCTGGACGAGCCCACGGCAATGCTGGACCCGAAGGGAAGAAGAGAAGTCATCCGTGCGGCAAGGGCCTTAAACGATGTGGAAAAGATCACGGTCATCCTCATCACGCACTACATGGAAGAGGCGATCTACGCTGACCGGATCTTCGTCATGGACCACGGGAAGGTCGCGATGACCGGGTCGCCTGCGGAGATCTTTTCCGATGTGGAGAAGCTCCGCGCACTGCATCTGGATGTCCCGCAGGCAACACTCCTTGCGGACATGCTGCGCGAAAAGGGCCTTCCCATCCGGGGAGCCGTGCTTTCGCGCGACGACCTGGTAAGACAGCTTACGGCGCTGTACGGCGGGCAGGATACGAAATGAGCATACAGATCGAAAATGCCAGCTACATATATGAACAGGGCACTGCCATGGCGGTCACGGCTCTCTCCGGGATTTCGGCACAGATCAGGGAAGGAGAGTTCATCGGCCTCATCGGACACACCGGCTCCGGAAAATCGACGCTGGTTCAGCTCCTGGACGGGCTGATCCGTCCGACTTCCGGGCGGATCCTTTTCGACGGAAAGGATATCAATGCGCCGGATTATGTCAAAAAGGAGCTGCGCGCACAGGTCGGCCTGGTCTTCCAGTACCCGGAGCACCAGCTCTTTGAGGCGGATGTGCTCACGGACGTGATGTTCGGCCCGAAGAATCTCGGGCTGTCTGACGAGGACGCGAGGCTCCGGGCCCAAAAGGCACTGGAAATGGTGGGAATCGGCCCGGAGAGCTTTGAGGTCTCCCCGTTTGACTTATCCGGCGGCCAGAAGAGAAGGGCAGCCATCGCGGGAGTTCTCGCCATGGAGCCGAAGTATTTGATCCTGGATGAGCCGACGGCAGGTCTTGATCCCGAGGGGAGGGATGAGATTCTCGAAATGATTGCCGCAATGCGCAAAAGGACCAATATGGCGATCCTGCTTGTGTCGCACAGCATGGAGGATGTCGCGCGGCACGTGGACCGCATCATGGTGATGGCGGGCGGCAGGCTCCTGTTTGACGCGCCGCCGGCGGAGGTCTTCTCTCATATCGAAGAACTGGAAAAGGTATCCCTCGCGGCACCCCAGGTCACGTATATCATGCGGGATCTGCACCGCGCGGGAATTCCCGTGCGCACGGATATCTTCCGCGCAGAGGACGCGGCCGCGGAGATCGCGCGCGTCTTTTCGCAAAGAGACGCAGTATGATCAGAGACATTACGATCGGACAATATTACCAGACGGATTCCGTGATCCACAGACTGGACCCGCGCGTCAAGCTCGCGGGGACGTTTGTCTATATTATTGCGCTCTTTGTCGTAAACAGCTTTGCCGGCTACCTCTTTGCCGCGCTGTT
>CACZQP010000176.1 GCA_902783385.1 uncultured Lachnospiraceae bacterium | reverse complement strand
TTCATTTCTCTCGTGTGGATTACAGATTGTATCCAGCATATAACTATAGCTCTGAGAGTGGATGCACTCCTGGAATGTCTGAATGCACAGGCACAGATCGACCTCGTTTGCCGTGATGTACTCCGAAACATTTGGGAGGTTCGCACTCTGGAGCGAATCCAGGAACACAAGAAAGCTCAGGATCTTATCGTAAGCCCTGCGCTCCGCCGCCGGCAGGATCGGATAATCCTTGATGTCCTTGCTTAGGTTGATCTCCTCCGGCACCCAGAAGTTGTTCATCGCCTGGCGATACCAGTCGCTGACCCACGGGTACTTCATGTTGTTGAAATCATTCAGGTTTGTCGTGTTTCCGCCGATCATCCGGCGGAGCGTCACATCCGTGTCCCCCTCCGGGTTAAAGAGCGGACGCTTTTTCAGTTCTGCCATATCATTTCCTCCTGCTCATCTATTCTTACAGGAGATGTCCATGTCCCGCCTACGGATGCTTTCGCTCCGATGTGCTTCGTCACGTTACATAAGGCGGCTGTAAAACGCCGCCTAAGTAACGACGAGCACATAGGCCGTGCGGCGGGCATGGTGCATCTCCTTTACCGCATATTATGACCTGTATCCAGTATCGCATGTTGACGGAGCTTGCATAGCATGCGCTTTTGCTGAACCTGAAATGCAGGCCTTGTTAACGGAGCTTGCATAGCAAGCACTTTTTCAGAGCCTGCAATGCAGGCCTTGTTAACGGAGCTTGCATAGCAAGCGCTTTTGCCGAGCCTGCCCGGCAGGTCAGGGCGGAGCTTGCGTAGCAAGCTCCTACATGTTCATCGTAAATGAACGGTACGTTCATTTACGATGAACATGTTTCGCACTCCTCCACTTCCAGCGCTTTGCTGCGCACGTAGTAGATCGTCTTGACGCCCTCTTTCCAGGCCATGGTGTAGAGCTCAAGGACCTGGCGGAGCGAGTAGTCGTTCGTGATATAGAGGTTCACGCTCTGCGCCTGGTCGATGTGTCGCTGCCGGATTCCGGCCGCGCGTACCGTCCATGTCTGATCGATGTTATGCGCGTTCTTGTAATACCAGTAGTTCTCCATATTGAGATCCGGCGCCACGCGCGGGAGCATCGCGCCCTTTTTCTCCTCGAGGAAGAAGTGGTGCATGATGGGATCGAGGCCAGCCGAAGTACCGACGAGGATCGACGTGGAGCTGGTCGGCGCCACCGCGATCAGATAGGCATTGCGCATGCCGGTCTTTTTCACCTTCTGCGCAAGCGCCATCCACTTTTCCGAAGTATAGCCGTGCTTTTCAAAGTAAGCGCCGCTCTGCCAGTCGCTCCCCTCAAAGATCTCGCAGGAGCCCTTTTCCGCGGCATTGTCGCTGCTGGCATCGATCGCCGCATACGCGATCTTCTCGAATACCTCATCGACGAATTTCAGGTGCTCCTCGCTCTCCCAGCGGATCTTCCGCGTCGCGAGCATGTGGTGGTAGCCGGAGACGCCCAGGCCGACGCTCCGGTATTTCTTATTCGTGATCTCCGCATACGGAACGGGATAGAAGTTGAGGTCGATGACATTGTCGAGGGCGCGCATTGCGCTTGTAACGATCTCCTTCACCTCCGCGTCGTCCTCCACTCTGATGCGGCCGAGGTTCAGGCTCGCGAGGTTGCAGACGACAAAGTTGCCCGGACGCATGGTCGTCACAACGACCGTCTCGCCGTTTTCTGTCCGGATCTGTCTGCTGATAAGCTCCGCGGGGGACATGTTCTGTGCAATTTCGGTGCAGAGGTTGGAGCAGTAGATAATGCCCTTATGTCCGTTCGGGTTCATGCGGTTCACCGTATCGCGGAAGAACGCGAACGGCGTTCCGGTCTCGACGACGGATTTCAGGATCAGCCGGACGAGCTCCTTCATCTTGATCTCCCGCTTCGCGATCCGGTTATCGCGCACGCAGTCTTTATACTTTTCCTCCCATTCCTCGCCCCAGGCGTCCTCGAGCGCATAGCCCTTGACGACCAGCACCTCGTGCGGGTCCATCAGGTACCAGCTCTGCTCCAGATCCTCCCCGGCCATTTTCCAGAACAGGTCCGGATAGCACACCGCGGGGAACACATCGTGCGCCTTCATGCGGTCGTCGCCGTTGTTGGTGCGGAGCTGCAAAAACTCCGGCAGGTCCTTGTGCCAGGCATCCAGATATACCGCCACTGCGCCCTGGCGCATGCCGAGCTGGTCGACCGCCACGGCCGTGTCGTTGACGAGCTTGATCCACCGGATCACACCTCCCGCCGCGCCCTCAAAGCCGCGGATCGTACCGCCGGTCGCGCGGACCTTGCCGAAATACAGGCCCATGCCGCCGCCAAACTTGCTCACCTTGGAAAAGCTGTCGATGCTGTGGTAGATTCCGTCCAGAGAATCCGGGACCGTGTCCACAAAGCAGCTGGAGAGCTGGTGGTACGGTTTCCGGGAATTCGACAGGGTCGGTGTCGCCATGGTCACCTTCTGGAGGCTGAGCATGTCATAGAAACGCTTTACCCATGCGTCGCGGTCTTCTTTTTCCTCCATGGCCAGGTGCATGGCGATTCCCAGGTACATTTCCTGGGGGGATTCCAGCTGCACGTGCCGGCGGTCGTGAATGACGTAGCGGGACAGCAGGAGGTCAAGGCCCGCATAGGTGTAGAGCTTGTTGCGGTCCTCCGCGATATAGCTTTCATAGCGGGTGACGTCCTCCCGGCTGTAGTGTTCCAGAATATAGGCCCCGTAGAGCCCTTCATCGATGAGATACCGGATCTTCTCATAGAGTCCGTGAATGCCGCGGCGCTCTTCCTCCTTATGGAGCTGAAGACGGAAGCGGTGGTACAAAAGTCTTGCCGCGATCATCTCCCAGCGCGGTTCCTCGTTTCCCGTCAGCTCCACCGCAGCTTTGATGAGCGCATTCATCTCCTCGTCCGGCGTCATGTTCTCCTTGCGGAAGGATTCATACTTTGCGCCCAGACGGGACAGGTCATAACCCTTTTCCGGGAAATCGCGCTGGATCTCCGCGAGGCAGGATTCGATCTGGGGAATGTGCAGGGATTCCGTGAGGTGCAGGCGCGAAACGCGCAGCTGTGTGCGCCGCTCGCGGTACAGGATATACTGCTTTGCGACCTTGTAGTGGCCGCTCTCCATCAGCGCGCGCTCGACGCAGTCCTGAATCTCCTCGACCTGCGGCTGCTCCGTCGCGCCGATCAGCTCCTCTACGCGCGAGAGGATCTCCTCGAGCGCTTTGGCATCGATCTGCTCCTCTTCGCTCGCAAACGCCTTCTGCATGGCGGCGACGATCTTCTCCCCGCGGTATTCCTCCGTCTCGCCGTTTCTTTTGATGACCAGTGAACTCATGAATTTATCTCCCTCTGAAAGTATCTATATATTGTATGAAGGCGCATTCCGCCAACAGGATATTGTGGCAGATGCGCCTTTTCAGTATAGATATTCCCAGGGATGATGTCAACCGGAATATGGGCCGGAAGTGCTTTTCCGCCGCCCGGAGCCGGCTACTTTCTCCGGATGCCGCAGGCGGGTCCTCCGAGCTCTGCGGCCTTGCGCTCCTCTTTTTCCGGATCGGCAAGAATATCCCGGTACTCCGGGTGATTTCCGAACCACTTTACCGCGTAGGAACAGGTCAGCACTGCTTTCTTCCCCTCCGAGCGGAGGTGCTCTGCCGCCGCCTGTGTGAGCTTTCCGGCGATTCCCTGCCCCTTTAAGCTGTCATCCACCAGCGTGTGGGTGATGTTGACGACGTTTTCCTCCTCTGCGGGAAAGTCGATCACGGCGATCTCTCTTCCGTTTTCGTCCTCCAGCCAGATCTTATCGGATGCTTTTTTGAATTCCATCACACTCTCCTTTCATTTTTTCTGCTTCTGCGCATGTCTGCAGACATCCGCGAGGCAGCACGCCTCGCACTGCGGCCTTCTCGCCACGCATACGGCGCGGCCGTGGTATACAAAGCGGTGGCACAGGTCGTTCCCCTCCTCGGGCGGAATGATCTTCCACAGCTCTTTCTCCACCCTGGCGGGTTCTTTCACGTCATCGACGAGCCCGATCAGGTTGCAGAGCCGGATGCAGTGGGTATCCGTGACGATCGCAGGCTTTCCGAACACATCTCCCATGATCAGGTTCGCACTCTTCCTGCCGACGCCCGGAAGGGCGAGCAGTTCCTCCATCGTCCCGGGCACGTGATCATCATATTTTTCGTGCAGGACGCGCATACATGCCGAGATATCCCGCGCCTTGCTCCTGCCCAGTCCGCACGGCCTGACGATTTCCTCGATCTCTTCCGGCTGCGCTGCGGCAAGGGCCGCGACCGAAGGGAACTTCTCATACAGGAGCGGCGTGATCTGGTCTACCCGCGCATCCGTGCACTGCGCCGCCAGCCTGACACTCACCAGGAGCTGCCAGGCATCCTCGTATGCCAGCGTGCAGTCCGCGTCCGGATACTCCTTTTTCAGACGTTCGATCACGGCCAGTGCTCTTTCCTTCTTCCTCATCTCCTGCTCCTTTTGTGTTCCGGCTCGCCCGCTCAGCAGACGGCCTCCATATCAGGTGAACTGTCTTGCGAGCCGCCCCGCGATGTTTCTCCACAGGTGTGGCAGAATGCCGAAATCTCTCCTTAGATCCTGCGGCAGCGTCGGGACGCGGTCGTAAAGGATCTGGAGATATTCACATTCAAATCCGCCGAAATCCAGGATCTCCATTTCGCATACAGCCTGTTCTCCGCCCCGGATCCTCTCCACTCTCGTCACTACACCGGAGAGCTCCGCCCTGTAATCGACGGTCTCTATGGTGAGCAGCGTATGTGCACCGACACGGATCCCTTCCGCTTCATCCAGGAAGAACTTCACGCTGTGCTCCGTCAGATGCGTCGTGATCCCGCCGGAGATCATATCGCCGTCTGCGCTCCTAAGCGTGACGGGCTCCGCATCCCGCACATGAACCGGCTCGTCATCGCTGTCTCTGCCGTCCGTCACAAACAGTGCCATCACCAGGAAATACAGGTTCCTGAACAGCCAGAACAGCAGGATAAACATGCCGATCGATTCAATGCCCCGGATCAGGAGGAGTACCCTCGCGATGCCGACCACGCACAGAAGAGCCAGCGCGGCAAAGGGCAGCATCGCAGTAATATCCAGTTTTTTTCGCCTCGATGCACCCGATTTGTCCGTGACCCTGAATGTCGTCATGGAAATGCCGAAGGCCTCCTTCAGGATGGGCAGGAGCAGGTGCGGCATGAGGACAGTTTCATAGATCCCGCTCCACTTGACGGAGATGCTGTTTCCGCTGATGATGCGCAGGCACAGCTCCTGCATGATAAACATCGGCAGCCAGTACAGAAGGAGCTCCGGCCACGTGCAGCGGAACACCGGGATAAAGAACACCGAAAACAGGAGCGGCGATATCATGTAGATCAGCGTTTTCAGCGGGGAGAACCAGTACACCACCGAGCTCCAGTAGCTCAGCTTCTGGAACGGTATCAGTTCCGCCCTGTGCAGAAAATCAAGCTGTTTTGCGGTGCTGATGACGCCTCTTCCCCAGCGGGTCCGCTGCCTGATGTGCTCGCGGAATGTCTGCGGCGCCTGCCCGCTCGCGAGCGGCTCCGGGATCGCGAGGCTTAAATACCCCGCGGCCTCGATCAGCATGCCCGTCGCAAAGTCCTCCGTAATGGATCCGGTAAAGAATCCGCCGGCGGCCTCGATGGCCCTGCGGGAGAGCACCGTGTTCGATCCACCGTAGATCACACTGTTTGTCGATGTCTTCGCCGCTTCGATCGTGCGGTAGAAGAAATCCTGTTCATTGACGGCCCTGTGCTCCGCGTAGAGCGTGTGCTGGAACACGTCCGGCGTATAGAAGCTCTGCGGCGTCTGCAAAAACCCGAGTCCCCTGCAGGTTCCCTCCGGAAGCTTTGCGCACCTTTCCTTGGCATCCACGAAATACGGGATCGTCTTCATCAGGAAGTCGCTCCTCGGGATCATGTCAGCGTCGAGCGTGACGACATACGGCGCATTCGTAAGGCCCATCGCGTGGTTCAGGTTTCCGGCCTTTGCCCCCGCGTTGTCCGGCCGGTCAAAGTATCCGACACCCATCCTGCCTGCGAGCTCGCGCATCTCGGGTCTCCGGTTGTCGTCGCAGAGCCAGATGTGCACCTTGCTCCTGTCGGGGTATTTGAGGTGGGTGCAGCCGTTGATCGTCTTTCTTAACATCTCGACCGGCTCATTGTAGGTCGCGATAAAAACATCGACCTCCGGATATGCCTGCACCGGGATGACCGGAAGCGGATGCCTGCGCATGCCCGACATGCTCTGGTAGTGGATGAGCATCTCCGCAAATCCGAAGAGTTCGACAAAAAGAAGGATGAGATTCGCCGCGACCGCTACGGGACCGCTCTGCAGCGGCACGGAAAAAACGATGCGCCAGAGCAGGTACAAAAGAGTGAAAAAAATGCTGGCCGCAATCAGGATCCTGCGCACCGCAACGCCCTTGTCCGGCACCGCGCTCGATTTCTCCTCCCCTGCCCGGATCAGGTCGTCATAGGAAAGGCATGCCCCGTCCCGCGGGGTGTGTACGGACATTCGTATTCCAAAAAACATGGCAGCTGCAGCCGCAGCTGCGGAAAGAAGCGCAAACAGGGGCCACGTCCCGACGGCCTTAAGGCCCTCCCTGCCGACGGTATAGTAAGATGTCCGGAGCTTCTCCGCAAAGCCTTTTTTCTCCTGCACACCGGGAACAGGAATGCTTCCGGGGTCCTCTCCGCGAATGAGTGCCCTCGCAAATAAGCCGGAGGGCGTCAGGGCGTCCTCCTTCAGTTTCCCGCGGGCAAGTCCGCCCGGACGTACCATTGCGGAGGACTCAGGTTTATCCGACATGCTCCATATGGCATAGCTGATGTGCTCCTCTTCCAGAAGGGAAAACCACTCCGCCGCGTTTTCAAAATCCGTAACGCCGTCTCCGTCGGATTCCGAAAAACCGCATTCCGTTACGAAAACGGGCAGACCGTTCCGAAGCGCCATCCTAAGCTCCGCGCGGAGCGCATCGTAGTGTGAGCCCGCGTAGAAGTGCAGTGCATACATGAGATTGTCATACGGAACAGGGTCCAGCACCGACGCCATCAGATCCCTGTCAAAATCCGGCGTTCCGATGATGATCACCGCGTCCGCATCGTTTGCGCGGATGACCGGAATGATCTTCTCCGCATAAGCCCGGACATCCGCCCACGACGTCTTTCCGTTCGGCTCATTGCAGATCTCATAAAGGATATTCGGCAGATCCCCGTACTCTCTGCTGACCGTCTCAAAAAAGACGGCTGCCGCCTCTGCGTTCTCGTTCGGATTGGCGTCATTTAAGATATGCCAGTCCGCCAGCACATACATGTCCGCGGCGACAGCGGCATCGATCCCCCTGCGCAGGAGGCGCATGGTCTCTTCCCTGCTCTCTTCATTCCTGCAGTACTCCTCGCTGTATGCCGCAAGACGGACCAGGTTGCAGTCCCATTCCTCCGAGACCTGCCGGAAGAGCTTTTCATTTACATAGTCCGGGTACCATGTCAGGCCGTGCGTACTCACGCCCCGCAGGATCACCTCCTGCCCGTTTTCTCCGCACAGCCGCGTTCCCTCCACGTGCAGCGCACCGGTGTCGGACGGCCTTTGCGGGGTCCCTGCTGCCGTATCCGCCGTATCCTGCATCGCCCTGACGCCAAGCACAGCCGTTGGCATCAGGACGATGCCTGCCATCAGGACAGCTGCGAGAAGGAAGTGTGAGAACGCATTCTTCATGGCATTTCCTTTCCAGGCCTCATGCCTTAAAGCGGTAGCCGACTCCCCAGATGGTCTCAATATACTGCGGGTTGGATGTGTCGTACTCGACCTTTTCCCGGATCTTTTTGATATGGACGGTGACTGTCGCGATATCTCCGATGGAATCCATGTTCCAGATTTTCCTAAAGAGCTCCTCTTTTGAGAAGACGTGGTTTGGATTCTCCGCAAGGAAGGTCAGGAGGTCGAACTCCTTTGTGGTGAACGCCTTCTCCTCTCCGTCGATCCAGACCCTGCGCGCCGTCTTGTCGATCTTCAGGCCACGGATCTCGATGACATCGTTCTGCTTCTGTCCCGCACTCACCAGGCGCTCATAGCGGGAAAGATGCGCCTTTACACGGGCCACCAGCTCGCTCGGCGAAAACGGCTTTGTCATGTAATCATCTGCGCCGAGGCCGAGCCCGCGGATCTTGTCAATGTCATCCTTTCTGGCGGAGACCATCAGGATCGGCACGTCCTTCTTCTCCCGGAGCCGTTTGCAGACCTCAAATCCGTCCAGCCCCGGCAGCATCAGGTCGAGCACAATGAGGTCATAATCGTTATCCAGCGCCTCCTTCAGCCCGTCCTCACCGTTGTTTTCAATATGCACCTCGAAGTCGGACAGCTCCAGATAGTCCTTCTCCAGGTCGGCGATCGCCTCTTCGTCCTCTATGATCAGAATCCTGCTCATATCCTTTTAAACTCCTTTCGCTATGCCTCCTCGGCTTCCACATCCACGCTCTCGCTGTCCTGCTCCCGGTATTTGCGCAGTACAAAGTGCATGCAGGTCCCCTCGCCTTCGCGGCTTGTTGCCCAGATGTATCCGCCGTGGTCCTCTATGATCTTCTTGACAATGGACAATCCGATGCCGCTGCCTCCCTGCATCGAGTTGCGGGACGAATCCGTCCGGTAAAACCGGTCGAATATATTCGGCAGATCTCTCGGCGAGATTCCCTTGCCGTTGTCCTCGATCTCCACGCGGATGGAATCCTGCTCGTCCAGGATCCGGAAATCGATCCGACCGTGGAGCTTGTCCATGTATTTCACGCTGTTGCTGATGATATTGTTGATGACCCGCTTCATCTGCTCCGGATCGGCGATGATCATCACATGGGGAGAGATCAGGTTTACATAGTTCAGCTGGATCCCCCTCGATTCCATATCCACGCCGATCTCCTCCACACAGTCTCCGAAGTAATCCGAAACGTTGATGCGATGGAAATTGTATGGGATCCTGTCGCTGTCGATCTTTGAATAGAGCGTCAGCTCATTGATCAGCTTGTCCATGTCCCCGACCTTGTTATAGATCGTCTGGATGTATTTCTGCTGCTTCTCCGGCGTATTTGCGACGCCGTCCTTGAGCCCTTCCACATAGCCCTTGATCGAGGTCATAGGCGTCTTTAAATCATGCGAGATATTGCTGATCAGCTCCTTGCTCTGCCGCTCGTGCTCCAGCTTTTCGTCCGCCGACTCCTTGAGCCTAAGGCGCATGTCCTCATAGTTGTGGTACAGTTCTCCGAATTCGCTGTTTTCATCCGCCTTCAGCGCATATTCGAGATTTCCGTCGCGAATGTGCCGCATCGCCTGGTTGAGCTCGGAGAGCGGCTGGTAAAAGCTTTTTTTCAGCCATCTGTTCAACAGGAGCGCCGTGACCAGCATGATCACCGCGGAGATCAGCGCGACCCGCATCATCAGCACGCGCGGGCTCTGCGTAAACTCCTGCGACAGCACGGAGTAGAGCTGCTTTCCCTCCTCGCGCGAAAAGAAAACGCCCATGACGCCGAATGATATGAACTGCAGTGCCAGCGGTAGCAGAACCACAATTGCCGTTGTAATGACTGTTTTTTTCCGAAATGACATAGATGCCCCTGCGCTGATACAGCCGTAATCTTACCTGTATTTCCTTATTCCTTTATAGTTTAGAACAAAGCGCTGCTCCGGGCAAATTCTTTCACCGTATCGCGCAAAAAAGAGGAGCCGCCGTCGGCGACTCCTCTGAAGGCAGTTCCTGTGTCATTACCGGACTTCGATCTTTTTGACCTCTTCCTCCGGAAGCGTATCTCTCTTCGGGAATTTCACCTCCAGGATCCCGTTGCTGTAGGAAGCCTCGATGTCCTCCGCCTTCACGTTCCTGACCTTAAAGCTCCTGGAATAGGAGCTGTAGCGCCGCTCCTTCCTCAGATATTTCGTATCATCACCTTCCTTTGCCTCTTCATTGTGAGCGGCGGAAATCGTCAGGACATCATTCTTGAGATCCACCTTGATGTCTTCCTTGTTAAAGCCCGGAAGCTCTGCCTGGAGCACATAGGAGCCGTCCTTTTCCATGACGTCCGTGGAGAAGTTCGTGAAGCATTTCTCCAGATTGTCATCGTTCCAGAACGAAGGGAACATCATGTCGAAATCATCGAACGGATCACTCCAAAAATCTCTCGCGTTGTTTCTGTAAAGTGCAGGTCTGAACATATCTTCCTCCTATCTGAAGCGCCGTGCGCCTCTGTCTGTCATCACTCTCGGGGTTCCTTCCGGAGGTTTTCCTCCTTTCGTCTCCCCTGTTCCTTTAACTATGCTTGTTATACAACGAATAGAACATATATGCAATTAACTCCCGATTAAGAAATCATAAAGAAAAAATAAACAAGGAAAAACGGACCCTGCGGTCCGTCTTTTCTTTTCAGAAGATGTTCTTCCAAATGGGGTATAGCAAAAAATGTATTGGGGGGTTTACGAGTATACTATAGCATCCGATCCACGGCCTGTAAATACAGATTCTGTACAATTATAATAAATTTGTTGCGTTAGTTTTGTCAATTCTGCACAATCTCCTGCCAGCTGCCTCCTGTCATTCTCCTTCGGGATCTCCTTCGGAAGCGTTCTGCACCGAAGCCGGCTCCGCAAACAGCGCCGCAAATTCGTCTCCGGTTATCTTCTCCTTTTCCAGAAGGAGCATGGCGGACCTGTTCAGGACATCCTCGTGCGCCGTGATGATCTCCTTTGCCTTCCTGTAGCAGTCATCGATAATATTCCTGACCTCGCGATCAATCTCGCCGCTGATATACTCGCTCCGCTTATTTCCGTGGCCCAGCTCGTATCCGAGGAACACGTCCTCCTCTTCCTGCTCGTAGTTGATCGTGCCGATGCTTGCAGACATGCCGTATCGCGTCACCATCCTGCGGGCCATTGCCGTCGCCTGCTTGATATCCTGCGATGCTCCGGTCGTAATATCGTCAAAAATGATCTCCTCCGCGATCCGCCCGCCGAGACTGACCATGATCTCCTGCAGCATCCTGCCCTTCGTGACGAACATCTCGTCCTTTTCCGGCAGCGGCATCGTATAGCCGGCGGCCCCCATCCCGGTCGGAATGATCGACACGGTGTAGACCGGTCCCACATCCGGCAGCAGATGGAACAGGATCGCATGTCCCGACTCATGGAACGCCGTGATGCGTTTCTCCTTGTCGGAGATGATGCGGCTCTTTTTCTCCGTCCCGATGCCGACCTTGATGAAGGAGGACTGGATGTCCGCCTGCGAAATGACCTGTCTGCCGTCATGCGCCGCATGGATGGCCGCTTCGTTCATCAGGTTTTCAAGATCCGCTCCGGAAAAGCCTGCGCTCGTCTGCGCGATGTGCTCCAGATTCACGTCGTCGGACAGCGGCTTGCCGCGCGAGTGGACCTTCAGGATCTCTTCCCTGCCGCGCACATCCGGCAGCGCCACGGAGATTCTTCTGTCAAATCGGCCGGGCCGAAGGATCGCCGGATCCAGGATGTCCACGCGGTTCGTCGCCGCCATCACGATGATCCCCTCGTTGTTGCCGAACCCGTCCATCTCGACAAGCAGCTGATTCAGCGTCTGCTCCCGCTCGTCATGTCCGCCGCCGAGTCCCGTTCCGCGGCGCCTCGCCACGGCGTCGATCTCGTCGATAAAGACGATGCAGGGCGCATTTTTCTTGGCATCTTCGAACATATCCCGCACGCGGGACGCCCCGACGCCGACAAACATTTCCACAAAATCAGAGCCGGAGATCGAAAAGAACGGAACACCGGCCTCTCCGGCAACCGCTTTCGCGAGCAGGGTCTTACCGGTACCGGGACTGCCTTCCAGCAGCACACCCTTGGGTATACGGGCGCCGACCTTTGTGTACTTCCCGGGGTCCTTCAGGAAATCGATGATCTCCTTAAGCTCTTCCTTTTCCTCGATCAGGCCGGCGACATCCTTTAAGGTCACGCGGTCTTTTTCATCGGACATTTTTGCCCTGCTTTTTCCGAAGTTCATCATGCGGGCATTTGTGCCGCCCATTCCCTGTCCGTTCATCAGAAAGAAGAAGAACAGGCATATCGCAGCGACGAGAAGGACCGGGACGATACTGGTCATGAACCAGCTCTCCTCCGGGATCTTCCGGACAACGGGCTCTGTGCCGTGCTCGCGCGCGTACGTCTCGATCACGGTGATGTCCGTCGCATAAAATGTCTGCACGGTATCGTCCTTAAAGGTGATGCGGGCTGCACCGGTCGGCGTCTCCCGGTTCGGCAGGATCTCGATCTGCTTCACCCTGCCGTCCGAGATATCCCGTTCAAAATCGCTCCGCGTGTACGGCTCGGTCTCCTGCATGGATACCGC
Source organism: uncultured Lachnospiraceae bacterium (assembly GCA_902783385.1). GTDB lineage: Bacteria > Bacillota > Clostridia > Lachnospirales > Lachnospiraceae > CAG-791. The sequence goes on along the minus strand of CACZQP010000176.1, from coordinate 2,252 downwards.
ACGGAAAACCTGCGTGAAGACCATGAACATCATCAGGATCGCCAGCCACACAAACATCGGGTTCCCGGGTCTTTGCTGTTTCGTATTCAATCTTATCCTCCGGCGGGAAGTATTCTACTGCCCTGTGAATTCCACCACTCCGACATAGGGAAGGTTGCGGTGCTTCTGGTCGTAGTCCAGTCCGTAGCCCACAACGAACTTGTCCGGAACGGTGAACCCGACATAATCGGATGTAAGCGGTGCAACGCGCCTTTCGGGCTTGTCCAGGAGCGTGCAGATCCGGATGCTGCGCGCGCCCTTCTCCTCCATGACCTGCTTCAGGAAAGCGAGCGTGCGGCCCGTATCGATGATGTCCTCCACGATGATGACATCCTTTCCCTCGATCGGGTCCTCCAGATCCTTCTCGATCGTGACGACGCCGCTGGACTCCGTACCTGCGCCATAGCTGGATGCGGACATGAAGTCGATGGAGACCGGCACCGTGATCCGCTTTGCGAGCTCACACATGAAAAAGCTCGCACCCTTTAAGATGCAGATCAGATGTACACTCTTTCCCGCATAGTCCTCCGAAATCTGCGCCCCCATCTCACGCACGCGTCTGTCGATTTCTTCCTCCGTGATCAGTTGCGTAATGTGATAGTTCATATTCCTTCCTCTTCTTGCTGAGTTGACTGAGCCATTTCTCCATGGCAGCTGCCTTTAGCTCTTTGGCTCGGTGCTGACCGAGCCATTATACACTATCGCTCTGCATTTATGAAGAAAAGCCTGCCGGACTCCCTGACCGCAGCAGCCCTGCCCGGCAGGTCAATTCTGGCGTTTTTGCCGCCTTCACAGATGGCATAGACATCGTCCACGTGGATCCGGCCGACATCCCTCGCACTGCCGCCTGCCCGTGCGATTGCGCGGTGCAGGAGTCGCTTTGCCAGCACTGCCGGAGCCTGCGTCAGCGTCCGGACCCGCAGCGCGAGGATCTCTCCCTCTTTTGCAGGAAGTGCCGCTTCCTCCTCCAGTTTGTCCGCCAGAGCATCCAGCAGCGCATCCGCCTCCGCGATATCCCTCGCGGCCTGTGCGATGTGCGCCGCGGCGTTTCCGTTTACCTTCTCCTCGAGCACCGGCAGCACGCTGTGCCGCAGGCGGTTTCTCGTATAGACGTCCGTCTGATTGCTCTCATCCTCGCGATGGGAAAGACCGGCCGCAGACAGGACTTCCTCGATCTCCGCGCGGGAAAAAATGAGCAGCGGCCTGATCAGCCGGCCGTTTACGGGAGCCATGCCGCCGAGTCCCTTAAGGGATGAACCCCGGGCGAGGTTGTGCAGTACCGTCTCCGCCTGATCATCCAGATTGTGGGCGAGTGCGATCTTCGCATCCCAGGATGCCGCTTCCTCCTCGAAGATTCCGTACCTGAGGATCCGCGCCGCCTCCTCTTCTCCCAGGCCCTCTCTCCTGCAAAGGCCGCGCACATCGGCATACCGCACCGCGCACGGAATCTTCCATTCCCCGCAGAGCTCTTCGACAAACGCCGCATCACCGTCCGCCGCATCGCGCAGTCCGTGGTGGACGTGGACGACCCTGAGAGAAAGGCCTAGGCGCTCTGAGAGAAAAGTGTGCAGAAGATACAGAAGGCAGACAGAATCCGCGCCGCCGGATACGCCGGCAATGATCCTGTCTCCCTCCCCGAGCATATGCTCCCTCTCAAGGAAGCCCTCCAGCCTGTTTACAGTCCTGATAAGACCGGGCGGGTATCTCTTCATATCCTTTATGAAAACGGGACAGCCGCTCTGCTGTCCCTCTTACCTGGTGTCCTGATTCTCAAAGACGATCTCTCCGTCTTTTACCATGCCGAGCTTTTCCCGCGCGACCTTCTCCTTGTACTGGTCCGTCTCCACGTATTTCTCGTACTCCTCGAGCTCCTTCGCGCGCTCCTGTTCCACGGCGATCTGCGCCTCGAGATCAGTCTTGATTTTTTCCTTTCGCTCCAGCTCCGCAGTCAGGCGCACACTGATGACCGAAATGGCAGCCATCAGAATCACGACCACTGTGACCGCGAGGAACATGCTGAATCTGTTCTGGCGGTTCCGCTTTCCCGCGGATTTCCTGCGCGAAGCCGCGCTCTTTTTTATAGCCATATATCTATCTTACGTAATTTGCAGCCAAATCGCAAGCAAGGATAGCGTAAAGTAATTGTAGGAATCAAAGGAGCAGGGATGCCCTGATATGTCCTGGATACTGTTCTGACTACATAACTATATCCG
>CACZQP010000175.1 GCA_902783385.1 uncultured Lachnospiraceae bacterium | reverse complement strand
TACCAAATACGGCTTTATCGCGGTAAAGCCCAACTGCTCGATCCAGTCCTACGTCGGCGCGCTCGCTCCGCTGCGCGGCTTCGGCATCCGCGAGGTCGTCGCAACGACCTATCAGGCGATCTCCGGCGCCGGCAAGACCTTTGAGACCTGGCCGGAGATGGTGGAGAACATCATTCCGTACATCAGCGGCGAGGAGGAGAAGAGCGAGAAGGAGCCGCTGAAGATCCTCGGCCACATCGAGGGGAACGAAATCGTTAAGGCGTCTTCTCCCGTCATCACGTGTCAGTGCATCCGCGTGCCGGTCCTCTACGGGCATACTGCTGCCGTCTATGTAAATCTGAAGAAGAAGGCATCAAAAGAGGAGCTGATCGAGGCGATGCGGCGTTTTCAGGGCAAAGCGCAGGAGCTCGAGCTCCCCAGCGCTCCTAAGCAGTTCATCCGCTACCTGGAGGAGGACAACCGGCCGCAGGTCAAGGAGGATGTCTGGTACGAAAACGGTATGGGCGTCTCCATCGGAAGGCTCCGCGAGGACCATATCTACGACTGGAAGTTCATCGGTCTTTCCCACAATACGATGCGCGGCGCTGCGGGCGGTGCGGTCGAGTGCGCGGAACTCCTTGTGAAGCTGGGCTATATCACGGCGAAGTGACGCCCGGCTGAATGGGAAAACGACTTTTCATATCCGAAAAACCCAGTGTCGCACAGGAATTTGCAAGGGCGCTGGACATATCGTTCCATAAAAGAGACGGGTATCTGGAGGCACCGGACACAATCGTCACCTGGTGCGTAGGCCATCTTGTCACGATGGCCTACCCGGATGCCTATGACGAAAAATACAAGAAGTGGTCCCTCGCCACGATCCCGTTTATTCCCGATCATTTCCGATACGAGATCATTGAAAATGTGCGGAAGCAGTTCGGCATCGTGAAACGTCTCCTGACGTCCCCCGATGTCGACACCATTTATGTATGCACGGACTCCGGAAGGGAGGGTGAATACATTTACCGGCTTGTCGCGCAGGAGGCCGGCGTACACGATAAGCGTCAGCTCCGGGTCTGGATCGACTCCCAGACAAAGGAAGAGATCCTTCGCGGGATCAGGGAAGCGAAGGAGGAATCTTACTACGACAATCTCGGTGCGTCCGCCTATCTGCGCGCCAAGGAAGATTATCTGATGGGCATCAATTTCTCCCGTGCGATATCCCTGAAGTATGCTTCCGGAATACGGGATTTCCTGGGGATGGACCGGTGTGTGATCGCAGTGGGGCGCGTTATGACCTGCGTTCTGGGAATCGTTGTAACCAGGGAGCGGGAGATCCGTAGTTTTGTGAAGACACCTTTCTACCGGATCGCGGCCGACTTCGGCGGGATCGGGACGATGTGGCAGGTCACCGGGGACAGCAAATACCACGGCTCTCCGCTTCTATACGGCGATAAGGGCTTCCGGGAAAAGGAGGCGGCGGAGGCATTCCTGAAAGAGCTAAGCGGGGTCAGCGAAGGCGTCGTTCATGCCGTCTCCAGGAAAAAAGAAACCAAATCTGCGCCGCTTCTTTACAATCTTGCGGAGCTTCAGAATGACTGCGCAAGGTTTTTCCGCATCAGTCCAGATCAGACGCTGCAGATCGCCCAGGAATTGTATGAAAAGAAGCTGACGACCTACCCGCGCACGGACGCCCGCGTCCTTTCGACGGCCGTTGCAAAGGAGATCGGGCACAACCTGAAAGGAATCGGCAGTATCCGGGCCTTTGCGCCGTTTGTGGAGGAGATCTTAAAAAGCGGCGCGCACCAAAAAATCGCACGCAGCCGCTACGTAAACGACAAAGCAATCACGGATCACTACGCGATCATCCCGACAGGCGAGGGGCTTACGGCGATCGGAAACCTGACGCCGCTTTCCAGAAATGTGTACGAGATCATCGTGCGCAGGTTCCTCGCCGTGTTTTATCCGGCCGCAGTTTTTGATAAAATGCAGCTGGAGGTCAAGGCGGGTTCGGAGCACTTCTTCGCTTCCGCAAAGAGCTGCAGGGAAGAGGGGTATCAGGCTGTCTTATCTTACAGCTTCCGGAAGGAAAAGAAAGCGGAAGATGCGCAGGAGGAGACGGCAGCGGACGAGGAGGAACCCGCTGTGAGCATCCAAATGCTCGCCTCCCTGAAAAAAGGCGTATCGCTCCCTCTTTCCGGGACAGAGATCCGGCAGGGAGAGACCACACCGCCAAAGCGCTATAATTCCGGCTCCATGATCCTTACAATGGAGAATGCCGGCCAGTTTATTGAAGAGGAAGAGCTGCGGGAACAGATCCGCGGAAGCGGGATCGGCACCAGCGCCACGCGCGCGGAGATCCTGAACAAGCTGGTCAGGAACAAGTATCTGACACTCAATAAAAAGACGCAGATTCTCACGCCGACTCAGCTGGGGGAGATGATCCATGACTGTGTCGCACTGTCCGTCAAACCGCTCTTAAATCCCAGGCTGACGGCAAGCTGGGAGATCGGTCTCACCCGCGTCGCGCAGGGAGAGGTAACGGAAGAGGAGTATCTTGCGAAATTGAACGATTTTATCCGCCGAAGGACCGAGCATATCAAGGAGACGGCTTTTGGCGCTGAGCTGAACCGGCGATACCGTGAGATCGCGGCCTTCTACCCGCAGCGCGCCGCAGAGCCGGGAAAGGCGCGTCAGCCAAAGAACAGGATTCGAAGAAAGGAACAGGGTAAGTAACATGAAACTGCAGGATGTCACGATTGAAAAGCTATATGATCTGAATGAGACGATTGCAGCGCCTTTGTTTGAAGGTGTGCAGTATCCGTGGGAAGTGCTTTCCGGGATCAAGGACTTCATCCGTGCGCTCGGTGAAACGCTCCCGGAGGACAGGTTCGAAAAGCGCGGGGAGGACGTGTGGGTCGCAAAGAGCGCGAAGGTATTTGACTCCGCATATCTGGGCGGTCCCTGCATCATCGACGAGGACGCGGAGGTGAGGCAGTGCGCATTTATCCGCGGCAGCGCGATCGTCGGGAAGGGGGCCGTCGTCGGCAACTCCACAGAGCTGAAGAACGTGATCCTGTTCAATAAAGTCCAGGTTCCACATTACAACTATGTCGGGGACAGCATTCTTGGATTCAGGGCGCATATGGGCGCGGGATCCATCACCTCGAACGTGAAGAGCGACAAGACGCTTGTCGTCATTCATGCGGGAGAAGAGGAGCTCGAAACCGGTATTAAAAAGATCGGCGCCATGCTGGGCGACAATGTGGAAGTGGGGTGCAACAGCGTTTTGAATCCCGGAACCGTCATCGGCAGGGGGAGCAACGTCTATCCGCTCTCCATGGTGCGCGGCTGCATTCCGGCGGGGCATATCTACAAGGACAAGGAGCACATCGTTCCGAAGAACAACGCGTGACTTAAAGGAGGACGTTCCATGAGAGAAGACGTCAGGAACTGTGTAAAAGCGATCCGTAAGATCACGGATTTTAAGCCGCTTGTCGCGATCACACTGGGGTCGGGGCTCGGGAACTACGCACAGAAGATCCGCACTGTCTGTGAGATCCCCTATGACACACTCCCGGGATTTCCGATGTCGACCGTATCCGGACATGACGGGCGCTTTATTCTGGGCTATGTCAAAAAGACGCCGGTCATCTGCATGAAGGGTCGCGTGCATTTCTATGAGGGCTACAGCATGGATCAGGTCGTCATGCCGCTGCGTGTCATGCAGGGGCTGGGTGCAAAAATCCTGTTCCTGACAAATGCGGCCGGAGGCCTGAATGAGACATTCCGCGTCGGGGACCTGTCCATGATCACGGATCACATCTCCGTTTTTACCGTGAACCCGCTGATCGGCCCGAATGATGACAAAGAGGGACCGCGCTTTCACGATATGACGCAAGCCTATGACTTAAAGCTCCAGAAGCTTCTTGAAGAGACGGCAAAGCGCCTGAAGATCGACTTAAAACGCGGGGTGTATGTCCAGCTGACGGGTCCGTCCTTCGAGACGTCGGCGGAGATCCGGATGCTCCGCCTGCTTGGCGCGGATATGGTCGGCATGAGCACCGCGGTGGAAGCGATCGTCGCCCGCCACATGGGGATGCGCGTGTGCGGCGTTTCCCTGATCACGAATATGGCGGCCGGCATTTCGAAAGAGCTCCTCTCGCATGACGACGTGAAGCGCGCGGGAGAGGAAGCGGAGCCGCGCTTTGTAAGGCTTGTCACGGAGAGTGTCGCAGCCATGGGAGCGCACGCGGCAAAACGCGCCGCAGGAAAGACTGCCGCAGGCAGGAAAACGAAAGCGGCAGGAAGTAAGCGGTAAAAGGGGGAGAAGATGAAAATTCGATTCTATAATGCCAGGATCCTGACGATGCTGGACGGCGAAAACATCCTTACGGGTGAAGTACATACTGACGGGAATTCGATCACCTATGTGGGGGATGCAACAGACAAAGCCGGCGAAGATGCAAAGGCGGCAGCCTTCGACAGGGAGATTGACTGCGGAGGAAATCTCCTGATGCCCGGTTTTAAAAACGCACACACACATTCAGGCATGACTTTTCTGCGCTCCTCGGCAGACGATCTGCCGCTGGATGAGTGGCTGAATACACAGGTCTTTCCGTATGAGGCAAAGCTGACGGCAGATGATATCTACAAGCTGACGCGCCTTGCGATCCTGGAGTATCTCTCAGGCGGAACGACAGCCGTCATGGAGATGTATCTCACGCCGGAATCCATTGCGAAGGCGGCGAACGAGATGGGCTTTCGCATGGTACAGGTGGGCGGCGTCAACAATTTCAGCCAGTCCGTCGAACTGATCGAGAAATACTACAATACGCTGAACGGCGTGAGCGACCTGACCAGCTTTGCGATCGGCATACATGCGGAGTACACCTGCTCCAGGGAACTGATCGGGGAGATCGCCGCCCTTGCAGCAAAATACAGGGCGCCGGTGTATGCGCATATTTCCGAGACGGCCAAGGAGGTCGAGGAGTTCAGGGGGCGCTACGGCATGAGCCCCGTCGCATTTCTTGCATCGGAGGGGCTGTTTGACTACGGCGGCGCCGGCTATCACCTGGTCCACACGGATGCTGAAGATATCAGAATCCTGAAGGAGCGGGGGATCGGTGTCGTCACGAACCCCGGGTCCAATACCAAGCTTGCGAGCGGGATTGCACCGATTTCCGATTATCTGGAGGCGGGTCTTACGATTGCGATCGGTACGGACGGGCCGGCGAGCAACAATTGCCTCGATATGTTCCGCGAAATGTTCCTGACGACGGGACTTGCCAAGCTCCGGGAAAACAGCGCCTGTGCGGTTCCGGCGTTCGATGTGCTGACGATGGCTACGCGCGGCGGCGCACAGATCATGGGACTTCCGGAAACGGATGCGATCGCGCCGGGCAAAAAGGCGGATATCATTCTGCTCGACCTGATGCAGCCGAATATGCAGCCGCTGCAGAATATCCCGCGCAATATCGTCTACAGCGGCAGCAAGAGCAATGTCCTTATGACAATGGTGGGCGGAAGCATCCTCTATGAGCGCAGGGAGAACATCGATGACAGCTTCCATGTCGGAGAGAGCGCTTCGGAGATCTTCCGCGCTGCGCAGGAAGTGAGGGACCGCATACTTGGATGAGACCATGCGGGGCAACCTGCTTTTCCTCCTGGCGATTGCGGGACTGATCGCATTCTTTTATGTGCTGGGGCTTCGCGAGAGGAAAAGGCGGCGGGCCGCGCTTAGAAAAAAACTGAAAGAGGCTTTCGGAAAACCGGGCAGCAAAAGCATAAAGCCGGACCGCTATGCCCTGATTCCCCGTTATTATGAGAAGCATCGCCTGCCCGGCCAGATCGACGACATTACCTGGAATGATCTGGAGATGGATGCGCTTTATGCGCGGATCGACAGCACATGCTCCGCTGCGGGAGAGGAGGTCCTGTATTTCCTGCTGAGAACGCCGGACCTTTCTGACGGTGCGGGACAGATCAGCGAAGAGGCGCTGTCCTGTTTTGCGGGCGGCGACAGGGAAGAAGAGCGCGTCAGGATCTGCGAAATGCTCTCGCTCCTTGGGCACACGGGAAAGTATTCCCTCTATGATTTCCTGGACGCGCTGGATGATCTCGAAGGCGGAAATGCGTTCCGCCATCTTGTATATCCTGCGCTCATTGTAGTCGCCCTGTGCGTAATGCTGTTTGTCCCGCAGGGGATACTCCTGCTGATGGCGGCCTGTTCCCTGAGCATTCTTACGTACTTCAGCCATAAGAGAAGGATCGAACCATATATCGTATCCTTCCGATATATCCTTCGCCTGATGACGTGCGCGGAACACCTTAAGCGGGTGCTGCCGGATGCCTTTGCCGCGGAGAAGGACCTGATCGAAGAAAGCCTGAGGCAGACCGCTTCGTTCCGAAGGGGCGCGTTTCTTCTGGGAAATGAGACAGGAGCGGACGGGAGTCTTCCCGATCTGATCCTGGATTATATCAGGATCCTGTTTCACCTGGATCTTTACCAGTTTGACCGCATGCTGTTTCATGTGCGGAAAAACAGGACACAGATCGACGACCTGATCACAGCTGTCGGGAAGGCGGATGCCGCGATCAGTATCGCTTCGTTCAGGGAATCGCTCCCGCACTGGTGCCGCCCCGACTTTGCCGATCAGCAAGGCTTTTTTGCGGAAAACATGTATCATCCCCTGCTGGAGAAGCCTGTGCCGAATTCGATCACTGCAGAAGGACCTGTGCTCCTGACCGGATCGAATGCGTCCGGAAAGTCAACGTTCCTGAAGGCTGCGGCGCTCTGTGCACTTTTTGCGCAGACGCTGCGGACAGTTCCCGCCTCGTCTTACCGCGCGCCGCACTACCGGATCTATTCGTCCATGGCGCTGCGAGACAGCCTGCAGAGCGGAGAGAGCTACTTTATTGTGGAGATCCGTTCGCTCGG
>CACZQP010000174.1 GCA_902783385.1 uncultured Lachnospiraceae bacterium | reverse complement strand
TTGTTTTAAACAACTTAAAACCCCGGTTTTCCTGATAAACTCAAGGAAAACCGGGGTTTTTACCAACTCTTTTTGTCCTATAAGCCGATTTATAGGACAAAAAAGGATGCCGGCTGGCATCCTTTTTAAGTACATCAAAGAAAAAATGACATATATGTCATGAAATGAACGGATTGGAAGGCCTGAACAGGAACTTTTCGGACAGGTCGGAGAGCTTTTCCGCACCGCACATCTTCATGGCATCGATGAGCTCCGCACCGAGCTTTTCCGTGTAGAGAAGAACGCCTTCCGCGCCGCCGCCGATGACGGAAAGAACATACGGGCGCGCGATGATGACGCCGTCAGCGCCGAGGCAAAGCGCCTTAAAGACATCGATGCCGGTCCGGATTCCGCCGTCCACAAAAATCTTCATGCTGCCGCCGACAGCCTGCGCGATGTCATACAGCACCTCCGCCGTCGCGGGACACTGATCGAGCACGCGGCCTCCGTGATTGGATACAACGATGCCGGCTGCGCCTGCGGCCTGCGCTTTTTTTGCGGCCTCCACGGTCATGACGCCCTTGACGATGAAAGGTTTGCCTGCCATGCCGATGATCTCCGCAAGCTCCTCCACGGTCTTGCGTCCGGCCGGCGGCGTGAGATTCTGCAGGAAGGGGAGACCGGCCGCGTCTATGTCCATCGCAACCGCGAAGCACTTCGACGATTCGACGAGTTCAAATTTCTTTTTCAGTGTTTCCTGATCCCACGGCTTTACGGTCGGGATACCGACACCGTCCTTTGCGGCGATGGCACTGCAGGCTGCTTCCATGACGACGTGGTTTGTGCCGTCGCCGGTGAAGGCCGCTATACCTGCGTCCGCGCAGGCGGAGACGAGAATGCTGTTGTATGCGACATCATCCATTTTGTCGCCGTAATGCAGATTGATCGCCCCTACCGGTCCTGCAAAGAAGGGGTATTTCATCGTGCGTCCGAAGAAGTCAAAGCTTGTGTCAGGCTGTACATTCGCTGTGATTGTGTCCATATTGACGCGGATTCTTTTCCACGCGTCGTAGTTGCGGATCGCCGTGTCGCCGATCCCCTTGGAGCCGGGGCCGGGCATCTGGGAGCCGCAGGCTCTGCCGTTGCAGACGGGACATACCTTGCAGTAAGGGCCGCTGGCAGATTTGGCGTTTTCCATGACTTCCTGATATGTCATTCTTTTACCTCCATTTCAAGAGAGCACGGTTTGTGTCTGTCTCATCATAACAATGCGGAATCGCAGGTTCAACTGTTTTCTGCGGAACCGGCGGTCGGGAAATGTGATACTATAATTTTGCGGAATCTGATATAGACCATTGTGCCGGTTGCAGGGAGGATACCGATGAAAAGAAGGATAAGATTCACTGCGGTAATGGCAATTCTGCTGACTGTTCTGCTGGCGTTTTCTTCGACCATGACCTATCGCTTTGTCCGTGTCTATGCCGACGAATATGAAGACGGTATCGCACAGTTAGAACCTGACTCGGAGCCGGAGCCTGAGCCCGAGCCGGAACCTGAGCCCGAACCGGAACCTGAACCTGAACCTGAGCCGGAACCTGAACCGGAGCCGGAACCCGAACCTGAACCGGAGCCTGAACCCGAACCGGAGCCAGAACCCGAACCGGAGCCCGAACCTGAACCGAAGCCTGAACCAAAGCCTGAGCCGGAGCCCGAACCTGAGCCTGAGCCGGAACCTGAACCGGAGCCGGAACCTGAGCCGGAGCCCGAACCGGAACCGGAGCCTGAGCCTGAACCGAAGCCTGAACCAAAGCCTGAGCCGAAGCCGGAACCCAAGCCTGAGCCGAAGCCGGAACCGGAGCCTGAGCCGGATCCCCTGAGCTATGCCCTTGCCTGCTATACTCCCAATGTCGATTTCGGTTCCGTCACGGAAGGGGAATCGAGGGATTTCAAACAGTTTACGATCGTCAATACCGGTACGATCGATATTCCGCTTGTCTTCTTCGCTGCGGATCCTTACACGGCCTTTTCGCTTTCGACGACAAGCGAATCCTATTTAAGACCCGGAGATCAGGCGATCTTTGCCATCCGTCCCAATAAAGATCTGAAGGAAGGTGTGTATAACGCGGCGTACACCTTCTCATCCGGAAACGACACCAGACAGACGCATAAGGTGACCGTCACGGCCACAATCAAGGTAACCAGGGCGCAGCCCGTTGTGGAAAAGGTCGTCATCGTGCCGGGCTCCGCGAATGTCCCGGCAGGCAAGAGCGTGCAGTTCAAGGCCAACGTCAGCGGAAAGAACGGATTCAGCGATAAAGTCATCTGGTCTCTTGCCGGGCAGACCAGCTCCGGCACCTTCATTGATGCGGACGGGAAGCTGACAGTATCCGCGGGCGAGAGCGCAACTTCGGTTGCAGTTATCGCCACGTCCCAGCAGACACCGTCCGTGGCCGATTCCGTGACCGCGGCCGCCACCGCCTATGATCACTATATCGGTGTCCAGGCATCGCCCTGGGAGGGCGGCAACGTGACGGGCGGCGGGAGTGTAAAGAACGGCGGGAGCACTGTGCTGCGACAGTCCGCAAACAACAACTTCCGTTTCCGCGGCTGGTATGAAAACGGAAAACAGATTTCTGCCGGGACAGAACTTCATCTGGACAATATCATAGCGGACAGGGACATCACGGCGCGTTTTGAGAGAGTCTCCTGCTTTGTGAGAGTTCGCTGCAATGACAATGACGCCGGATCGGTGTCCGGCGGAGGCAATATCGAGTACGGCGGAAATGTGACGCTTAAAGCAAAAGCGCACGAGGGATACCGCTTCGAAGGCTTCGTGTCGGACGGAAGGACGATCACCTCGTCTACGACCTGCGAGCTCAAAAACGTCCGGGAGGACATGAACATCACGGCGGTTTTCCGCTCGGTGAGACACCGGGTGAACGTCAATGTTTCCCCGTCGAACGGAGGCAGCGTGAGCGGGTCCGGGAAATATGAGGAAGGAGACCGGGTAAAGCTGAAGGCGACGCCGAACCAGGGCTATTACTTTACCGGGTGGATCCTGAACGGACAGACGGCCTCCACCTCGGATGTTTACACCATCGAGCACATCAGGAACGACTATAGCCTGACCGCAAATTTTGCGGCGCGGAATGCAAAGACCTATAAGATCACGTCCATGATTGCGAACGAGGGCGGCGGCATCGTGCCAAGCGGCGAAAACACTGTCACGGAGGGCGCAAATGTCGTATATAATATCGTGCCGCTGGCGGGCTACAAGGTCCTCGCGGTCGCGGTCGACGGGAAGAGCGTCGGGGCAGTGACTTCCTATACCTTTACCAATGTCAGGGAGAAACACTCCATCGCGGCGAGCTTTGTAAAGATCGAGAGTGCGCCGCAGCCAAAGCCCGCGTCCGGAGGCGGACAGACAGCTCCTCCCGCGACTCCTGCACCGCAGCCTTCGCAGGATGCGAAACAAAAGGCTGCAGGCTATGACGATGAGAGTGCGGCACAGGGGGCGCTGCCGGCACAGGTGATCTCCATGGATGAAGACCTTGTCGCAGAGATTACGGACACTACGGATACGGGGCTTCCGGAGACACCCATCCCGCAGTGGAACGATGCGGAAAACGCCGCTTCTATATCGCCCGGCGGCGTCCTGGAAAAATATGATCTGAGCGAGGACAGGGCGAGAGAGCTTATCCGCAGCAATGAGGACCTCCCGCTTCTGCGTGCGGCATTTGACGAGGGATACCTGCAGCTCACCATCAACAGTAACTTCTCGAAGAGCGACAGGAGACCTCACAGGGGCTCTACTACAGCGACCCGACGATCGCGAATTTTGAGGAGCTCGTCAGTGCGGAGCTGTCGGAAAACGAGAAGATCGCCGTATTCTCCGGAGACAATATTAAATTCAACGTGAACCTGACGCGCAATGCGGCATTCGTTCCCGCGGCGGTGAAGGAAAATATGCAGAAAAAGGTCGGCTACCGCGCGGTCGATTACTTTGACCTGATCGTCATGAAGACGATTGATGCGAGGAGTACGCTGATCACGCAGACGGCAAAAAGCCTCAGCGTCACGATCCGGATCCCGGAGCAGTTCCTGAAAGAGGACAGGAAGTTCTATATCATGCGGGAGCATGATGGTCAGATCGATGTATTGGCAGACCAGGACAGCGACCCGGAGACCATCACCTTTACGACCGATCGTTTTTCGGAGTACGCGATCGCCTATGAGGCGGTCAATGTGAACAAAATGATCATCTGGTCTTTCGTTATCACAGGAATCGCATTTATCGGTGCAATGATCTGCTATGTGAATCTCCTTCGTTACCGGGGAAAGGCAAGACTGGAGAGAAGGCGCAGAAGCATGAACGAAGAGACACTGTAACGAGCATGACATCGAAGAGATGAAAAAGGGAGTCGGCTTTCGGGCCGGCTCCCTTTGCAACTACAGCGTAATATCCGAGATGATATTTCGCACCCAGGATCCCTTATTCATCATGTAAAAGCCCAGAAGGCCCTTGATGAATTCCAGGGACAGGACGAGAAGATATACGGTCGTAACGGGGAGCGTCGTATAGTGTGAGAGCAGGAACGCCGCCGGGACAAATGCAACCCAGGAGAAGCAGGAATCGAACAGGAACGTGATAAAGATCCTGCCGCCGCTGCGGATGATGAAGTACTGCGCGTTTGCGATCGAGCGCACCGGCATAACGATGCCGGCGATGATGAGAAATGCGGTAGCAAGGCTCCGGACGCTCTCCTCCGTGTTATAGATCCGCGGGATGACAGGCGCCGCAAGACAAAGGAGCGCCCCCAGGACGATACTGCTGTAAACGGATACGGCGCACATGCGGTAGCCGGTCCGCCGCGCGGTGACGAGCTTTCCGGCTCCCAGCTGCTGGCCGGTAAGGATACCGGCAGCGCTTCCGAGGGAGAGGAAGACCTCATTGTAGATCTGCGAAATCGTGTTGCTGATATTCATGGCCGCCACGACTGCAAGTCCGCGGACGGAATAGCACTGCAGAAGGAATGCTTCCGCAAGACTCCACATGAGCTCGTTTAAAAAGAGCGGGAAGATCTTCGTGAGGATCGGCGCCGTGATGGACGGCGGGATCACAAACGGGTAATAGAGCCCTGCGAGAAACGGATATTTTTCCCTGTTCCGATGCGAGAAAAAGACGATGACGCCCATCTCCGCAAAGCGTGAAATCACCGTCGCGAGCGCGGCACCCGCGACGCCCATTCTCGGAAAGCCCAGATAGCCGAAGATCAGGACAAGGTTCAATACAAAGTTCATGACCATGGCAATCATACTGGCTGTCATGGGCAGGAAGGTCTGCCCGGATTCGCGCAGCGTCCCGGCGTAGACCTGTGTGAGAGAGAACGGAATTACGCCGACCATCATGATCGCGAGGTACTGCTTTGCAAACTGCATGGTCGCGGCGGCGCTCTCCGGGCTGGTATCCGCGGCAATGTAAGTGCCGATGAATGTCTCGCCGCCGATGAGAAAGAGCGTCAGCGTAAAGACGGAGATCGCGGCGGCAGTCAGGAGTTTGAATCGCGTCGTGTAGCGCACGCCGTCATAGTCCTTTTTTCCGAAGTACTGTGTCCCGTAAATGCCTGCGCCGGCCAGGGATCCCCAGATACTCAGGTAAAAGACAAAAAACAGCTGGTTTACGATGGCGACCGCGGACATCTGGAGCGTCCCCACGCGGCCCACCATAACGTTGTCCAGGAGACTCACGACATTGGTCAGCGTGTTCTGTATGATCATCGGAAGGACAATGGAGAGGACCTTTCGGTAGAAGAGTGCGTCTCCAAACAGGGCTTCCTTCAGCGGAATATGTACTTTTACAGCCTCTTCGCGGCTCAGGGATTCTTCAGGTCTCATAGATTTCCATCATATCAATACTATGGCATATTGTGCAAATCTTTGCAGAATGCTAAAATGTAATAATATTACTAATATAAACAAATTCCGCAAATAAGGAGATCGCTGAAGCCATGAAAATCGTCTGTCTCGGTGACAGTCTGACAGCCGGATACAATATCCGTCCGCAGGATTGCTGGGTGAGCCTTTTGAACGACGAGGGAAGCTGTGCGTGGATAAACCGCGGTATCTGCGGTGATACGACGGCAGGCATGCTTGTGCGGCTTGAGCGGGATGTCCTTGCGGAAAGCCCTGAAATGGTGTTAATTATGGGAGGTGATAACGATATTCTGATCAGCGCGCAGTCTATGACCGCACGCGCCAATATTATGGCAATGGTACAGCACTGCGTACATTCAGGGATAAAGCCCGTCATCGGCATTCCGTATGAGATTCGCTTTCTTTCTCCGGAATGGTTTGCCGCGGCGGGCGATGATATTGATGCGTTGCACAGGGAGTCTGCGGCATTCATTGCATGGCTGCGCAGCTATGTAAAGGCTTTTTCACTTCGCTATGTGGATTTTGATGCGGCCTTTTCCGAATCGAAAAGAACAGGACTGATCCAGCCTGACGGACTTCATCCGACGGTTGCCGGCAATGAGCGGATGGCCGAGGCGGTCCGTGCGGCGCTGCTCCGCCGACATTAATGATCAGAGGGGGGAAAACATGGAGAAAAAGAAAGAGAATGCGGGGCAGAGAAAAAAGGCTAAGGTGACCATGACGGATGTCGCTAAGCTTGCCGGCGTTTCACAGTCAACGGTTTCCATTATATTGGGAAACCGGGAGAGTTCGACTTTTCCGGAGACAACGATATTCCGCGTGCTCTCTGCGGCAAACCAGCTCGGTTACAGTTATCGGTTTGCTAAAAGCACCGGGAGTAAAGAGCATAAGATCCTTGTTGCGGCAACCAATCTCAACAATCCTTATTACACCACGATGATTCATGCGATTGAGATGGCTGCTTATGATACGGAGTTCGATATCATCATCCGCAATACCTATCACGACGGCGCTCGTGAAGATGAGCTGATGATGGATGCGCTGCGTCAGGAGTACGACGGCGTCCTTTTCCTGTATGCGCCGGATAATAAGGAGCTGTTTCACACTGTGGCAAAGAGCATGCCGGTCATTTCCATCTGTGACAGCGAATCCAGGATGAATACAGATATCGTGGAGCTTGACAACACGCTTTCCGGAAAGCTTCTCACAGAACATCTGATGCAGCTGGGACACCGCGAAATAGGATTTCTGACAACACCGCACGAAGGAAACATTATCCGTACGATGCGCCTTAAAGGGGTACAGGATGCCATGCGGCGAGCGGGACTCATCAGGCATCTGCATGTCTTTGAGACGGACAAAGAAAAACGGCAGACAGTAGCATCCTTCTCCATTCCCTATAACGAGGGATACCAATTGGCGCAGCGCAGCGAGATCTATGAAAAGAAAATTACTGCGCTGATCTGCATCAACGATATTATGGCGGTGGGCGTGCTGGATTATCTGACTGAACGGGGGATTCATGTCCCCCGGGAAATGTCCGTTGCCGGAATTGATAATCTTGGTCTTTCGGGTCTCAGACAGATTGCGCTGACGACGATCGATAATCATATGGATTCCGTTGCGCAGTCGGCAATTGATCTCCTGTTCACCAGAATCCGCAGCAAAGCATCCGGACAGGAGACAGATAAAAAAGCTTCGGGCGGAAGATTCAAGGCGGAGTTTACGCCTGACCTTGTTGTACGCGGCACTACCGGCCCATGTCCTGTAGAATTAGCAAATTGAAATAATAAATATTAGTAGTATATATTACCTCATGACGGGAAGGGTGTTTATGCATCCTTCCCATTTTTACGCAACTTTTTTGTTGAAATTCACAGACGAAAGTGTCTTGACTTTTTAGTGTATAGGGTATATTTTACTACTATGATATTATGAATATTAGTAATATATATTACTGATCGAAATCTGAGCAGCGAAAAGGAGAAGACTCATGCATGCGTTTCCGGCGAAAGACAAGGCTCTCGGAATGTATCTTTCCATGTATCGCATAAGAAAATATGAAGAGAGCATTTATTACCTGTTCCTTGAGGGCATTATGCCCGGCACGATCCACCAGAGCACCGGCGAGGAGGCCAGTGCTGTCGGTATGCTGTATGACCTGAGAAAAGACGACTGGATGGCTTCCACACATCGTCCTGCAGGTCATGACATCGCCAAGGGAATTTCTGTTCGCGCCATGATGTGCGAAATGTTCGGAAAGGCGGACGGGTGCTGCGGCGGAAAAGGCGGCGCAATGCACACCGGCGATATTTCCGTCGGCGCAATCCCGGCAAACGCCATTGTCGGAGGCAATCTTCCGATCGCGGCCGGTGCGGCGCTCGCATTCAAGATGCAGAAGAAGGACAACGTGGTTGTCTGCTTTTTCGGAGACGGCGCATCTAACGAGGGATCCTACCATGAGACCATGAATGTTGCCGGCCTCTGGAAGCTCCCGGTTATTTTTGTCTGTGAAAACAATCTGTTCTCGGCAAACACTTCCATCAAACTGACCTGTGTTCAGGAAAACGTCGCTGCGGACCGCGCAGCTGTATATGGGATCCCGAGTGAAGTAGTGGACGGCAATAATGTCATTGCCGTCAATGAGGCAGCGCAGCGGGCAATTAAACGCGCGAGAAAAGGAGATGGCCCGACAATACTGGAGCTGAAGACCTATCGTCACGGCGGGCACTCGAGAAACGATGCCTGCGGGTACCGCGCAAAGGACGAACAGGAACTGTGGATCGAGAAAAAGGACCCTGTGAAGAATTTCCGGAAGGAAATCCTTGACCGGAAGGTTATTACGGAAAAGGCGCTGGAGAAGAAAGAAGCGGAGATCGAAAACGAGATCGAAGAGGCGGTCGAATATGCAAAGAACGCACCGCTTCCGGCGAATGAATCTGCGCTCGAAAATGTTTTCTGGGGAGAATGACATGGCTGAAATATCAATCGCGGAAGCTTTAAAAAGTGCAATCGCCGAGGAAATGAGAAGAGACCCTTCCGTGTTCTGCCTCGGAGAGGATGAAGATATTCCATTCGGTATGGGCGGTGCCTTTACCGTTACGAGCGGACTGGGAGACGAGTTCGGATCCAATGTGCGCATCCCGAATCAGAACGGGAAGGGATACACCGTAAAAGGCGCAGACGACATCGGAAACGTCCGCGTGCTGAATACGCCGATCTCGGAGATCATGCTGGCCGGAGTATGTGTCGGGAGTGCCATGGCGGGCATGCGGCCGGTCGCTGACCTGCAGTATGGAGACTTCCTGTTCTGCATGATGGACCAGCTTGTAAACCAGGCTGCAAAGATGTGCTACATGTCCAACGGACAGGTGCATGTCCCGATGGTCATGCGTGCTCCCTGCGGCGCGACGAACCGCGGCGCACAGCACGCGCAGAGTCTGGAGAGCTATTTCGTACATGTGCCGGGGCTCAAGGTAATCTGCCCCTCTACGGCCTATGACGCGAAGGGAATGATGAAGCAGGCAATCCGGGACGAGAACCCGGTGCTGGTGTTTGAACACAAGCTTCTTTACGGCGGAAAGCGCAAGGAGGCAGGACAACTGTCGGCATCCGGAGAAGTGCCTGACGGCGATTACACCGTGGAGTTCGGCAAGGCCGCCGTCCGCAGGGAGGGGAAGGATATCACGATCGTGGCAAATCTCCTGATGTGGTACAAGGCGATGCAGGCTGCGGAGGAGCTGAAAAAAGAGGGGATCAGTTGCGAGATCATCGATCCGCGCTCCCTGGTTCCGTTTGATTATGATACGGTTCTTGCTTCATTGGAAAAAACGGGAAAACTCATGATCGTCCAGGAGGATCACTACAACCTTGGATGGGGTGCACAGCTCGAGGCTTACATTGCGGAAAATGCGATTACGCTGCTGGATGCTCCGGTCACGAGGATTGCCGCATATGATTGCCCGATCCCGTTCTCTCCGACGCTTGAAAATTATGTAATTCCGTCGGTCGACCGGATTCTTGAGGGAGCCAGAAAGCTTGCAAGGCTTTAAGCCGCAGCAGACTGGCCAGGTTTGAAAGGATATTTCTGATGCAGGAAATCAAGATGCCCAATGCAGGGCAGACAACTGATGAGGCGCAGATCGTAAAAATATACGCCGCAGTCGGGGCTCAGGTTAAGCGCGGCGACGTGCTCATGGAAGCGGAAACTGACAAGGCGGTCCTGCCGGTCGAGAGCTACTTAAACGGCGTCGTGCTGGACGTGCTGGTCGCAGAAGGAGACAAGGTCTTTGCCGGCACACCGCTTCTCATTGTAGGTAAGGAAGAAGAAAAAGCGTCATATCATCGCGGAGGACAATCGGCTTCCGCATCGCCGGAGATTGGTGAGACAGCACAGACGGCGCAAGAGAGCACCACCGCTCCGGATGCGGCAGCCGTCGATCCGGAAGGGTCCTCGGAAGATGAAGAGTATATTCCGATCATGCCTGGAGCGGTCAATGTGGCAAAAGGTGCTGCGCAGCCCGGGATTTCCGCGACAGTTGATATGGGAAAAGAGCGGCCTGTCAAGGGCTCCGGAAAGAGCTTTCCGGCCATGCCGGGAGCAAAGGTACTTGCCAGGGAAAAAGGCGTTTCTCTTTCCGGTATTACGCCGAAGAACGGAAGCTTTATTACAAAGCGCGACGTGATGAGGGCTGCAAGTGTAGGCGGAACGGGCAGCGCAGACAAGCCGTATGCGGTGATGCCGATGTCCCGCATGCGCGCGGCAATCGGTCGCAGAATGCTTCAGAGCAAGCTGGAGATTCCGACCTGGCAGTGCACGACAAGCATCAACATGACTGCCTGCAAAAAGTTGCGCGAGGATTACAGAGAGCGGCAGGGAATCAAGCTCTCCTACAATGATATTCTCGCAAAAGCGATTGCGGCGGCATCGGTGAAATATCCGCTTGTCAATGCGCGCTATGAAGAAGATGAGATCCGGATTTACAGACATACGAATGTGGGGCTTGCGGTCGCAGGTGAGGACGCCCTGTATGTTCCGGTCGTAAGGGACGTGGAGGAAAAGAGCCTTCCGGAAATCTCTGCAGCCTTTAAGGATCTGGTGGAACGCGCGCGTAAAGGAAGGCTACTTCCCGATGAAATGGGATGCGGGAGTATCACGATTTCGAATCTCGGGATGTATGATGTTGATCACTTTATCGCAATCGACAACCCGCCGGAGAGCGCAATTCTCGCGGTCGGCAGTATCCGGACAGCGCCCTGGTGGAACGGTGAGTCATTCGTGCCGGTACAGGAGATGACCGTAACAGGTTCGTTTGATCATCGCATGATTGATGGTGCATACGGCGCGGCTTTCTTAAAGGAGCTCAAAACGCTTCTGGAGGATCCGTTCCTGATTCTCCTGTAAAGCAGAGCGAAATGAGGAATGTAAGCAGGACGGTGTTTTGACACCGAAAAGGAGATAAGATGCAGCAGTTTGATGTCCTTGTCATAGGGGGAGGACCGGGCGGCTATACCGCGGCGATCGCTGCCGCCAAAGCTGGGAAAAAGACAGCATTATTCGAGAGAGAAAAGGTGGGCGGCACCTGCCTTAATGTAGGCTGCGTTCCGACAAAGTATCTCGTGGACAAGGCTTCCGTGCTGGAGAGAATCCGCGCGCTGACGACGCAGGAGATCCTGCGCGACCCGGGAAGCTTCAGCTTCCGGAAAATACAAAGCGGCAAACAGGAGGTCGTAAAAAAGCTGACGGACGGCGTGGCGTTCCTGTTGAAAAAGAACGGCGTCGAGACGATCTTTGGAGAGGCGGCGCTGGGCAAAAACAAAACAGTCACCTGCGGCAACGAACAGTACAAAGGGAAAAACATCATTATCGCGACCGGTGCGGCACCGGTTCGGATTCCGATTCCGGGGGCGGAACTGTGCATTGATTCCACGGACGCGCTGTCCCTGACTGAACTTCCGAAGAGCATGCTTGTGATCGGCGGCGGCGTGATCGGCCTGGAGTTGGCAAGTGCGTTTGCGGCCTTCGGAACGAAAGTCACGGTCGTGGAGATGCTCCCTGCGCTGTTGCCGAATGTCCAGCAGGAGGCAGCGGAACTCGTCAGAAAGGGCCTGACATCACGCGGCATCGCGGTCGTGACCGGTGCGAAAGTGCTGGAAGTAAAGAAAACCGGCGACGGAAGGCTTGCAACTGTTTATGAGACAGCAAAAGGGCAGCAGGAGACGATTGCACAGACCGTCCTGATGGCGCCCGGCCGGAAGGCGAGATTGTCCGGGATCGATGCTGAGGCGCTCGGTCTTGAAGTGTCCGGGAGAGGCACGCTTGTCACGGACAGGAATATGGAGACAAACGTCAAGGGAATCTATGCAGTCGGTGATGCCGCGGGAGGGCCGCAGCTGGCCCACGCCGCTTTTGCGGAAGCAGAAACGGCGGTGAAGCATATCGTCAGTGGACAGGAAACGGCTTCCGGTCCCATCCCCGCCTGCATCTATACAGCGCCTGCGTGCGCGGGGGTAGGACTTACCTCGAAGCAGGCGCAGGAGGAGGGCTACACACCTGTCGTCGGCAGGTTCTCCTACAGCGCGAACGGTATGGCGCTTGCTGAGGGGGCAGTCGGAGAGGTATTTGCCGTCATGGACAAAAAGAGCGGAAAGACTCTCGGCATGCATGTCGTCGGAGAAAATGCTGCAGAGATGATCGGTCTTGCGACGGCGGCAGTGACGAAGCAGCTCACGAAGGATGAGTGGAAGGATATGGTGATCGCACACCCTTCACTGTGTGAGATGCTGCGCGAGGCGGCACTTGGTGCATTTGGCGAAGCGATTCACAAGGCATAAGAGGAAGAAAAATGCTGATTAATCATGAAGTGGCACTGGTGACAGGAGCGGGACGGGGCATAGGAAAAGCGAGCGCGGAGAAGCTTGCGGAAAACGGCGCACGCGTGATCCTGGCAGATATCGATGAGACAACGCTTGCCGAAGCGGAGCGCGAGTTCCTGGAAAAGGGTTATGAGGTGAAGACGCTGCAGATGAATGTGGCGGATTTCCCCTCGATTCCCGGCAAGGTTGCGGAAGCAAAAGCTCTTTTTGGAGCAATCGACATTCTGGTCAATATCGCCGGCATTACCGCCTCCCGCCCGATCGAAGAAATCACGGAGGAAGGCTGGGACAGAATGATGGATATCGATCTGAAGTCCATGTTCTTCATTACCCAGAATGTGTTTTCCATCATGAAGGAACAGGGACATGGAAAGCTTGTCCACATGTCGTCCCTGGCTGCGCTGCGCGGCGGAAGATCCTCGGATGCATCCTATGCGATCGCAAAGGCAGGCGTATTGAACCTGAGCAAGTGTTTTGCACTTTCCGGGGCGCAGTTTGGCGTGCGCTCCAATGCGATCTGCCCCGGGAACATCCTGACGCCCATGGGGAAAACACTCTCCTGGTCTCAGAAGGATCCGAAGACCTATATTCCGCTGGGACGCTATGGAAAAGCGGAAGACATTGCCAATGCGGTCCTGTTTTATGCAAGTGACATGTCGGATTACATCACCGGCGACTATATGAACATCAGCGGCGGTCTGTATATGTAGGAAATACATTGAGGAAATATCAGGCTTTATCGGACGCAAGTCAGAAGGGGGGCATAAGTGAAAAAGCCGATTTATATTTCGACATTGTGTGTGCACTTTCGCGATTATGAGTTTTTGCGGGAGCTAATTGATGAATGCAGGGATGTGCCGCTTGGTCTCGAGTACGGTACCTGGTGGAATATTCAGCCGGAGCTCCCGGAGTTGTTGGATCAGCAAGTCGAGGTGTTCCGGGGCGTGCCGTCGACGATGCATTCTCCGTTTTACGAAATCATGCAGGAAGAAGGCAGCGACGGATACAAAGAAATGAAGAAGGTATTCGCGAAAGCGGTAGAGCAATACCATGCATTCGGTTGTACTTCTATGGTCGTGCACACGAATGAAGGAAAATTCCCCCGGGAAATGCAGGAATTCTCTATTAAGAGGCTGATTGAACTGGATGAGTATTTCCATTCGGAAGGGATTCCGATGACGGTAGAAAACGTCGGTTATCCTGCAAAGCAGAACTGCCTGTTTGACTATGACGATTTCGTTGCACTTTTTGATAAGCTTCCGGACAGAATCGGCTGCCTGATTGATACCGGTCATGCAATGCTGAACAACTGGGATATTGTCAAACTTATCAAAACACTTGGAACTCGGATCAGGGGATACCATCTCAACAGCAACAACGGGATTGGCGATATTCATTATCCGACTTTTGATCGTCGGGGAGTTTACGGCGTTGAGAAGATGGAAGAGATCGTTAAGACGCTAGCAGAATACTCGCCGGACGCTGACATTATTCTGGAGTTTATGTTCGGGCCGGATATTACGAAGGAACTCATGCTGGATGAGATCCACAGGACTGTCGAATTAATAGAATCCGTGCAGAGGTGACAAATGAACGCTGCTTTTCTGTTTTTGATGTTTTTTATACTTCTTTTTGCCGGCGCACCGATCGCATTTTCTCTCGGTGGCTCCGCGTTTCTTTACATTATATTCATAGCGCACCAGTCACCGGTCGTTGTGCTGCAGCAGATGCTTTCCGGCGTAAACAGTTTCACGCTGTTGGCAGTACCGCTTTTCATGATGGCGGGATCCCTCATGGAGCACGGCGGAATTTCAAAGCGTTTGGTTAATTTTGCCATGGCTTTGGTCGGACACTTTACTGGCGGACTGGCAATGGTTGTCATTATATCGAGCGTGTTTTTTGCGGCGATGAGCGGCTCGGCGGTCGCTACGACCGCAGCTATCGGCGCTATCATGATTCCCGCTATGTATGAGAGGGGCTATGATAAGGATTTTGCCTGTGCGCTGCAGGCAACAGGCGGTATTTTCGGCCCGTTGATCCCCCCGAGCATCGCGATGGTGCTGTACGCGGTAACGGCAAATCAGTCAGTCTCCACTATGTTGATTGCAGGCATCGGCCCGGGCATTTTCATGGCGTCATTAGTCATTGTTTACATTATTTTTGTCTGCCGAAAAAGAGGTTTCACGGGGCAAGGTGAGTTTTCTGTCAAAAATGTAGTAAAAGCCTTTGTCGATGCAATCTGGGCAATCCTGAGTCCTCTGATTATTCTGGGGGGAATCTATACCGGGGTTTTTACACCGACAGAGTCGGCGGCCATTGCCTGTGCCTATTCCATATTTGTCGGTCTGTTTATCTACCGGGAGCTGACATTAAAAAAACTTCTCCAGTGTCTGGCGGGCGCAATGAAGTCAACGGGTAACGTCATGCTGATCGTAGCCGGGGCCAGTGCTTTTTCCTGGGTTCTGACGAGAGAAAGGATGGCGGCATCTCTTGCAAGGGCAATGCTGAACATCAGTGACAGCCCTTACTGGTTTATCGCATGCACTGTAATTATCCTGCTGATTGCAGGCTGTTTCATCGATGCAGCTCCGGCAGTCATGATCCTGACACCGATTTTCGTTCCGATCGCCGCACAGTATGGAATCTCTCTGATTCATATGGGTGGGTATATGATCTGCGCAACATCGATCGGAAACATCACGCCGCCGATGGGATTGAATCTGTTCATGGCATCCCAGGTCGGCGGAAGACCGATCCATCAAGTAATAAAAGAAATTTTCCCCTTCATCATAGTTACCGTCATTGCGCTGATTATTGTGGCAATGGTTCCGCAGATTTCAACATTCCTGCCTGGACTGATGCGCTGACGGAAAGTGTACTTTGTGTATTAAAAAATTATATAAAAAAGGAGGATCAAAAATGAAAAAGAGTTTATCGTTATTGCTTGCAGCCGTAATGGCACTGTCAGTGACAGCCTGCGCGGCAGCACCGGCAGCGCCGGCAGCTCCTGCAGCCCCTGCTGCACCGGCGGCATCGGAAGCAGCAGCAGCTCCGGCGGCGGAAGCACCTGCAGCGGAAGTACCCGCAGGTGAGGTGATTACGCTCGTGTCTTCTCAGGCCGGTTCGACGGCTGACAGCGTTTTGGGGCAGGGAACAACCAAGTTTGAAGAGCTCCTGGAAGAGTATTCCGGAGGTCAGATTCAGGTCGAGTCCTATTACGGCAGTGAGCTGGGCGGAATCGAGTCTCAGGTGGAAGGCGTTTTCGACGGCTCCGTCGATATCGTTTGCTGTGGCCCGTCATATCTGTCAGGACGCGTTCCGGAGATTCAGGTTTTCGACCTTCCATTCCTGTTCGACAACTATGATGAAGTTCACAAGACACTTGACGGTGAGCCTGGTCAGTTTGTTGCGTCAAAGTTTGAGGGAACCGGCGTAAAGCTTCTTTGCTACAATGAGTCAGGCCTTCGTTCAATTACAAACAGCACGCATCAGATTAACAGCGTTGATGATGTCAAGGGCATTAAGATCCGTGTTGCCCCTTCCGAGACACAGCTGGCTATGTGGGAAGGTTTTGGCGCGATCCCGATGGCAATGTCTTCGAACGAGACCTTCACTGCACTGCAGCAGGGCACGTTGGATTCTCAGGAGAACGGCCTGACCTATACCGGCAGTTCAAAGATCTATGAGGCCCAGAAGTATCTTTCCCTGACCATGCACAGCTACACGTCCATGCCGATGATCATGAATCAGGATAGATGGGATTCCCTGACAGATCAGCAGAAGGAATGGGTCCAGAAAGCTGCGACAGATGCATGCAACTGGCAGAGAGAAGCAACCGCAGCTGCGGAAGAGTCTATCATCCAGGAGATTGAAGATTATGGTCTGGAAGTCAACCGCACACCTGACAGAGAGTCCTTCAAGCCTTTCTGCCAGCCGGCTTACGACGTTTTCAACAAGGCCATGGGCTCCGATGAGATCCTGAAGATGGTGCAGGACTATGTGGCATCGCTTCGCTAATCAAACAGCCAATCTGAACTGCTGCTATTAAGCTTATTAAATCAGGGAAGAACAGTTATGAAGAAACTAATACAGATCGTGGAATCTACACTTGGCAATATGCTGGGAATCATGGGCCTGATCGGTATCGTGCTCATGACGGTACAGGTAATCACTCGCTATATTCTGAAGGTGGCATTTGCCTGGTCGGACGAGTTCCTGCGGACGATGTTTATCTGGTCGTATTTTATCGGTGCTGCCTTGATCTATTCTGCTGGCGGTATCATGCGTCTGGAGATTCTGGATGGCTTCTTGGAAAAGCACAAACTCAAGTCGCTATACAAGATTGTCCATACATTGATCGAGGCATTTGTCTGCGTTTTCAGCTGCACGATGCTCTACCGGCTATATTTCTTGATTCAGGGTTACATACAGAAGGGTACGACCTCTTCTACCAGCTCAGTACCGGCATGGGTGCTCGTTGTAGGCATGGTGGTCGGGTTTGCCATGATCGCGATCTTTGCAATTCGGAATATTGTTCGTCTTTACAGACCTTCGGCAGCAGAAGAATCTGAGTAAAAGAATTGCGGTTTAAGTTGCAACACTGTCCCCGGAGGAGGTGTATCCTCCTCCGGGATTTTCTTTATGATGATAGTTTAAAAGGAAAAGCATGAAAGCCCTGTTACTGACAGGAGAATCAAAGCTTGAATTAAAAGAAATTGACAGACCTGTTCCGGAAAGGGATCAGGTCGTTATCAAGGTGATCAGAGCAGGTATCTGTGCTTCTGATTTAAACTATGTGAAGTTCGGCAGTCCTAAACTGAAATTGTCGGTGATTCTTGGGCATGAAGGTGCGGGAATCATAGACGAAGTAGGTGAAGATGTAAAAGGGCTAAAGGTCGGTCAGAGAGTTGTTCTGATGAACGACTTCTATGTATGCGGCAAATGCAGGTACTGCAGGAGCGGTGACATCAACATGTGTATCAAGCGGCGAAGCCTTGGAAGTGCTGCAAACGGGGTATTTGCAGAATATGTCAAAGCGCCCGCGGGGATTGTTATTCCAATTGGCAATGACATCAGTATGGAAGAGGGTGCTTTTCTGGAGCCGCTTGCCTGTAGTGTGCATGCGCTGACAAGACAGGTCAGCCTGAAGCCTTCCGAAGTCGTACTGGTCTCCGGTCCGGGAGCGATCGGCGCCGGCGCGGCACTCGTTGCCAAGGCTGCTGGATGCAGAGTGATTGTCGCGGGACTGGACAAGGATAAGTATCGCCTGGACGTTTTAAAAAAGGCGGGAATAGAACATGTCGTTAATCTCAGCGAAGCTGATCTCAAGAAATATGTGGGCTGCCTGACAGATGGTTATGGAGTCGATGTCGCAGTGGAGGCATCAGGTTCGTACAGATCGCTGGAGACCTGCATCAATGTTACGCGCCGTAAGGGCACGATTGTCCAGATGGGTTTGTTGCATGGTGAACCGGCAGACCTGTCTGAGCTTGTATATAAAGAGCAATTTCTGCATGCTTCCTATGCAAAGATTTTTGATGACTGGCGAATTGCCATTCAGCTTGTCGAGGATAAAGAGGTGGATGTCAGGCCTCTGATTTCGTCTGTTTTGCCGCTGGATGATTATCAAAAAGCTTTCAGACTGGCGGAAGAAGCCTCCGGCTTCAAAATTATGTTTGATCTGGAAAGATAGAAAAATTCAGGTGTTGTTCAGATAATTCATAAACGAGGGAATACAAAGGAGTCTAATTGTGGCGGATATTTATCTGGTAAGGCATTGCGAAACGGAAGGTAATGCTGCGAGGCGTGCACAGGCACAGTCAGAGTCTCTGGTCACAAGGAAGGGACAGGCACAGAGTCTGGCACTGGCCGAGCGGTTTCATGATATAAGAATTGACGAACTATATGCCAGTGATTCATATAGAGCTATTATGACGTTGATGCCTATGGCAAAGGAAAAGAAGCTTGCGATTCATCCGCGTCTGAGGCTGAGGGAGATTACAGTTGGCGTATGGGAAGATATGGCATGGGGAGATATTGCACGTGATTATCCGGTCGAGCATGATGAGTGGAGCGAACATCCTTGGGACCATCACGTTCCCGGTGCGGCAACATTTGCTCAGATTGCAGAGCGGCTTTATCATGAGCTTTTGCAGATCGCAGATGAGGTGCAGGACGGGAGCGCTGTATGCGTTTCGCATTCCTGCACTATAAAAGCCGGGTTGTGCAAAGTCCTTGGCAGACCGTTATCTGACGCAAACAAAATCGGGCATAGCGATAATACCTGTATCAGTCTGATCCATGTAGATCCAGATCACACCATGAAGGTGGACTATATATATGATGACAGACACCTTACGCCGGAATTAAAACGTGCATGGAGCGGTGTGGCCGGAGCGGATATTAACATGTCCATGACGGACGTCAGGACAGCCGGAGAATGGCGGGACGCAGAAGAGATTTGGTCCTTGATGCAGCGAGATGAAACGGAAAAAAGACAGCTGAAGGGCCTCGATCTGCACAGAGAAGGACACATTGCTGTATCATATTTGCATGGAAAGCCTTCCGGACTGGCCATCATACGAGAACAGACCGGGGATGTACCTTTGCTGTATGTTGTTCCGGAGCTGCAGGGTAAAGGTTATAGTGAACAGCTACTGGGACATGCAATTCATGTGTTCCGTTATTCCGGGAAGGATGAAATGACGCTTTCGGCGCAGGACACACCGGAGATCAGTCGCCTTTCAGATCGTTTTTTGTTTGAAAAAGTGCCGGGGGACCATAACAGAAAAAGAATGGCGCTCTTTGGAGAGATTCCGTTTCCACTTCATCTGCTTCCTTGAATGTTCTGATGTGCAGAGTTGATTGGCTTACAGTATTTGATAAGCGGTTTCAGCGGGCAGTAAACGGCATTGTTACTGTCCGCTGCTTTTTTTTGACCCGTTCGTGGTAGAATAGAATTAGTCCTGCAGAAAGCAGGAGTTATTTCGTTAATTGCGGAAGGCTGATCAGGAGGTAACAGACTCTATGGCCGGATTAAAAGAATACAAGTGCCCGGAGTGCGGCGGCCCGCTCGAGTGGAATGCGCAGCTCCAGAAGATGAAGTGCCCGTACTGTGATTCGCAGTTTACCGTAAAAGAGCTTGAGGAACGCACCGGCGAGGCGGAAGACCTGACGCAGGGCGACGCCCAGGATGCTGCCGCCCCGGAAAGCCAGGCGGATGTCGAGAGCAATTTCGGTGACATCGACTGGCAGGAGAGTGAAGGCGTCTTTTCGGAAGAAGAGACGGCGGGTATGCGCGTATACTCCTGCGAATCCTGCGGGGCGCAGCTGATCGCATCGGAGACCGCGGGGGCAATGACCTGCCCGTACTGCAGCAACAACGTCGTGATGACGGGACAGTTTGCGGGCGACTTAAAGCCCGATGTCGTCATTCCGTTCAAGCTTGATAAAAATGCGGCGAAGGCCTCTTTTAAACGTCATGTGAACAGTCGGAAATTCGTGCCGCGCATCTTCCGTGAATCGGGACACATCGACGAGATCAAGGCGGTCTATGTGCCGTACTGGCTCTTCGATGCCACAGCCCAGGTGGATGCCGCCTTTGACGCGAAACGGATCAGCGTCCGCAGACAGGGAAACATGGAGCTGACAGATACGAGCATCTACCGGCTGACACGCGGGGGCGAGATGAATTTTGAGAAGGTTCCTGCGGACGGATCCCGCAATATTGCGGATGATCTGATGGAGTCGATCGAGCCGTTCGACTATCAGGATGCTGTGCCGTTCAACACCGCATATCTCGCGGGGTATCTTGCGGACCGCTACGACGTGACGGCGAAGGAGTGCATGGACAAGGCCTACGCGCGGATGCAGAACAGCGCAAAATCCGCCTTTACGGGAACGCTCGGCGGCTACTCGCAGGTCACGCCGCTTCGCTATAACATCGATTTTAAGAACGGCAGGACCACCTATGCGCTGTATCCGGTATGGCTCCTGAATACGACATGGAAGGGCGAAAAATATCTGTTTGCCATGAACGGGCAGACAGGGAAATTTGTCGGCGATCTGCCGATGGATAAGAGCCAGTATTACAAGGAGTGGGCGATCCTGTCCGCCGTGATCGGCGGCATCCTATACGCCGGAATGTGGCTCGTGTCGTTCCTGTAGAAACGGCAGAGCTTCCCCGCAAATCAGCAGGACAGACGGTTGTGAAAACGGATTCGATACCGGGAGAGGAATAATGATCAGCACCAGAAAACAAAACCGCCGTAGATCAGAAAGAGTGGCAGCAGGATGGGGAAGAGGCCTTCGGATCGCCTTTGCATCCGTAGCGGCAGCGCTCCTGTTTAGCCTGCAGGTATTTGCCCTGCCGGTCGTACCGATCGGCGGAGATACCGGTCAGATCGGGCAGCCGGAAGTCGGCGGCGCAGAGCAGATTCCGCAGGAGACAGTGACGGAGACCCAGACACAGCCGGAGGCGGACAATGCGGAGCAGGTCCCTCAGACGCCGGACGTGCAAACCACGGCGATCGCACATGCCGCGCGACTTGTCGACGAGGCGGACCTTCTGACGCCGGACGAGGAGGCGGATCTGCTGCAGAAGCTGAACGAGATCTCGGAGCGGCAGCAGTTCGATATCGTGATCCTGACGGTGGATTCTCTTCGGGGAAAATCTCCGAATGCATATGCGGACGATTACTACGATGAAAACGGCTACGGCTTTGGCGAAAACAAGGACGGCACCCTGTTCCTCCTGAGCATGGAGGAGCGCGACTGGGCGATTTCCACGACCGGGTACGGAACGACAGCCATGACGGACTACGGGCAGGAAGTCGTGATGAATGAGGTTCTCCCCTATCTGCGCGACGGGCGCTACGCGAGGGCCTTTGCGGAGTATGCGGACCAGGTCGACAGCCTGGTAACGACGGCACAGACGGACCGTCCCGTAGATATTTACGACGAAGAGGAAGAGCCGCAGAAGAAGCGCGGCGTATCGCCCTTCTGGCTTTTCGGTGATCTGGGCATCGGCGCGCTCCTTGCATCGCTTCCTATGAATTCCGCAAAACGCCAGCTGCGGACCGTTCGAAACCGGTTCAATGCGGATATCTATGCGGGCTGGGCCGGCGGAACGATCCAGGCGACGGGCCGCATGCAGGATCAGTTTATCCGGAAGACAACGAACACCCGCATGATCCCGGTCGTGACGAATCGCCCGAACAGACCGCACGGCGGGTCGAGGCCTTCCGGCGGCGGACACGGAAGCACGATCCACATGGGATCGTCCGGCACGTTCCACGGCGGTTCTCACGGGAAGTTCTAAAATTTGCAAAAAAAGCCTTGCGCCGGCAGACAGGATATATTACAATAATCAATGCGCTTGAGAGAAAAGTGCATGTGGCTCGTTGGTCAAGAGGTTAAGAC
>CACZQP010000173.1 GCA_902783385.1 uncultured Lachnospiraceae bacterium | reverse complement strand
CGAAGGGAAAAAGACAAAGAGGAGGGAGCGCTGGCAGAAGATCGCTGAAAGCGCCGCGCAGCAGTGTCGCCGCGGCATCGTTCCTGCAGTCAGGGATGTGATGACGTTTCAGGAGGCACTGGCATATGCCGGAATTGAGACCGACAGGGGATTTATTCCCTACGAGCTGCAGGAGAGCGCCGGTACGCGGGAGCTGATGGAGCAGGTAAAGCCGGATGAGCGCATCGCCCTGTTCATCGGTCCGGAGGGCGGCTTTACCCCGGAGGAGGTGTCGGGAGCGCAGGAGAGAGGGATCCTTCCCATCAGTCTCGGCAGACGGATCCTTCGCACGG
This sequence comes from uncultured Lachnospiraceae bacterium, assembly GCA_902783385.1. Classification (GTDB taxonomy): domain Bacteria; phylum Bacillota; class Clostridia; order Lachnospirales; family Lachnospiraceae; genus CAG-791. Next base: position 2,470 of record CACZQP010000173.1, on the reverse strand, counting down.
AGACGGCGGCCATGACCTTTCTGTCGTGGATGATCTATACATTTGAGGTATAAGGAGGAACACCCGAATGAAGAGATTTCTTCTGTTTTTTGCCATATGGCTTGCGATCGCCTGGGTATTCACGTTTTTCCTGCTGGGCCTGATATACAGGAACGTATATGCGCTGGGTGTTATTGCGGCAGTTATCCTGGCGGCGGCAACCTGCGTGATGGATGAGCAGAACAATCGGATCGACGAGCTGGAAAAACGCATGGAAGAATTGGAGAAGAAATGAGAGAGATCTACCTGGATAATTCGGCAACGACGCGGGTCTTTCCCGAAGTTGCGGATCTGATTCACCATATTTACCTGGAGGACTACGGGAATCCTTCCAGCATGCATCACAAGGGCGTGGAGGCGGAGAAGTACCTGACGCAGGCAAAGCACACGCTGGCGGATATCCTGAAGGTTTCCCCTAAAAACCTGTATTTTACTTCCTGCGGATCAGAGTCCGACAATCTGGCGATCATCGGCTGTGCGCGGGCAAATGCCAGACAGGGCAAGCATATCATCACGACAAATATCGAGCACCCCGGCGTCACGGAGGCCATGCGGTACCTGGAGTCGGAGGGCTTTGAAGTGACATACCTCCCGGTGGACGGGCAGGGCTTTATCTGGCCGCAGCAGGTGGCGGAAGCCGTGCGGGATGATACGATCCTTGTCTCCATCATGCATGTCAACAATGAGATCGGCACAGTCGAGCCGGTGGAGGAAATCGGCGAAGCCATCAAGAAGAAAAATCCGAAATGCCTCTTTCATGTGGATGCGGTACAGAGCTTTACCAAGATCCCGATCCTTCCCAAAAAGATGCACATCGACCTGCTGGCGGTCAGCGGGCACAAGATCCATGCGCCGAAGGGCGTCGCGATGCTTTACGTGGCGGACGGCGTGAAGATCAGGAACATCATTTTCGGCGGAGGGCAGCAGAACGGGCTCCGCTCCGGCACGGAGAACGTGGCCGGGATCGCCGGCATGGCGCTTGCGGCAAAAATGTTATGCGACGATTTTGAGAACGAAAATGACAAGGTCCGAAAGATGCGGGATACCTTTGCAAAGAAGGTCCTGCAGATCCCGGATGTGCGCATTAACGGCCCTCTGGGAGAACACATAAGCAAAACGACGCCGGAGTCAGACACACTTGCCGCGCCACATATTGTGAGTGTTTCCGTGACCGGCGTACGCTCGGAGGTCCTCCTCCACGCACTCGAGGAGAAGGGCGTCTACGTCTCTGCCGGGAGCGCGTGCTCCACGCATCACCGGGATGTCAAGGGGACGATCGATGCGATCGGTGTACCGAAAGAGTACCGGGACGGGACGCTGCGCGTGAGCTTCTCTGTCATGAACTCCATGGAAGATGCGGAGGACGCAGCTGCCGCGTTTGGCGAACTGGTGCCGTTCCTGCGAAGGTTCGTGCGAAGATAAGCAAATAGTTTAAAGATATTAGTTCATATTAACGCGTCTTAAACACCAGGGCGTCTTCTCCTTCGACAGGGTCTTTGAAAATACCGCGGATCAGCGAGCCGGGGCGGGGAGCAGTCTCTTTGTCCCGGAGCTTTATCAGGCCGCGCACATACCGCTTCGTATGGCCGCTGAGGAAGGAGACGCCATTGACGGTTACGGTCTCCTCGGCAAGAATCTCTTCCTCCTGTCCGATAAACTGCGCGCGGAAGGCCTGTGCCTGACGCTCGGTCAGCGCAAGGAGCGCCGCGCTTCTTTTGGTCTTCTCTTCGTCCGGGACCTGGTCCTTTCGCGCCGCTGCCGGCGTACCCTCCCGCCGGGAATATTTGAATACGTGGATTTCATAGAAACCGACCGCTTTCGCGAAGGCGAGCGTCTGCGCGAAGTCTTCCTCCGTCTCCCCCGGGAAGCCGGTGATGATATCCGTCGTGATTGCGGGCGTATCAAAGTATTTCCGCAGCCGCTCGACGCTCTCCATATATTCCGCCGTGGTGTAGTGCCGGTTCATTTCCTTCAGCGTCTTATCACAGCCGCTCTGGAGCGATAGATGAAAGTGCGGACAGAGCTTTGAAAGCCGGGAAATGCCGGAGACGAACTCCTCCGTCATGATCCGGGGCTCCAGGGAGCTCAGGCGGATCCGGGAGATGCCGGCGAGCATCTGGATCTTTGTCAGAAGACGGAGCAGTGCCTTTTCCGGCGCCTCCCCCCGGTCTTTTCCATAGGAGCTTACATGGATTCCCGCGAGAACGACCTCGGCCGTGCCCCGTCCGGCCAGCGTCCGGATCTCCTGCAGGATTTCGTCCTCGTCCCGGCTTAAGATGCGTCCGCGCGCATAGGGGATAATGCAATAACTGCAGAATTGGTTGCATCCGTCCTGGATTTTGATGTCGGCCCGCGTCCTTGTGGGGAGAGTGAGCTCTTCTTCAGGCCGGGGGCTTAAGTTTCCGGCGTCAGGAGAGGCGGCAGGCGCATT
>CACZQP010000172.1 GCA_902783385.1 uncultured Lachnospiraceae bacterium | reverse complement strand
CACATTTTAGCTTGAAACGTGCTGAGTTATCCTAAATAGCTTGAAGCAGCAGGCATTCTACGGAGTGCCTGCTGCTTTCTGTTATCAGCAATGATAAAGATTTGAGAATAATCTGGCGGCAGGGATTGTTCCTCGCCGCCGTTGATAGTCTGTCTTTCTATAATCTATTCAGACAGTCTATTCGTCTTTCAGCCGCAGCAACAAGGCTGCATTTACCACCACGAACACAGAACCGCAGTTATGCCACAACGCCCCTGTGACGGGACTCAGGATGCCGAGCGCCGACAATACGACAGCCGTCAGGTTAATGATCAGAGATGCGATGATGTTGATGTGCACCTTCTTCATAACCTTCTGCATGAGATTGAACAGATATGGGAGCCGCTTGATATCATCGCTTACCAGGACCGCATCTGCGGACGCCACTGCGATGTCTGAGCCGATCCCGCCCATGGCGATCCCGGCATCAGCGCTTGTCAGCGCCAAGGCGTCGTTGACGCCGTCTCCGATCATGCAGATCGGTTCTTCACTGCCGGCAAAGCCTTTTATGATGTTCATCTTCTCCTCGGGCAGAAGATTGGAACGGACATCCCGGATCCCCACGCTGTCCGCGATCGCAGTTGCGGCGTATTCATTGTCTCCGGTCAAAAGCATTGGCGTAATGCCCACAGATTGAAGCTTCTCGATCGTCGCTTTGGCATCCTCGCGCAGCGTATCCCGAAGGGCAATAAAGCCGATGAGCTGTTTGTCCGCCGCTACAAAAACGATGGTAGCTCCTTTGCTGAGTTCAGGAGCGCAGGCATCCGCGCAGGCACTGACGTCGATCCCCTGTGTCTGCATGAAGTCTGCTTTCCCGGCGAGTAATGTTTTACCGTCGATAAGGGCGGATACGCCTTGCCCGGCAATCACCTTGAAATCGTTGGCAGTTCCGTTTTCACTGCCGGTTTTTTCATACGCCGACCAAATGGCTTTGCCGAGAGGATGCTCGGATTTCTGTTCCGTCAAAGCCGCCATGCGCAGAACATCAGGATCCGAATAACCTCCAGAGACGGCTACACTTGCCGTCACCTGGGGTTTGCCGTAAGTAAGGGTCCCGGTTTTGTCAAAAGCAACGCGCCGGATTTTCGAGAGCCGTTCCAGGGCGTTGCCGGAACGGACGATAATACCATATTTGGCCGCGTTTCCGATACCGGCAAGAACAGCCGTGGGCGTCGCCAGGATAAAAGCGCAGGGGCAGAAAACGACCAGCACCGTGACCGCTCTCATAAACTCGCCGGTTACGATCCATGTAAGGATCGCACAGGAAAGGGCAATCACGACCAGCCAGGTTGCCCAACGGTCAGCTGCTGTTACAATGGGGGCCTTGTTTTCTTCAGCCGCCTCCGCCAGCCGTACCATCCGCTGCAGGGAGCTGTCAGCACTGACGGAATCGGCCCGCATCGTAAAGGTGCCGAACTGGTTGATCGTACCGCTGGAGACGTTATCTCCCACGGCCTTGTCCGCGGGAATACTTTCGCCGGTCATAACCGATTGGTCAATGGAGGTTTCTCCTTCCAGAATCGTGCCGTCTACCGGTACGATCTCTCCCGCAAGAACGCTGAGGATGTCGCCGACTTTGACTTCTTCCACCGGGAGTTCAACGGTCGCGCCATCTCGCGTCACACGCGCGGTCTGCGGGCTGATCTTTATGAGTTTTTCGATACCTTCCCTCGCTTTACCGGAGGTATAATCCTCCAGGAGCGAACCGATCTGCATAATGAGCGCAACTTCACCGGCGGCAAAGAATTCTTTGGTAGCTACGGAAGCGATCAGCGCCAAGGTTACCAACAGGTCTGCTTTGATGTCGTGTTCAAAGAGGACTCCTTTCAACGCGCCTACCAGAATCGGAATGCCGCACAGGATAATGGCAACCCAGGCGATATCGAAGGGAAAGACGTTTTTCAGCATTCCCGTGATACTTAACACCAGCGATATTCCGGAAGTTACGGCGCAGACCAATGTTACCTTCGGCTCATTTTCAAGCCAGTTCTTTATCATGAAAATATCCTCCTTGACAAGCCACGCTGCAATCGATACAATCAATTCGATAATGAACAAATTGTTCGCTTATGATTTTAGTGTCCGGTGAGACTCGTTTCAAGAAACAATACGGTTCAGAAGTACGTTACGGAACATTTCGTCTTAATTGTCCGGGAGGTTGTGATGGATCGACGTCAGAAAAAAACAAGGAAGGCCGTGTTTGAAGCCTTCACGGGTCTTCTCGAGAAAAAGACGTATTCGAATATATCGGTTCAAGAGATCATAGATGCGGCGAATATCGGCCGCAGCACATTTTACGCCCATTTCGAGACGAAAGATGAGTTGCTTCGTGCTCTATGTACGGAAATATTCGAGCATGTCTTCTCCGATGATCTGCACAAGGAAGATACGCATGATTTTTCATCGAAGAAAAAAGATATCGTGGGTGAGATCACACATATTTTGTATCATTTGAATGACAGTCGCCCCTATATCAAAAGCATCCTCTCCTGCGAAAGCGGGGAAATGTTTATGCAATACTTTAAGGAATACCTGGTGCAGCTGTTTTCGGGGGAACTTGAGAAGCATAGCGCCGATGTGCCGCAGGAATATATGCTTAATCACATGGTTTGCGATTTTGCGGAGACCGTGCGCTGGTGGATGAAGCATGAGCAGTATTCCGCGGAAGATATCAGCCGCTTCTTTTTTTCCACAACGCCCTTTTAGGGGGGTTATGAATACTGTTGGCAGTTTCCGGTTTTCGCTATTACCGGTCCCGGACAAAGCAGGCTTATTACCAGACGACGCAAAAGGAGCGCTTCCTATGACTGAGTATGAGCAGGAGATCGAATTGATCAAGGAGATGGGGCTTAAATCAAGCCCGTTGCGTTTGGAATACGAGGAAAAAGTGCATGCTTTAAGGAATCTGCCGGAAAAGCTTAAGGCAAAAGGTTATTCCGAGGAGCAGATCGCGCGTATAATGTATGGAGAACGAAGGGAACTCGGGCGCAGATATAAGGAGGCGGCGCCGCCGCTGTTCCGCGCGTACATCTATGCTGCCACCGCGGCAAAGTATGGCGATCCGCTTGGGCCTACATACGAGATGCTGAGAGAAAAGAAGACTTGCAGGCAGATCATAGAGTCTGCATCCAGACCAATCGAGGATTTGGATGACCGGCTCACCTTGAATGGATTTAAGCAGTGGTATAAGGCGTATAAGAAT
>CACZQP010000171.1 GCA_902783385.1 uncultured Lachnospiraceae bacterium | reverse complement strand
TAGCTCAGCTGGCTAGAGCACGCGGTTCATACCCGCGGTGTCGAGGGTTCAAGTCCCCCTCTCGCTATCACAAAAAGAGAGTCCGAAGGGCTCTCTTTTTTGCGATACAGGGAAGAGTTGACCCGAGACGCCGCGGAGCGGTGGAGAGGGCGCTGGACGTCCTTTTAGCCGCCGATATTGGATAAAAGGACTTCTACGGAAGATGCTTTACAAATCATAGCAGTCTTCATGAAATCAGAATTAATGAACAGAACTGCCATATAAGGTGATTTAGAGAAAATAGTAGTCTTTTAAGAAATGAAATATAGGAGACAGACTGCTGCATAATGCAATTCAAAGGAAATGGTAGTCCTTCTAAGAAATGAAATGTAGGAGACGGACTGCCGCATAAGGCAATTCAGAGGAAATAGCAGTCTTTTAAGAAACAAAATACGTGAGGTGAACTGCTACACAAACCAAGACACGAAAAATAGAAGTCCTTTTAGAAACAAAACGGTGGAAGTAGACTTCCTAAAAGAAGATTTAGGTAAGAATAGCAGTTCTTTCGCAAACGCAGCGGATAAACGTGAGTGTTGTCTCAAATATGTGCAAAGCATTTGCCGGTTTGCAGGCTGATCAGAGTTCCTTGAGCGTGACAAATGTCTTTCGGTAGTTTTCCTGACGGTTCACGTTCACAAGTCGTTCAAGACCTCCCCTGATCGCAGGGTCATTCAGCATTTCGACCACATAGGGGGCGTAGCGCGTACCGCTTTCCGCCAGGAGCTCCGCGATGCACTCATCCAGCGTCTTGCCCTTTTTATAGCTTCGCCCGACAGAGTCGGTTGCGGCGTCAAGACAGTCTGCCGCCGTGAGGAGAGATAAGAGCACCCTGTTCTCGGGATGCTCGATATCCGCAGACTCCGGATAGCCGCCGGCGCCATTAAACCATTTGTGATGGCCCAGCGCAAAATCCGCGTATCTGGCGGTGCCGGGATATCTTTTCAGGAGAGAGGCGCCTGTCACGGGATGGGTCTTTATCAGAGCAAGCTCCTCCTTCGGGAGCTGTCTTCCGTAGGTGATGATGGTCTCGATGATGAGGAGTTTTCCGATATCATGCATCAGGGCCGCGTGGTATACAAAGTCGAGGATCGCCGTTCTTTTTTCCGGAACATCAGAGGCCTGGTTCACACCGCAGATGCCGATGAAGCGCTCCGGCTCGCGCTTTAACAGGTGCGCGGTCAGAAACACGGTAAAATCCGCGACGCTGAGCGTGTGGACGTAAGTCGGCGGATGCATGGCTGCGATCAGCTTGAGACACATGTCTTCAAAGCTCACACCGCCCGGGACCTCGATGTAGTGCTTGAGTACATCGGACAGGAAGGTCACCATAAAGGAGAGGACGCCGGTCTTGGGCATATGGTAGGCGTACTGCGCCATGCAGGCATAGATCTCGCCGAGTTTCTTCATCTCATCCCCTGACAGTGAGCGCTTATCGAGCGTCAGGATGTATTCGTAGGGCACGATGAAGTTGATGAACATGCTGCGCGCCGTGTAATCCTTTGCATCGCGCTCGGAGAAGACGGAAAGAAGCCCCTCCCTGTATTCTGCCAATGAGATCTCTCCGGCAAAATATGTATTCCGCAGGAGATAGAGCGTCTGCTCCTGCCTGGGACAGCCTTCCTCCAGCTCCGGGTGTTCTTCCAGAAAAGAGATGAGCCGCCTTGTATAGCCGGCGATCTCTTTGAGCTGCGCCGCGGAAAAACCGTGCCGATTGTGATACTCCGTGAAATCCGACAGGTACTGGAGCGTGCGGAATACATGGATGTCCCATTTGTAATCCGGCGCAAGAGCGCGGTAAAACGGGTCGTCCGCCACCTCGAGCGCGCGCCGCATCAGGGCAATGTCCTGTGCATTGACGCTCTCCTTGTCCGGCTGGTCCTCCCATTCAAACAGCGCCCTGATGTAGCGCGAGTTGATGAGGACAAGCTCCCGGCACTCATTGTCCGGAAGGGCGAGAAATCTTTCCTTTTCCAGATAAGTAAGGAGCTCTCTGGCGGCGGAAAGCCCGATGTCGCGGTATCGGAAGCACAGATCGCAGTCCGGATAGAGCCGGAGTGTCAGGTTCAGCATCATATAGGCGGAGATGACCATGCTGTCCAGGGCGAGGATGATCTCGCGCTGATCCTTTCTCTCCCTGGCCTCTGAGAGCATGCGCTGCGCCTGCATGTGGATGAGCGGGAGATCCAGGTTTTCCATGCTCGTGGTATCGATGAGAGATGCGCTGAATTCGCGGAGAGTCTGTATCTCGTCCGAAGTGAGCTTGGCCGAGTTATCCACGAGAGGGTAGAAATGCCGGTTCAGTACTGCGTTGTTTTTTTGTGCGAGCTGACCGATTTTCGTGAAGGACTCCGTGAGCACATGGCGGTATTCTTCCGCATTTTTGATGCCGTCCAGCTGCGGAGATGACAAATCGAGGATCTGTTTCGTCCGATCTATATACTGTTTCAGAATGTCAATGTCGGTTTCGTTGTGCATGGATCCTCGCTGAAAGCTGTTTTGCTTAAGTAATGTTACCATTTTTTGCAATATTTGCATAGAAAAAAGGTGGGTGACAGTACCCGGAAGTCGCGCTCGACAGGCCGAAGTGGACGATGTAAAATCTGTTTATTCGTGCGTCGGCCAGGCGGAAGGCAAAGGAGAAAAGCATGAAAGAGCAGTTCAAAAGGACGGGGCGGCTTCTCGGGGAAGCGGCAATGGCTAAGCTTGCCGCATCCAGAGTCGCGGTCTTCGGAGTCGGCGGCGTCGGGGGCTATGTCTGCGAGGCGCTCGCAAGGAGCGGCGTCGGCACGCTGGATATCGTAGATATGGACAGGGTGGAGCTAACGAACATCAACCGGCAGATCATAGCACTGCAGTCCAGTCTGGGCAGGCCGAAAACGGAAGTGATGCGGGAGAGGATCCGCGACATAGATCCGGATGTGCAGGTGAACGCGAGAGAGTGCTTTTTCCTGCCGGAAAACGCGGAGTCGTTTCCGTTCGGGGAATACGATTATGTCGTGGATGCGGTCGATACCGTGACGGCAAAGATCGAGATCATCCTCAGGGCAAAGAAGGAGGGCGTCCCGGTCATCAGCGCCATGGGCGCCGGCAACAAGCTGGATCCCGGGAAACTCAGGACGGCGGATATCTACGATACGCAGATCTGTCCGCTTGCGCGCATCATGCGCAGGGAGCTGAAAAAAAGAGACATAAAGTCCCTGAAGGTCGTGTATTCCGAGGAGATGCCCATAAGGCCGGAACCGGAAGACACTGAACACTCAGGCGCCGGAGAATCCGGACGGGGCAGAAAGGATACGCCCGGCAGCGCCATATTCGTTCCGGCAGCCATGGGACTTATGATCGCGTCACAGGTGGTGAAGGACCTGTGCGGCATTTGCTGAGGACGCCGGCACAGGACAGGAGCTTATGCACAGGTTTACAAAAATCGATTTTACGGACGGAAATATCGTCCTGAACGTCTTTCTTTTCTCGCTCCCCATTATCGCCGGGGAGCTTTTGCAGAACCTTTACAACAGCGTGGATGCGCTTGTCGTCGGAAACTTTGTGAGCGAGAAGGCGCTGGCGGCAGTCATGGTCTGCGGCATCATTGCCGGCATGCTGGTGAACTTCTTCAACGGCATGTCCGTAGGCTCGAACGTCGTCGTGGCGAAGTCCTTCGGGCGGGGCGATACCGCGGAAACGGAGCGCGCAATCCGGATCGGGTTTTCATTCGCTGTTCTTCTCGGAATTGCACTCACGGCACTGAGTGAGATCTTCGCGTCAAGGCTCCTGTGGATTGCCGGCGCGAAGCCGGACTATTACGCGGAAGCCATGGTGTATCTGCGGATCTACCTGCTGGGACTGATGTTTACCGTCATCTACAATAACGGCGCGGGAATCCTGCGGGCAGTGGGAGATGCGGGCACGCCGTTTAAGATCCTCCTGATCTCCAGCACCGTCAATATAGTGACGGACGTGTTTCTCGTCGTGGTGTTAAGGCTTGGCATCGCCGGCGTCGGGATCGCGACCGTCCTTTCGCAGTTTGTCTCCGTAACGCTGATCTACCGGGCCATTGCCCGCCGGATCGGCAGGAAAGTCCTTTCCTTTGGAGAGGTTTTTCAAAGCGGCAAAAGTGTGGTCAGCTCCATCCTGCAGATCGGAGTGGCCGCGGGGATGCAGAGCGCCCTGATCGGTATTTCGAATCTGTTCGTCGTGCGCTATATCAATCTTTTCGACACGACCAGCGTCGCGGGCATCGGGATCGCGCAGCGGCTCGACAAATTCATTGTCCTGCCGGTCAAGAGCTTCGGCATTACCATGAGCACCTACGTCGGCCAGAACCTGGGCGCCGCAAAGTATGACAGGATCCGCGCGGGAAAGAGCAGGTGCCTTGCACTCGGCCTTGGCATGACGATTGTTTTGAGCCTCATCGTGTTTGCCTTCGTCGACGAGTGTGTCTCGCTCTTCAACAATGATCCTGCCGTGGTGCGGACGGGGCGGGAGATGATGCACGTTTTGCTCCCCTGCTTCTGGATCATGGCGACGCGGGAGATCTACACGGGGATCCTCCGGGGCTACGGGCACTCCCTCATGCCGATGATCCTGAGCCTGATCGGCATGATCGGATTCCGCCAGGTATTCCTTGCGATCACCATGCGGACAGCGCCTTCCATCCGCATTATTTATATCTGTTATCCGCTCGCATGGGCCGTCACGACAGTACTGATCCTGATCTATTACAGGACGGTGCGGAAAAAGCTCCCCGGAATGGTCAAAAACAGTCCGTCCTGACTGTTGTGCTTGAAAATCAGGGTAATATTATAGATAATAGACATATCTGTTCGAATAGGAGAACTTTATTTTTTTATGCACATAATAATCTGCGACGGCAGCAGACGGGAACAGGAAGACTGCCGCGCAATTGTAGAGCAGTTTGCAAAAGAACACAAGATCAGGCTTCGGCTTGAGATCTTTTCGTCCGGTGAAGAACTCCTGTTTAAGGTGGAAGACAATTATACGGAAGTCGACGTGATCATCATGGACACGGAGCTTCCGGACCTTCGCGGGATCGAAGTCGCAGCCCGTCTCCGCAAGATGGGTTATATCGGCGACCTCGTGATCTATGCTTCCACGCTTGAATATGCGCTGGAGGGGTATGATGTCAATGCCTTAAGCTATATCCTGAAGGACAAGAGCGCCAGGGAGCGGATCATTCGCGCCATGGAGCGCGCCGCGGAAAAGAAGAGCGAGCGGGAT
>CACZQP010000170.1 GCA_902783385.1 uncultured Lachnospiraceae bacterium | reverse complement strand
CTAAAACCAACCCCTAAAAGTAGACCCTACTGAGAGCCCCTAAAACCAGACCCGAAAGAACGCAGACCCTAAACAAGTTTGAATACTCGATTTTTCCGGAGCAGGATTCGAAGGATTTCGAGCCTGCTCTGTTTGTTTTGAATGATGGGTTCACCTACCTGAATGTGATCGTGAGGGAAGCATATAAGAGCGGAGTCTTTTCTGAAACGGATATAAAAGGGTGAATTATGAGTGAGAAAGGAGACGATTATGGGACTGCTTAAGGATTTTGTAAGTCAGACACGGAAGCCGGAGGGTTTTCTGGGAAAAATGATGCTGAAAGGGATGAACTCCGGGCATGCGAAGATGGCCGACTGGGGGCTTGATCATCTGCAGAATATAGCTGCGGGGAGCATCGTCGATTTTGGCTGCGGCGGAGGACGGAATGCAGGGGAGCTTTTACGGAGGTATCCGGAGGCACACGTCACAGCTGTTGATTATCCGAGCTCTCTGTGGAAAAGGCAAAGGAGTACAATCAGGAAATGATTGCGGCAGGAAGATGCATCGTGCAGCAGGGAGATGTATCCTCTCTGGAACTGCCGGAAGAAAGCTATGATCTGGCAACGGCCTTCGAGACGGTTTATTTCTGGCCGGGTCTTTCTCGGTGCTTTTGCCAGGTGGCGAGAGTGTTAAAGCCGGGCGGATATTTTATGATCTGCAATGAATCTGACGGGACGGATGCAGCAGGCCTGAAGTTCGAGAAGATCATAGACGGAATGAAGACTTATACTGCAGAAGATATTACGGCAGCATTAAAAGAGTTTAGAATGGATGGTATGATTGTGGCGGAGGGTATCAATGAATAAAGCAAAAAGTTAAATTCGGTTGTGCGAGGTGAATGCTTATGTGTGGCCGATACTGGGTTGAAGAATCGCCGGAACTTCATTCGATCGCCCTCGAAATGAGCCGCTCTCCGCTGGTTCGCAAGTGGCATGGGACGACCGGCATCAAGACCTGTGGGGAGATCCGGCCGACCGATGTGGTCCCGGTCATAGCGCCGGACCGATCCGGCGACCGTGCTGTCTTTCCGATGAAGTGGGGATTCTCCGGGAAATCCCTTTTGATGAATGCCAGGTCAGAGACCGCCGGTTCCAGACCGACCTTCAAGGAATCCTGGGAACGCAGACGCTGCATCGTACCTGCATCCTGGTACTTCGAATGGGAGCACCTGCGCGGCAATGACGGAAGGATCCGTACCGGAGACAAATACAAGATCCTGCCGAAAGACTCTGCCGTGACCTGGCTGTGCGGCCTGTACCGGATCGAGGAAGGGCTCCCGGTCTTTGTGATTTTGACAAGGGAACCCGGCGAAGGGATACGCTTCATCCATGACCGGATGCCGCTCATCCTGCCGGAGAGATACATAGACGACTGGATCCGGCCGGACGCCAAGCCGGAGGATCTTCTCAGTGAGGCTCTGACGGAAATGAGTTTTGAGAAAACAAGTTGAGATCATGGGAGGAGTAGAATGAAGCGCCGCCTGTGATAGTCGATCAGACCGTCCTTCTTCATCTTGCCGAGCTCTTTCGAAAGCGCCGTGCGCTCAACATTCAGATAGTCAGCCATCTGCTGGCGATCGAACGGGATATCAAATTCCGACTGGTTTTTTTGTATGGCAATGCTATTTAAGTAGGCCATGACGCGGCCGCGGATCGTCCGGGGAGATGTCTGAAAGCTCCTGCCGGAGAGCATGAGATTCTTCTGTGTAGTGATCATCAAAAGATTCATGGTGAGCTTCATCATCCAGGGTTCGACCTTTGCAATGCGTGTGCGAAGGATCGCGACGCGAAGGAACAGGATCCGGCAGGTCTCATTGGCGACCACGTCGACAAGGAGGGGGATATCACCGAGAAACCCATAGGTCTCCGCAAAGAACTGTCCGCTGCCGACGTGGGACAGGATCGTCCGGTTTCCCCAGATATCATTGTTTTCGATCGTCACACTGCCTTCCAGTACAAGACCGATGCTGTCTATGGTCGATCCTGCGTGAAGGATACGGCTGCCTTTTCGATATTTCTTCTCGACGGAAGAAAGCTTCTCCATTGCGGTGCTTATCTCTTTTTCAGACATACCGCCAAAGATCTGTGTACCGGCAAGAATGTTTTCTTTCATGGGCAACCTCGAAAAAAGCAAACAGCAAAATCTAATTATGTGGTAATAACCACATACATTCCTTTGGCATCATACTATACTGTTATAAGGTAGGCAAGGAAAGCTGAGTGCCGGAAGAACCGGAAAAGGAGAGAAGCGATGATTCGGAAGATCATTCATATCGATGAAGACAAATGCATCGGCTGCGGCCTGTGCGCCGCAGCGTGCCACGAGGGAGCGATTGATATCATTGGCGGCAAGGCAAAGCTTGTACGCGAGAATTATTGTGACGGGCTTGGGGATTGTCTCCCGAGTTGCCCGACAGGGGCGATCACCTTTGAGGAACGGGAAGCGCCGGCATATGATGAAGCAGCAGTAAAGAGAACGCAGGATGAGAAGAGGAAGCTTATGGAGGCGAAGATGCAGAAGGAAGGCGGTGCAGTGACTCATCATGTCGGATGTCCGGGTTCGCAGCTGGCGAGCTTTGCACGTGAGGGTCAGGCTCCGGCCAATACAAATGCAGCGGCTTTATCGCAACTTGCCCAGTGGCCCTGCCAGATCAAGCTTGTTCCTACGCAGGCTCCGTTCTTCGATGGCGCAAAGCTCCTCATAGCGGCGGACTGTACGGCCTATGCCTATGCCAACATGCATGAAGAGTTCATGCGCGGAAGGACGACGATCATCGGATGCCCGAAGCTGGATGGTATCGATTACTCCGAGAAGCTTACCGCGATCATCCGGGATAACGATATCAGGGAAGTGACGATCGTGCGCATGGAAGTGCCGTGCTGCGGCGGCCTTGAGATGGCGGCCAGGAACGCACTGCAGGGGAGCGGGAAATTCATCCCCTGGCAGGTCGTGACGATCTCCCGCGATGGACGGATTCTTGATTGAGAGGGGCTGCTTGATATAAACTATTGCAAGGCGAGACGTTTTTGTGAGGTGGCGGAATGAGCAGTATGTATCAGGTATCTACACTTCAGGCACTGGCCATGGGCTACAGCCGTGCTGTGATCCCGGTTTCCGAACTGCTGAGGCACGGGGATACCGGCCTCGGAACCTACGAGGACGTCAACGGCGAGATGATCCTTGCGGACGGCCACCCGTACCGGGCGGATGAAAACGGAGCAATCACCCGGGTGGATGAAGCGACGGGCGTGCCTTTCTGCGCGGTCACCTTCCTGAACCGGGAAACCGCATTTTCCATCAGGGAGATCGGGGATATCCAGAGCCTCAAAAACTGGCTCGACCTCAAGATCGAGGAAGACTTCGGTCTCAACAGTATGCACATTGCGAGGATCGACGGATTATTCAAAAGCATCCAGGCCAGATCCGAGGCGCCGCACCGGTCCCATCACGTCCGGCTGAAAGAGGTCCTGGAAAAGACGCAGAAGGACTTTGCGTTTCAAGACATCTCCGGGACGCTCATCTGTGTGTATTACCCCGATTATATGGACGGCATCAATGCGCCCGGCTGGCACCTGCATTTTGTTTCCGAAGACCGCACAAGAGGAGGACATGTCTTTGACCTGTCCCTTATCGAGGGAAATGTATGGCTGAACAAGATCAGCCGTCTTGAGATCGAGCTGCCGAAAGAGCCGGCGTTTGATACCTATTCCCTCAAGGAGGCCTCCAACGCGGAGATCAAAGAAGTAGAACAGAAATCCGTCTGAAGTCATCGCCGCGCCGCTGTCCTTTAATTATAGTTTATTCCCCGGGGACCGGGGAGGAATTTATGGCGTTGAAGAAGGATTTCTTCAGCTGCTTCAGGAACCGCTCCGCGATCGGCGTAAAGGCCTGGTATCGGTTCCAGGCGATATAGAGCGTGGTCTCAAGCGCCGGCTCCAGAGGACGAAACACAAGCCCGCTTTCCCCGGAAGTGTCGATCAGATGCCGGAAGGTCAAAAGGTACCCAAGGCCTTCCCGTGCGAATACGGAACCGTTGTAGGAGAGCCGGAAGGATCCCTCCAGCTTCAGTTTTGAAAAGGAGCTCCCGGCCCACTTTTTGATATCCCCGTTCCATGCCTGCTCTGAGCAGAACAGGGGCAAGCCCGCAAGGCTTTCCACGCGGATCGTGTCCATTTTCGAGAGCGGGTCCTTCTCCGGGATCACAAGTCCCCACACATCCTTTTCCGGAAAAGTAAGATACTCATATTTTCTGCCATCCGGCTGCTCCGCAAGCACCAGGAAATCCAGGAGGCCCTTATCCAGCTTATCTGCGATCTGTTCCGTATCACCGCTGGTGATGTGGTAATGCAGATTCGGATAGCGCATCTTAAAGTCTCTGATCACCCGGGCGAGGTAACGGATCTGGTAAGATTCCGCAAGTCCCAGATACAGCTCCCCGCCGCTGATGTCGTCGAGAGAAACGAATTCCTGCTCGATCTTGTCCGCCATGCGGATGAGGTCTTCCGCCCTGTTCCGGAGCAGGATGCCTTCCTCTGTCAGCCGGATGCTGAAGCTGTGGCGGACAAAGAGCTTTTTGCCCAGTTCGTCTTCCAGAGATTTCAAAGCCTTGGACAGTGTCGGCTGCGTGACATGCAGGATCCCGGCCGCCCTGGTCATGTTTTCTTCCCTGGCAACCGCCAGAAAGTAGCGTAAAGTGCGAATCTCCATCGGGAAAGCTCCTCTTTTGTTTCTTCCGCCAATGATATTCGTAATAAGAATATCATGAAATAAACTATAACTATTAGCGCGGTATTCTGCAAGCGGTTATCCTGCAGACATGGATGTAAAGGAACAACTGATACAGGGGCTGTCCGATGCGGGCTGTAATGAAGAAACAGCGCAGAGAATCGTCGCCCTCTATGAATCCGGCAGCTACGATGAGGTGCTGCACCAGATGAGAGTACAGCGCTGTGCGCTGATCGATGAGATGCACGAGAGCCAGCGCAGGGTAGACCGCATGGACTACCTGATCCGGAATCAGGAAAAGCAGATGAAGTAGAAGGAAAAGAAAGCGAGGATAAGGATCATGATGAAAATGGAAGAGCTGAAGCTGACGCAGGACTGGGACAAGACGTTCCCGAAGAGCGACAAGGTGGATCACTGCAAAGTGACGTTTGTGAACCGCTACGGCATTACCCTGGCGGCGGATATGTATGTCCCGAAGGACGCGAAATTAAAGTTTGCTGCGATCGCGGTCTGCGGTCCCTTCGGCGCCGTAAAGGAACAGTGCTCCGGTCTCTATGCGCAGACCATGGCGGAGCGCGGGTTCCTTACCATCGCCTTTGACCCGTCCTTTACCGGTGAGAGCGGCGGCAATGTCCGATACATGGCATCCCCTGACATCAACACCGAGGACTTCATGGCGGCAGTGGATTTCCTGTCCCTTTGCGACAAGGTCGATCCGGAGCGCATCGGCATCATCGGTGTCTGCGGCTGGGGCGGCATGGCCCTGAACACTGCGGCGCTCGACACCCGCATTAAAGCGACCGTGGCCTCAACCATGTACGATATGACCCGCGTCAGCGCCAAAGGCTACTTTGACAGTGAGGACAGCGAGGAAGCCCGCTATCAGAAAAGGGCGGCCATGTGCGCGCAGAGACTCACGGACCTGAAGGCCGGCGAATACACCCTCGGCGGCGGCGTGGTCGATCCGCTTCCTGAGGATGCTCCGTATTTCGTGAAGGATTACCATGACTATTACAAGACAGATCGCGGCTATCATGTCAGGTCCCTCAACTCCAACGGCGGTTGGAACGTCATCGGATGCGAATCCTTCCTGAACCAGCCGATCCTGAAGTATACAAACGAGATCCGTTCCGCTGTTCTCGTCATGCACGGCGACAAGGCGCACTCCTGCTATTTCAGCAAGGACGCCTATGCCGATATGGTAAGGGACAGCAAGTATACTGACAATAAAGAGCTGCTGATCATCCCCGGCGCTTTCCATACGGACCTGTATGACGGCGGCGGCAAGGATGCAATTCCGTTCGATAAGCTGGAGAGCTTCTTTACGGAATATCTGAAGTAAGGAAGCGTAACCGTTAAAGAAAGAGGAAATATGAGGACGCAGACCATGAACAGAAAAAAGATGTTATCCGTAATTATGATGCTCCTGATGCTCCTGGCCTGCGTCCCTGCCTGTCAGGCAGTGAATCCGCCGAACCCGTCGAACCCGTCGCAGACGGCGGAGCAGGAACATACCGGCGTGCAGGCCGCCCCGGAGGCATCATCGGATATAAGGAGCGAGAGCCCATCGAAAGGAGAAACGTTGATCTACGCGCATATCGGAGAAAAGACTCTTGTGATCAGGCCGGAAAACAATTCTTCGGCAGAGGCTTTTGTGGAACTATTGCAGGATGGCGACATCACGGTCGACATGCACGATTATGGAAGCTTTGAGAAGGTGGGACCGCTGGGAACCACACTTCCGACAAACGATGAAAGCATCACGACAGAGCCGGGCGACGTGATCCTTTACCAGGGAAATCAGATCACGATCTATTACGATACGAACAGCTGGAACTTCACCCGTCTCGGCAAAGTACAGGGAATGTCCCCGGATGAGATCCGCGCCGCGCTTGGGGAAGGAGATCCGACAGTGACCTTCTCTTTGAAGGAAGACAGTGAAGGCGCGATAGCTGTCGGCGTGTTTGACTTTGAGAATCATACAGTCCTGTTGAACAGCGGCTATACGATGCCGATCATGGGCCTTGGCACCTATTCGCTGGACCACGACACCTGCGTGAACTCAGTAAAAGCGCTGCTTAAGGGCGGTGGCAGGCTCATTGACACGGCCTATATGTACCACAATGAAGAGGCTGTCGGAGAGGGTGTCCGGCAGGCCATGGAGGAATATGGCATCCCCCGCGAAGAAATCTTCGTGATCACGAAGCTCTATCCGAACCAGTTCGACGACCCGGAGGCAGCCATCGAGATGGCGCTGAAAAAGCTGGACCTTGGCTATATCGACATGATGCTCCTCCATCATCCCGGAACAAACGATGTAAAAGCATACAAAGCCATGGAGTCTTATGTGGAGCAGGGAAAGATCCGTTCCCTGGGTCTGTCCAACTGGTACGTGGAGGAGCTGACCGAGTTCCTTCCGCAGGTTGCGATCACGCCGGCTCTCGTTCAGAACGAGATTCATCCGTATTACCAGGAACAGGATGTCGTCCCGTTCATTCAGGAAAAGGGCATCGTGGTTCAGTGCTGGTATCCCCTGGGCGGGCGGGGGCATACGGCGGAGCTTCTTGGCGATGAGACGATCGTGTCCATCGCGAAGGCGCATGGCGTATCTGCTGCCCAGGTGATCCTGCGATGGGATCTGCAGAGGGGCATCGTCGTAATCCCCGGTTCTTCCAATCCGGAGCATATCAGGGAAAACCTCGACCTGTTCGGGTTTGAACTGACTGAGGAGGAAATGGCGGCGATCCGCGCGCTGGATCGGGGTGAAAAGCACGACTGGTACTGAGGATTCCCGCCGCAGGATACACCGACCCGCGCTCGACAGACGCCTTCCGGCTGGCGTAATATATCTTTGCTATATATCAAAGATATATACGGGGTCATGCGTGCTATGACAACACAGGAAAAACTCCTGAAAAGCGGGAAGAAGTGGTTTCTGAAAAAAGGATATAAAAGCGCTCCGCTTCGTTCAATCGTCAGCGATGCCGGCTACACGCTCGGCGCGTTCTATGGATATTACAAAACGAAGGAAGAGCTCTTTTATGCGCTGACAGATGAGACGGCGAAGGGATTCGGGGACATTCTGTTCTCGATCAAAAAGGAGATGGACCGTCTCCCTGCCGATCAGAAGCTATATCGGATGATTGACTGCTATCTGCAGCAGCTTCCGGTGCTGGTGGATTATATCCAGACAAATCGGGACGGAATGACGCTCCTTTTGAAGTGCTCCGACGGGACAAAGTACGAAAACTTCTTTGATGCCTACATGAAAAAGAGCCGTGCACAGATAGAGGGCGCAAGGAGACTGTCCCAAAAATCGGGAAAGAAGCTTTCCGGCATTGCCCCGGCGACCTTTGATCTTCTGATGCGCGGCTATTTCGATATGCTGGCAAAGATCGTGCTGGAGGAGAGAGACAAGGATACGATCTGCCGCATGATGGCGGAAATCGCGCTCGTCTATAAGAACGGGATGATCAGTCTGTTCGAGAAGAAGTCATAGATTCAGACCTCACACTTTTGTGCTTCCATCCGAATTTACATAAGAAGCGAGAATAGGACTTTTTGGAAGCGAGGGTTAGTAATTACAAACCGAAACTGAACATAAGCATTTGACGGCAACAGGCAGGAGTCAACAAAAAAGATCAACAACGGAACGGAGGAAATCATGAAAGAACTCAGTATGTACAGGCAGCTTGTTTATCTCCCCTACATGACAAGCTACAGGCAGCTTGTCTGCGGCGCAGGGCTTCTTGGCCTGGCAGTGATCAAGGACAAAGAAGGCCGCTCCGGCGTGCTCTATGACCAGCCGCCGATGCAGGGGCTCATTGAAGAGACGATCGCACAGCAGGGGATGACAGACCTTGCGGCGGCCATGACCGGCGATTTTCTAAAGGATGATATCGGGAACGGATACGATCTCACCTTATGCTCTTCGATCATGCTGTTCGCCGCGATGGGAGGCCCGGCGTTTTTCGGAAAGCTGAAAGCCGCCTTAAATCCAGGCGGTGTGGTCCTGTGCCTGAATGAAGGAATCGAGGCAGATTATTCCGGTCCGTGGGAGATGGTGGTCGGATATATGACCTATCAGATGCAGGGCATGCCGATGGGTATGATCAAGGGACAGGTAAAGCACCTTGCCGAGGCAGGCGGGTTCACGAATGTGGAGAACCGGACGGTGCTGCTCTCCACAGGTACGCATGACGTAAACATTCTGCGGGCCTGATAAATTGGAGGATTCCCATGCGCAAAAGGATAAAAATCGAAAAGAGCACGGTGCAGGAAACGCTGGTCATGCCGCTTTACGGAAAGGCATGGGCGGTGAAGAACTATCCGGATCTGTTTCACGATACGGAGTGCCAGGAGATCATGGATCGTCTGGACTACGATTTTTCCGCGTTAAAATCCATGGAGGGCAGCCTCAGATCGAAGATTGCCTGTATTGCGGCGGCGACCCGGCAATATGCGCTGGTCTGCGAGGTGAAGGATTATCTGAAAGACCATCCGAAGGCGCTGGTTGTGAACCTGGGCTGCGGACTGGACACGGCGGGGCATCAGGCAGACAACGGACAGTGCCGTTTTGCAAACGTGGATTTTCCGAATGTCATCGAGCTTCGGGAGCAGGTCCTTGCGTCAAATGAGCGGGAGAAGAACATTGGCGCCGACCTGAATGATCAGGGTTGGTTTGACAAAATCGATTTCCGAAAAGAGGACGGCGCAGTCTTTATCGCATCCGGCGTCTTTCTCTATTTCCGAAAGGACGACGTGAAAAAACTCTTCTGCGCGATGGCCGAGCGATTTCCGGGCGCGAGACTCGCTTTTGACGGACAGAACAGGGCCGGCATGGAGCTCGACCTGAAGGCTGTCAAGGCCTCCGGCATAGATGTCAGCACGAATTTCCATCTGGATGACCCGGAAAAGGAGCTGGCCGCCTGGAGTGACCGCTTTGCGCGCGTGCAATGGAAGAAGATGTCAACAGGCTATATCAGGCCGGACAGGCGCTTTGGGATCCTTTATCGGCTCATGGCTTCTTATGCGGATAAAAAAGGCATGTCACAGCTTGACGTAATTGATTTTCAGGTGGCCTGAAAAAAGATCTGCTGCACGGAACAGATGAGAATGTCTTACTCCGGCTGCCACACATACAGGCCTTCCCCGGCCGCGAGCGTTCTGATCAGCTCCAGCAGCGCCTCGTCCGGGTGAAAGACTGTCAGGTGCGTATCGTCAGGTTCCGACAGGATCATGGCGTCACCGACCATGAAATAAAGATACCGCTCCATCATTTCCCCGGCGATGCGTGCTGGAGAGGGATTGACCTCCGTCTCCTCGTCGATGGAAATATCCCGGTAGCAGTTGAGCTTCAGGATCAGGTTGAGGTGCTTTTGTTTGATGGCGGAAAGATGCTCCTCCAGAAAGTATTTCTCAACAGCAAAATACTGCCCGGGACTGCCAGCCGGGACCTGTGAAGGCAGGATATCGATAATCCAGTACGGCGTCTGTAAAAGCTCCTCGATCGTCATTTTTATTTTGCTCTGCACTCCTGTGGTATGATGAAATCAGATAGGTTTATCATACCACAGGATAAAGAGCGATTCTCTACGGTGATCGGTGCCCAAAGCGGGAAAGGAGCCCCTGCCATGAACGAGGAATGCCTGATCTGTAAAGCGCCGCTGGTCTATCTCCACAAAGACGAGCTGATGGAGTGTGCGATCTGCCATAAGAAGGAAAACAGCAAGACGCGCTGCGTGGGCGGCCACTACGTCTGCAACGAATGTCACACGGCAGGTCTCGACGCGGTCGTCGGTCTGTGCCTTGCGGAGAAATCAAAAAAACCCGGTCGCTATTATAGAGAAGATGATGGCGATGCCGTTCTGCCACATGCATGGCCCGGAACACCATGTGATGGTCGGCGCCGCGCTCCTGACTGCATACAAAAATGCCGGCGGACAGGTCGATCTCCCGGCGGCCCTGACGGAAATGTTGAGCCGCGGAAGAAGTGTACCCGGCGGGGCCTGCGGCTTCTGGGGCGCATGCGGCGCGGGCATCAGCTCCGGCATGTTTATCTCCATCATTTCAGGCTCTACGCCGCTTTCGCAGGAGCCGTTTGCCCTGTCTCACAAAATGACCGCGCGCTCGCTTGCGAAAATCGCAGAGATCGGCGGTCCCCGATGCTGTAAGCGCGACTCCTACCTCTCGATCCTTTCCGCCGTCGATTTCGTGAAGGAAAACTTCGGCATCGAGATGGAAAAGCCCAATATCGTCTGCACACATTCCGCACAAAACAACCAGTGCATCGGGAAGCGATGTCCGTTTTCAAAATAGGAGAAGCAGGGAAAAACAGTCATGCAGCTGCCCAAATCGGAACAACCGGAGATTGTTCGCCCTGTCTATCTTTCTGCACAAACATGCGGGTTCAGAAGCTGGGAATACGTATCATGAAAGAAACAATTGATTACTATAACCGGAATGCCGAGAGCTTTGTTGCAAACACTATTCACGCAGATATGAGTGATATTCGGAATCGCTTTCTGAAGTATGTCAGACCCGGCGGAAAGATTCTGGATGCCGGGTGCGGGAGCGGAAGAGATTCCCTGGCTTTTCTGAAGGCAGGGTATACCGTGGAGGCATTTGACGCATCAGAAGAGCTCTGCAGAATTGCGACAGATTATCTTGGGTTTAAAGTCGAATGCAAAAGATTTGAAGACCTTGACGGCAGCGCGCAATACGATGGAATTTGGGCGTGTGCCTCTCTTCTTCATGTGAAGGGTGAAGACCTGCCGGATATAGTTAAGCGAATGCGAGTACTATTAAAACCTGATGGTGTTCTATATGCTTCTTTCAAAGAAGGAAAAACGGAAAGAATTATAGAGGGCCGTTTTTTTCATGACATGACGCTGGATGCCTGCAGGAGCCTATTCCTGGATTCAGGGCTGAACGTGTTGGACTTGTTCACAAGCAGGGATGTTCGTGAGAACAGTGATGAAATCACCTGGATCAACATTATAGGACAGACAAATTAAGGCATAATTTGAAGGGAATCGGGATTAAAGAGATATGATGATACTGGCAACATAGGCAACCACAGTTTATAATAGTCATATAATGATATATTATGACTACGGAGGTGCGCTATGGCATTTATTGAAGCAATCAGGCCGTCAGCAGATTTGAGGAACCATTACAGTGAAATATCAAAACAATGCAGGGAAAAGGGCGAGACCGTCATCATCACAGTGAACGGCAGAGGCGATACGGTCTCCATGGGCTATGAACACTACAACCGGATGAAAGCCAGGCTGGAATTGCTGGAGATACTGGCGGAAGCGGAGGACGATGTACGAAGTGGCAGAGTTGCCCCGGTTCAGGATACATTCGATGAGATCCGGAAGGAGTTGAAGGGAGAATGAAATCCGTTTACAAGGTCATTCGAACGGATACGGCGGACACGCTCCTTCGGCAGATCATCCTGTATATCGCCGAGAATTTCGGAAAGCGGGTGGCACTGGAACGTCTGGAGCAAATTGAAGCAGATATCATGAAGCTCGCTGATGATCCGTACATTGGAACAGACCCCAGATATATGGTCTTGCGAAGGCAGGGATATAAAGTGCTGATTCCGGAAAAGGATCTGGTGTTTTACAAGATTGATGAGTCGGCGAAGATCGTGACGATTTATGCTGTCGTGGATCAGAGGCAGGATTACCTCAGCATTATCAAAGGGCTCTGATCCCGTCACAGTGAGAACACACTGTAGAAAGGTCTGAATCGTATGAACACATTTTCCCTGAAAGACAAAGTCATGGTCATCACCGGCGGCTGGACGAGCGTGTGATGAAGAACTTCTCATGCTAGGGTAAAGTTTTTGTAGGGAAAATAAGGCAAGAAGAAAGCACCTGATTTATGTTAGGATACTGTTGACCAAAACCGTATCTG